>DASXUN010000012.1:0-300000 GCA_036504815.1 Gemmatimonadaceae bacterium | reverse complement strand
CAGAATCGCGACAAGGTGCTGCAGGAACTGCGCACGCATCTCGGCCGCGACCGGGCGCGCACCAAGGCGTTCGCCGTCAGCGACCTGGGGCTCATCGAGATGACGCGGCAACGCGTGCGCCAGAGCCATCTGCAGTCCATGACGGAGCCGTGCGACGTCTGCCACGGCACCGGGCGTGTCTTCACGGCGGAGACCATCGTGCGCCGCATGGAACGCTCGGTGCGCCGCATGGCGGCCGAAGGGCGCCGCGACCACCTGCTGGTGCGGCTGCATCCGGACACGGCGATGTATGTGCTCGAGCAGGAGTCCGACCTGATGAAGAAGCTCGAGAAGGGACTCGGCTTCTCGGTCGAGATGCGCGACGATCCGCTGCTGCGTCCCGACGAGTTCAAGCTGGTGGTGAAGGGGGCGGGGCGGGATGTGACGCAGCAGTACGCGGTGGCGTGAGGGGGGCCGATTGATGGCTGATGGCAGAAGGCTGACGGCCGATCAAACGCGCAGCGGCGCGACGGGAAGGCGCAGTTATCCGCCATCCGCCATCCGCCATCTGCCATCTCTCACCGTCGCACTTTTCCTCCTCAGCGCCTGTCGAGCCGAGCGAGCAGAGCCCCCGCGCCGCGTGCTCGGCGGCATGGTGACCCTCGTTCCGGCCGCGCCGGCGCCGCGTCCGGAGGTGGACACGGCCGTGTTCGTCGTGCCGGCCGACTCGCTGATTCCTGGCGATGCCCTTGGTGTCGCCATCCGGCGCGGACGGGCCATCGCGACGGCGACCCGGGACTCGATGCACCTGGGGCGTGCGAGCGCGCTGCGGTGCGTGAGCTGCCATCTGGACGCCGGAACGAAACGCGGGGCGCTCCCGTGGGTGGGGGCCTACGCCAAGTATCCGCGGGTCGATGTCCGCGGGGGCGTGCTGACGGTCCATGAACGCATCAACCTCTGCCTGCGCCGCAACCTCAGGGCTCCCACGCTGCGGCCCGACGATCCGCAGATGGAGGCGCTGGTGGCGTACATCGCCTTCCTCTCCCGCGGCGTCCGCCTCGGCGGGCACGTCGAGGGACAGGGCGATGACACGGTGACGGTAATGACGGGGAACTCGGCGGACGGAGGCAAGGTTTGGAGGGCCCAGTGCGCCGCCTGCCATGGCGTGTACGGCCAGGGGACGGCCAAGGGTGGCCCCGTCTGGGGCCGGCGCAGCTTCACGATCGCGTCGGATCTGGCGAACTGGCAGACCTTCGCGGGCTTCTTGCGGGGGCATATGTCCGACGGCGGGAGGCGGAGCGGGTTGACCGACCAGGAAGTGGCCAATGTGACCAGTTTTGTGCTGCGGCAGGCCAGGGCCCGGTAATCGCCAATCGCCATCCGGAATCGAGTTCCTAAGCCGTATTCCGGATTCCCTATCCTCAATCCTCCGTAGGACTTGACTAGGGTAACGAGCCCCGGTATCATTCTAGGCTCGCTGTCAGTCTTAGCTTTTTCGAGTCCTTCCATGTCCTACGCCATCATTCGCACCGGCGGCAAGCAGTATCGTGTTGAGCCGGGCAAGTCGCTGCGCATTCCGTCGCTTCCGGGCGATGTGGGTACGCACGTTGAGTTCACCGAAGTGCTGCTCGGTTCCGACGGCTCCACCGTTCGCGCTGGCGTTCCGACGCTGAGCGGGGCCAAGGTGACGGCCGACATCACCAAGCAGGGCCGCGGCGACAAGATCGTCGTCTTCAAGTTCCGCCGCCGCAAGAACTACGCGCGCAAGCAGGGTCACCGGCAGGGCTTCACCGAAATCAAGGTCCGCGACATCACCCTCGGGTGAGTCGCTACACGAGAGGAACATATGGCTCATAAGAAAGGCGTCGGCTCCTCCCGCAACGGCCGCGATTCGAATCCGAAGTTCCGCGGCATCAAGAAGTACGGCGGTGAGCAGGTCGTGGCGGGGAACATCATTCTCCGTCAGTGCGGCACCAAGTGGCATCCCGGCAACAACGTCGGGCTGGGCACGGACTACACCATCTTCGCCCTCATCGACGGCGTGGTGAAGTTCGAGCACAAGAGCAAGAGCCGCTACAAGGTGTCGGTCTATCCGGCGGCATAAGCTCGCTTGGTGAACGCGACAAGGGCCCGCTGGGATCAGCGGGCCCTTTTGCGTGGCGGCGGCAGACGGAAGCTAGAAGACGGAAGACGGGAGATAATCCGCGATCATCTGTCTCCCGTCTCTCGTCTTCCGTCTCCCGTCTGCTTGTGATCATACGGCTCCATATGCACGAGCACTCCGCGCACTCGGGGCTGTGCCTCACGAATGGTGCTCTTGACGATCCCGCCCAGCGCGTGCGCGGCGACGAGTGACATTGCGGGGTCGGCCTGCACGTGGATCTCGACGTGAAACGAGATCCCGGAGCGGCGGACCAGCAGCTTCTCGATGGCGGCGACGCCGGGCACGGCTTCCGCCACCCGCCGCACCGGCAGGACGATCTCCTCGCCGGGATGATGGTCCATCAGGTCGCGGAGCGACGTGCGCAGCATGGAAAGCCCGTTGTACGAGATCACGCACGCGGCCACCAGCGCGGCCCAGTCGTCCGCCGACTCCCATCCGGCGCCCTTCCACACGGCGATGGAGATGCCGATGAATGCGGCGGCGCTGGTGATGGCGTCCGAGAGGTGGTGCCAGGCGTCGGCCTTGACGGCCGAGCTCCCGACCGCGCTTCCCACATGTCCCACGCGGCGGGCGAGCAGCGCCTTCGTCACGACGACCGCGACGAGCACGATGAGCGTCCAGGGGGCCGGCGCGTGATGCGGCGTGCGGATCTCGCGGAGCGCCTCGACGGCAATGCCCGCGGCCGCGCCCACCAGCATGAGCGACACCGTGGCGGTGGCCACGGTCTCGGCCTTTCCGTACCCGAACGGGTAGTCGTCATCGGGATCGCGGCTCGCGATGCGCAGTCCGCCCCACACGATGAGCGACGAGAAGATGTCGGCCGACGACTCCACGGCGTCGGCGACGAGCGCGTACGAGTTGCCGAGAACGCCGGCCATCAGCTTCACCAGCGCCAGCACGGCGTTGGTGATCATGCCGAGCTGGGCGGAGCGGACCCCGCGGTCGAAGGCGTTCTCCATCCCGCAATTTACTCCGTCGCGCCCCGCGAAGCGACGCGTCGGAAACAATGCGGCGGCCCTGGACGTAGAGCCAGCAGATACGGCTCTCGCCGGGAGGATGCATGGGCTTGCTCGACAAGCTGCAGGTCGAACTGAATCGCGCGGGACGGGCGGCGCAGGGCGCAATTGATGAAGGGCGGCTGCGTCTCGAGATCTTCCGGGTGCGACAACTGGCCGACAAGGCCGCCCAGGCGCTCGGCTATGCCGTGTACCGGGCGAAGGCGGCGGGTGAGGAACTGGACCCGGCGGCGTGGGACCGCCTGGCCGCGACGCTGCGCGAGCACGAAGCCGAAGCGACGCGACTGGATGCCGAGTTGACCAAGGGGAGGGACGGAACTCCCGAAGCGGCGCCGCCTTCCGAGCCGCCGGCGGCCTCCGACGTGCCGCCGCCTGCAGACCCGCCGCCCGTCTAGCGGCCGAGGACGCGGCGCACGAGCGCTACGTCGTCTGTGCAGAGGCCATCGACGCCCCAGCTTGCGAGGCGTTCGATGGCCTCTGGCGCATTGGCCGTCCAGGCGATGACGCGCCCCCCCGCGGCGTGGACGGCGCGTACGAGGGCCTCATCCACGAATTCGGCCAATTGCCAGAGGTCGCGGGCGCCGACGCTGGCGGGCGCCGCGGCCGGATCGACGTGCCGGCTCACTTCGAGCACACCGCGCGGAATCTCCGGAGCGTAGGCGGCGGCCGCGGCGACCATGCGGTGATCGAAGGCGTGCACGGCACAGGGGCCGCCGTAGCGCCGGAGCACCTTCAGGGACGGCTCCGCGGTGCCGGCGCCCTTCAGCTCGCAGTACAGCGTGGCGCGAGCGCGCAGCAATTGCGCGATCTCCTCGAGTGTCGGAATCGTCCCCCCGTCGGAGAACCGAAACGAGGCCAGTTCGGCGGTCGTCAATGTGGCAATGAGCCGGTCGGCCAGCGCGGGGTCGGCGGGCGTGCCGCGCGGGACCGGGTCATGGTGGACCACCACGGTGCCATCGGCCGCGCAGTGCACGTCCAACTCCACCGCGTTCGCCCCGAGGTCGAGCGCACGCTGAAAGGCGGGGATGGTATTCTCGTGGTGCTCGCGGGACGCACCACGGTGCGCGATGATCTCAATCATGGTTGATGGGCACGCGTGGCGAGCGGGACCCTCGGATGGTGAACCGGGAGACGGGCGGCGTCAACCCTGCCGAATTAACGAAATGCGGATTGCGGAGTCCAAGGTGGTGAGCGCATGAGCGAATCGAGCCGCGAGACAGACGCCCATCTGGATGTGGAGTTGATCGCCCGGTGGCAACGGGGCGATCAGCGGGCGGCGAGCGAGATCGTGACCCGGCACGCGCAGTCGCTCGCCCGGTACGCCGCGGCGCAGGGCGTGCGGGATGGGCTGGAGGAACTGGTGCAGGACACGTTTGTGCGGGCGTTCGGCGCCATCGACACGTTCCGGTCTGACAGTTCATTGCGCACCTGGCTCTTCACCATCCTCAAGCGCCTCGTGCTTGACCGGCAACGGGCCGAGCGCCGACAGCGGAACCAGGTGGAGCTTGACGAAGGGCATGCAGTGCAGGAGTACGACGCGCTCGACGGGATGGTGGCGGACGAAACGCACGCGCGCGTACGGCAGGCGGTGGCGCGGCTCTCCGGACTGCAGCGGGAGGTGTTCACGCTGCGCGTGACGGAAGGGCTGCCATACACGGAGATCGCGAAGCTGGTGGGAAGCACGGAAGGCGCGTGCCGGGTGCATTACCACAATGCGATGCGCGCGGTGAAGGAGTACTTGAGCGATGACTGACTGCCATGATGAACTGATGCGCGACCTGCTCCCCGACTACGCCTTGGGCGCGCTCGCGGCGGAAGATGCCACCCGGGTGGGGTCGCACCTCGCGGTTTGTGCGTCGTGCCGCGCCGAATTGGCGTTGCTTGCCCAGGTGCGGGCGGGGCTCGCGCTCGCGGCGCCCCGCATCGACGTCGCCGCCATCGTCAGCGCGCTGCCGGCACCGCCAACGGCCGCGCCCAGGGCCCTGGGCATCGTGCGCGCGCCGCTCCGTCGGCACCTCTGGCAGTACGCGACGGCGGCCGGGCTGCTCCTGGTGGCCGGCGGCGGCCTCTTCTGGCGAAGCAGCGTGACGGAGACGGGCGTGCGCGTGGCGGACTCGTCGTACGTGCGGCTCGCGACCCCGTCGGAGTCCACGGTGTCGCCGGCGGCGGGAGCAGCGGGAGATGGCATCACGTTCGGCGGCGGATTGTCGGACCTGACGCTCGAGGAGTTGCAGACGTTGTTGGGGCAGATGGATTCCGTCCGGAGCCTGCCCAGTACTGATCCTGAGTCGGTGACGCCAGTCATCGCGATGAATGAAGGAGGAAAGACGCTATGAAGCAGGTCGTTCGCGTAGCACTCGCGCTGGGACTCGTCACCGGCGCGGCGCTGGCCCAGAATCCGCCGGCGGCACAGCCGAAACCCGCGCCGGCGCCGGCGGGCAATGCGGCGGCGGCCCAGCCGGAGGCGCGCCGGCAGATGATGGCCGGCCAGATGGATCGTGCCCAGCTGGAGCAGCAGATCCGCAACCGTATCGCCAATCAGTTGAGAAACCAGCTGCAGCTGACCGATGACCAGTTTGCGAAGCTGCAGGCGACGAACCGGAAGTTCGAGGAACGGCGACGCTTGCTCGTGGAGCAGGAGCGTGACGCGCGGATGGGGATGCGCGACCTCCTGATTGCGGGCGATACGATGAACCAGGCCAAGGTTTCGACCGCGCTTGACCGGATGCTGCAGATCCAGCGGCAGCGGTTCGAACTGGTGGAGCAGGAACAGAAGGAGATGGCGGGCTACCTCACGCCCATGCAGCGGGCGCGTTTCCTTGGCATGCAGGAACAGATGCGCCGCCGGATGGATGAAGTCCGCGCCCAGGCAGTCCGCCGTGGGATGGCGGGCCCGGGCGCCGGCGCCCTGCGTCCCGGAATGGGCGAGGGCATGGGGCCGGGGATGGGTCCTGGCATCGGACCCGGCGCCGGTCGGGCGGGGGCCGGCATCCCTCAGGGGCAGCGCCTCCCGCGCCAGGGCGTCCGTCCACCCAATGCGCAGCAGCCACCGGTGCCGCCTGAGGACAACATCCCTTGGTGACGGCTGATTGAGGATTGGGAATTCGGATTGGGATTTGGGATTGCGATTAACCGATTCCGATGAGCGATGACCGGGAGGCCGCTGCTTGGAGGCGGCCTTCCGGTTACTTGCGGTCACTGAATTCTGTGTTAGCCGGCTCTTGCGGTAGCCGGTTCCTGCGCGTCAGCCGCTGATGGCGCGCAGGCGTTCCACCGCGGCTTCGGCGGCGGTCACGCCGCTCGCCGCGGCATCCGCGAAGGCCACGCCGTCGAGCGCGGAGCCGGCGACATACAGGCCGCCGTGCACCGCGATCGCATCGCGAATGGTTCGAACGCGCGTCGCGTGACCGAGCGTGTATTGCGGAATGGCGCGCGCCCATCGCGTGACGTGCGCAAATGCCGGCGCCGCCTCCGTGCCGTACATGCGCCGCATCTCCTCGCGCACGAGCGCGATGGCTGCGTCATCATCGAGGGCACCGGCCGCGGGATCCACCGCGCCGCCGAGCATCGCGCGCAGCAACAGGTGGCCAGACGGGCTGCGGGAGGGGAAGAAGTGCGAGTCCCAGAGATTGCCGAGCGCGCGCAGGCCTTCGCCGCGCGTGATGAGGACGCCAAAGCCCAGTGGAACCCCTCCGGCCGCGTGGTGGGGAAAGCCGAGCGTGACCACGGTGACCGGCGGGCAGTAGATGCTGTTCAGCGCCGCCGACGCTTCGGGCGCGACCGCCGAGAGGAGCGGCGCGGCGGCCCAGGCTTCGGTCGCCACGATCAGGGCATCGGCGCGCAACGCCTCGTCGCCCGCGATGGGGACGCGCCAGCCGGCGTGATCGCGCGAAATCGCCAGTGCCGGCGCTCCCGTGCGGGTGGTGAACCGGCCGCGCGCGGCGAGCGTGTGGGGAAGCGTCTGCAGGCCGCGTCGCAGGGTCGTCAACGTTCCCGTGGCCATCCGGCCGCGCTTGGCGATCAGCCCTCGCACCAGCGAGCCATGCTCCGCTTCGAGCGCGGCCATTCGCGGAAAGGCCGACGGAAGCGAGAGCTGCCGTGCGTCGCCCGCGTAGATGCCGAGCGTCATGGGCGCCACCAACCGGTCGGCCGCCTGCGCGCCGATGCGGCGCGCCGCGAACTCCCACACGGTTTCCTCGGGCCCTGATCGCCGGGTGGCGATGAACGGTTCGCCGCACAGGCGCGCGGCCCCACGCACGTCGAGCAGCCCCGCCCGCACGAGTCCCACGGGAGTCGCCACGACGCGCCGCAGCGCCCCGTTGAAGTAGACGAAGCGTCGTGCGGCCGCGGCATCGGCGGTGATCACCTCGCCGGCCAGTCCGGCGTCTTCAATGATCCGTTCGATGGCGGGACGGCCGGACAGAAACCCGCCAGGGCCACCCTCGGCGAGCCAGTCGCCGTCGCGATGGGTGCGGGCCTTGCCGCCGGGCTCGGCGTCGCGCTCGAGCAGGGTGACGTCCGCGCCGTCCGGCAGGCCGGCGCCAAGGCGCGCGACCGTCCACGCGGCGGACAGCCCCGTGATGCCGCCGCCGATTACGACGACGTGCGGGCGCATCACACCGTGCGGCTGAACACTGGCTTGGCGTCGGCGGCGTGCTTTTCGCGCATGTACCGGTCGAAGCACATGGCGATGTTGCGCACGATGAGCTCGCCGACCGGCGTGACCGCGATGCGCGTCGGCGTGACGACGGCGAGGCCATCCTGCACGTGGGCATCGAGCTGCCGCAGGTCGTCGGCGAAGTACGCCGCGAACGAAATCGCGTATTGGCGTTCGATGGCGGGGATGTCGACGCCGAAGTTGCACATCAACTCGTGGATCACGGTGCGGCGGATGTCGTCGTCGTCGCTGCGGGCGACGCCGCGCGCGACGGGGAGGCGTCCGGCGGCCAGCGATTCCTCGTACGTCGAGAGCTTCTTCTCGTTCTGTACGTACGCGCCGCGCACGTCGCCGATGGCCGAGATGCCGAGGCCGATCACGTCGTCGCCGGGGATCACCGCGTAGCCCTGGAAGTTCCGGCGCAGGCGTCCCTCGTGCTTCGCCCGCCCCAACTCGTCGTCCGGCTTGGCGAAGTGGTCCATGCCGATGGGCTCGTATCCCGCCTGCAGGAAGCGCTCCCGGGCGATGGCGAAGAGGCGGAGCTTGGTGGCCGCGTCGGGGAAGTCGGACTCCTCGAGCTTCTTCTGGTGGCCCCGCACCCACGGCACGAAGGCGAACGAGTAGACCGCGGCGCGGTCAACGCCGAGCCCGATGACGGCATTGACCGTCTGCTCGAAGGTCTCCTCGGTCTGCAGCGGCAGGCCGTAGATGAGATCGACGTTGATGCCGCGAAAGCCGCGCGAGCGGGCGTGGTCGATGAGCCGACGGGTCTGTTCCAGCGTCTGGATGCGCCCGATCGCCTCCTGCACCACGGGTGTCAGGTCCTGGACGCCCATCGAGACGCGATTGAATCCGAGGTCGGCGAGCGCGTCGAGGTGCGCGATGGTCGTGACGCGCGGATCGACTTCCAGCGCGAGTTCCGCGCCGGGGAGCGGTTCGAAGTGGCGCAGGAGATGCTGCAGGAAGTCGGTGAGCTGCGCCGGCTCGTAGTACGTGGGAGTGCCGCCGCCGAGGTGCAGCTGCGCGAAGCGGCGCCGGTTGGGCAGCCGCTCGGCCAGCATCGTGACTTCGCGCTTTAGCAGATCGAGGTACGGCGCGGCGACCTCGCGATGCCTGGTGATGATCACGTGGCAGCCGCAGAAGAGGCAACGCTCCTGGCAGAACGGCAGGTGCACGTACAGCGAGAGCGGCGCATCCGGACCGAGTGCGTTGGCCGCGGCGAGGCGCCGTTCATAATCGTCGGCGGTGACGCCGTCGCCGAACTCGACGGCGGTGGGATAGCTGGTGTAGCGCGGGCCGGAGACATCGTGCCGCGCGAGGAGGTCGGCGGTGGCGGCCCGATCGACGGGACGATCGCGATGGGGGGCGGTCATGGCAGCTGCTCCGCGTGCACGACGTCGATGAGCGCCTGCACGCTTTCCAGGGGGGCGTCGGGCGTGATGCCGTGCCCGAGGTTGACGACGTGTCCGCGCGCGGGGACTCGGGCGAGCAGGGCCCGGGCCTCGACTTGCGTGGCTTCCGGACCGGCAACGAGAAAGGCGGGGTCCAGGTTCCCCTGCAGGCCGCGCTCCGGACCGACGAACTCACGCAGGCTCGCGAGGTCCTCCCGCCAATCGACCGCGAGTGCTTCCGAGCGAAGCGCGGCGTAGCTGGGGACGAGGTGCGAGGCGTCCTGCACGAACAGGATGCGGGGCACGCCGAGGCCGGCGGTCTCGTGGAGCAGGCGCACGAGATGCGGCCGGACCAATTCGGACCATCGCGCCGGCGAGAGCACACCGGCCCACGTGTCGAACAGCTGCACGGCATCGGCGCCGGCGGCGACCTGCTCGTGCAGGTAGGCGACGACGAGATCCGTGAGGCGGGACATCAAGGCGTCGAGCAGTCCGGGGTCGCGGGCGGCGAGCGCGCGCAGGGCGGGGAAGCCCGGGGCGCCCTTGCCCTGCACGAGATACGCCGCCAGCGTCCACGGCGCGCCGGCGAAGCCGAGCAGCGCCTGGTCCGCGGGCAGCTCGGCGCGCACGAGGCGCAGCGCCGTCATCACTTCGGGCGCGATCTCGCCGGCCGCCGGCGAGCGCAGGGCTTCGACGTCCGCGATCGTGCGCACGGGATCGGCGATGACCGGCCCGGGATTGAACCGCACGGGCACGCCGAGGGCGGCCATCGGGCTCATGATGTCGGCAAAGATGATGGCCGCGTCGAGGGCGAAGCGGCGCACCGGCTGCAAGGTCACTTCGGCGCTGAGCTCCGCGCTGCCCGACAGCTCCTCGAACGAGTGCCTCTCCCGCAGGGCGCGGTATTCGGGCAGGTAGCGTCCCGCCTGTCGCATGATCCAGAGCGGGCGCCGCGGTGTGGGCCGGCCGCGCAGCGCCTCCAGCAGCAGCGTGCTCACGCCCCCTCCGTCGGTTGCTTCGTGAACCGGTAGCCGATGCCGCGCACCGTGTGAAAGTGACGGGGCTGCTCGGGGTCCGGCTCGAACCGCTTGCGGAGGCGGACGATGAAGTTGTCGATCGTGCGGGTCGAGGGGAGGACATCCTCGCCCCAGACGAGGTCGAGGATGTCGTCACGCCACACCACCTGCCCTTCGCGCTCGACGAGCACCTTGAGAATCATGGCTTCCTTCTGGGTGAGAAACTGCTCGTTGCCGTCGTGCGACCGGCCGCGGAAGCTCCGGAAGTCGAACTCGTTGCCGCCGAAGCGCACCACCGGCTCGCGCGCCGTGATGGCGTCGTAGCGCATGCGGCGGCGCAGGATGGCCGCAACGCGCAGCAGCAGCTCGCGCAACTGGAACGGCTTGGGGAGGTAATCGTCCCCGCCGACGGCGAGGCCCCGAATGCGGTCATCCGGGCCGCCGCGCGCGGTCAGGAAGAGCACGGGAGTGTCGCGCCCCTCGCGGCGCATGGCTTCGCAGACGGCGAACCCGTCAATCGAGGGGAGCATCACGTCGAGGATGACGAGGCCGTACTCGCGCGCCAGCACGCGGTCGAGGGCCACGCGGCCGTCCATCACGACTTCGACGGCGTACCCTTCGGCTTCGAGGTTCTCGCGAATGCCGCGGGCGAGGTTGGGTTCGTCCTCGACGAGGAGCAGGTGGGCGGTGGGATCCTTCATGCGTGTTCGTGGGGGGCGAGGGGCCAGTGGACCGTGAAGACAGCGCCGCGACCGGGGCCGTCGCTGTGCGCGCGCACCGTGCCGCCGTCGAGTTCGACGAGCCGCCGGACGAGGTACAGGCCAAGCCCCGTGCCGCTCCGTCCCGTGTGACGTTCGTCGTCCAGCCGGTAGAACTTCCCGAAGATCTTCTGGCCGAGCTCGGGCGGAAAGCCAATGCCGTCGTCGGAGACGCGCAGCAGCGCCTGGCCATCCTCGACGGCGGCGGCGACGGTCACCGTGCCACCCTCCGCGGCGCGCATGGCGTTGTGCAGCAGGTTGCGCAGCACCGTGCGCACCGCGTCACGGTCGGCGAAGATCATCAGGTCGTCGGCGATGCTGGCGCGCACCGCCGTCTTGGTCTCGCTCGCGTGGAACGAGATCTCGTCGATGGCATGCTGCGACTCATTCGCCAGCGACAGCGCCTCGGGCGCGGAGCGCAGCGACGGTTGCGAGAGGCGCGACGTGTCGAGGATGTTGCCGATCAGCCGTTCGAGGCGCGTCAGGTCCTGGATCTGGCGGTGCACCAGTTCCAGGCGACGCTGCGGATCGGGATTGCGCAGGGCGAGCGTCTCCGCCGACAGGCGCAGCGACGCGAGCGGACTCTTCAGCTCATGCGACACCGACGCCAGAAACCCCTCCTGCCGATGGTGGAGCTCGGCCTGCTCGAGCAGCGACCGGTGCACCACGTACATCGAGGCGACCAGCACGAGCATGAAGAACCCGCCCTCCCACGCGTAGCGGTTCAGCCGGCGGGCGCGCTCGAGCCGCAGGCTCTCGGTTGTCGCCGGACGGAGCGTGACCTGAACCGCCCCGATGTCGAGCGTCGGGAAGAGCACGGTCAGCGAGTCGCGCGGGACGCCGGCGCGCAGCAGCGCCCCCGCCTGCGCGAGGTCGGCCTGCAGGGTGGCCTCGATGCGGCGCTGCATCTCGCGGGAGTAGGCCACCTGGTCGTACAGCCACCACGCGAGCTGCGCGCTCGTCGTGGCGAGCAGCACGAGGAAGCCGATCTGCATGGTGCGCACACGACGGCGCTGGGAGGGCAGGATCATGCCGTGGGGAGCAGGGCCGGGGACAGCGCTTCCGAGAGTGCCTCCGCCAACTGGCGGAGGTGTCCCCGGTCGTGGGCCAACGATAGGAAACCTACCTCATACGCCGACGGCGCCAATGCAATGCCGCGATCCAGGAGGGCGTGGAAGACCGGCCCGTACCGCACTCCGGCGGTGCTGCTGACCGCCTCGGCCGAGCGCGGAAGCGGTCCCTCGTCCAGGTAGAGCCAGAAGAGAGATCCCAGCCGTCCGAACTGCGCCGGGATCGGCGCGGCCGCCAGCACGGGGCGCACCGCCTCTTCCAGCGCATTGCCCAAGGTCTCGAGGGCCGGCCACGCCTGCTGTTCGTCGAGCAGCCTCAGTGTGGTCAAGCCGGCGGCCATCGCGACGGCGTTTCCTGAAAGGGTTCCTGCCTGATACACCGGACCGATCGGTGCGAGGCACTGCATGATGTCGCGCCGGCCGCCAAATGCGCCCACCGGCAGTCCGCCGCCGATGATCTTCCCGAACGTGGCCAAGTCGGGGACAATGCCAAACCGCTCCGCCGCGCCGCCGCGTGCCACGCGGAAGCCGCTGATCACTTCGTCGAAGATCAGCACCGTGCCGGCGCGCCGGGTCTCCTCGCGCAGGGTCGCGAGGAACTCGGGGCGCTGCAGCAGGAGGCCGTTGTTGGCCGGCACCGGCTCGATGATCACGGCCGCGATGCGGTCGCCGTCGCGCCGCAGCAGGTCGATCACGCGCGCCTCGTCGTCGAGCGGCAGCACGATGGTCTCACCCACGAACGCCTCGGGGACGCCCGCCGACGACGGATGGCCGAAGGTCACGAGCCCGGATCCCGCCGCGACGAGCAGGTGGTCGGCATGGCCGTGGTAGCAGCCCGAGAACTTCACGATCTTGTCGCGCCCGGTGAAGCCGCGCGCCACACGAATGGCGCTCATCACCGCTTCGGTGCCGGACGACACGAACCGAACCTGCTCGAGACCTGGATACGCGCCGGTGATGCGTTCGGCGAGTTCGATTTCCGTCTCCCCGGGCGCTCCAAATGACGTGCCCTTCTCCACGGCCCGGACAATGGCCTCACGGACGGTCGCGTGGGCGTGCCCGAGGATCAGCGGCCCCCACGAGCAGACGAAATCGACGTAGCGGCGCCCGTCCACGTCCTCGAGGTATGCCCCGTCGCCCCGCCGATAGACAAGCGGCGTGCCGCCGACGGACTTGAAGGCGCGCACGGGCGAACTGACGCCGCCCGGAATGACCCGGGCCGCCCGCTCCATCCACGACCGCGAGCCGGGGCCCGCGCTCACAGCCACCCCTCGCGCAGCGCTTCCCGCGCGTGGTACGTGATGATGATGTCGGCGCCGGCGCGCGCCATGGCGAGCAGGTTCTCGCGTACCACCAGACGCTCATCCACCCAGCCGTTGGCCGCGGCGGCCTTCACCATCGAGTACTCACCCGAGACGTTGTACGCCGCCAGCGGGAGCGTGGACGCGGCCCGCACACGGCTGATGACGTCGAGATAGGCCAGCGCCGGCTTGACCATCAGGATGTCCGCCCCTTCCGCGGCGTCGAGCAGGGCCTCGCGTTCCCCCTCGCCCGCGTTGCGCAGGTCCATCTGGTAGCTGCGGCGGTCGCCGTGCTGCGGTGACGAGTCGGCCGCGTCGCGGAACGGGCCGTAGTAGCTGGAGGCGTACTTCACCGAATACGACATGATCCCCGTGCGCACGTGGCCGGCGGCATCGAGGCCGTCGCGCAGCGCGCCAACACGGCCATCCATCATGTCCGATGGCCCGACGAGGTCCGCGCCTGCCGCGGCATGCGCCACCGCCATGGCGGTCAGCGGGGCCAGCGACTGGTCGTTGTCCACGTAACCGTCCATGAGCACGCCGCAGTGGCCGTGATTCGTGTACGCGCAGAGGCAGACGTCGGTGGTGACCACCAGGTCCCCGCCGAACGCGCGCTTGAGGGCGCTGACCGCGCGCGGCACCGTGCCGTTGGGATCGTAGGCCGGCGAACCCACCGCGTCTTTCGTCCCCGCGGCCGGCACCCCGAAGAGCAGCACCGACCGAATGCCGAGCTTGAGGTCCGACTCGACGGTACGCAGCAGTGGCGTGATCCCCTGGCGCCCGATGCCTGGCATCGAGGGAATGGCCTCCTCCGCCGCGTCCGCAGGGAGCACGAAGTGCGGCATGATGAACTGCGAGGCGTGCAGCCGCGTCTCGGCGACGAGGTCGCGCAATGCGGCGCTTTGACGCAGGCGGCGCGGACGCTGGCGTCCGACCGGGGATGCAAGGCGAGACGAACTCACAAGACCTCCAGCAGGCCGGCGAGGCCTGGGCGCCGCGCTTCGGCGGCGACGTGAAGACCCGCGGCGCGTGCGGCCGCGGTGGTGGTGGGACCAATGGTGATCACGCGCGCATTCGGGGGGACATGGGCGCGATTCAGCAGCCCGGTGACGGCGGAGGGACTGGCAACGAGGATGTCCGTACGCACGTTCTCAGGAAACGTGTGGCGCGGGACCTCGCAGGGAGCAGGGATCGTGCGGTAGACCGGAACGCTCGTCACGCGCACGCCGGCGGCCGTCAGCACGCCCACGGCGTCTTCCTGGCCCGTGGCCGCGCCCGCCAGCACCGCATGCATCGGCGTGGCCAGCAGTGACGCCCGCGCGATGGATGCGATTTCATCGGCCATGCCAACCGCGGTGGTGATGGCCGGCACCAGCGAGATGCGTCCGAAGCGTTCACGGGCCGCTTCCGCCGTGGCAGAACCAACGACGGCGATGCGCACACGCGTGTTGACGGCATCGCCGGCCAGGTCGGCCGTGATCTGCGCCCCGCGGCGCGAGAAGAGCAGCAGCCAGTCGGCCTCCGCCAGCGCGGCGCGCAGCGCGTCGCGCGTCGCCTCGTCGGCGATGGGAACGACCGAGAGGCACGGGAAGATCACCGGCCTCGCGCCCAGCCCGGCCAGCGCCTTCGCCCAGTACCGCGCGTCGTCCGGGGCGCGCGTCACGATGATGCGGCGACCTCGCAGCGAGCGCGCCATCAGCCGGTCCGCCCGGCGGAAAGCTGTGCCCACGCGTCATCGGCGAGCGCGTCGGGATCGGAGCCGATGGCGCGGACGTAGCGCACGACGCCACCGTCGTCGGCGAGCGCCGCGATGAGCACCAGGGTGCCATCCGCGCGTTCGTCGCACCACGCCCCGAAGGGGAGCGAACATCCCGCCTCGGCGCGGGCGAGCGCCCCGCGCTCAGCGCGCAGCGCCAGGGCGGTGCGGCGATCGTCGATCGCCTGCACGGCCGATGCGACCGAGGGCGCATCGGCGCGCACCTGCACCGCAATCGCGCCCTGCGAAGGGGCAGGAACGAAGAAGGCGGGGTCAAGGCGCACGCTGACGACGCCGTGCTTCTCGAGCCGCGGCAGGTCGGCCCCGACGCGCTGAAGCCGCGTGAGCCCGGCGGAGGCGAGCACGATGGCGTCATACGTGCCGACCAGCAGCGCGCGCATCCGGGTCGGCACATTGCCGCGCAGCAGTTCGGTGCGCAGGTCCGGGCGGTGGTGCAGCAAGAGGGCGCGCCGCCGTGCGGCGGACGTTCCCACCACGGCCCCCGCCTTCAGTGGAAGCAGCCCACCCGCCACATAGGCGTCGGCCCGAATGAGGAGGACATCGGCGACGTCCTCGCGCTCGGGGACGGCGGCAATCACCAGCGCGTCCGGTCCGGTGGACGGCAGGTCCTTGTACGAGTGCACGGCCAGATCGACGCGCCGGTCCAGCAGCGCCTGCTCGATCTCGCGCACGAAGATGCCGAACGCCCCCACATCGGTGAACGCGCGGTCCGTGACGCGGTCGCCCGTCGTCGAGATGACCTCGATCTTCGGCTCGTGTCCGCGCGCCGCAAGCCGGGCGGCCACGTCATTCGCTTGGGCGAGCGCGAGCGCCGAGCCCCGGGTGCCAATGCGCAACTTCATGCGGTCTCCATCGCGGTGTCGGGCGCGGCGTCGAAGTCCATGCCATCGCGGTCAGCGGCGGCCTGCAGCTCACGCGCCAATTGGGGATCCGTCGCTTCAAAGAACGCAGCCACGGCGGAAGGGCCCACGCGGAATGCCAGCTCGCGCAGGCCGACGGCCGGGAGATGCGCGAACCGCCGCGAGAGCGTTTCTGCCCAGCGCGTGACCGCTTCGCGCTCGGCGTCGCCCAGGCCGGCGAGTTCCTTGTCGCACAGGCGCTGCACCCCTTCGAGCGCGGTATGACGATAGCGGCGGCGCAGTTCACCGATCATCGGGCCGACCAGGCGTTCGGCGGCCTCCCGTCGCACGTCTTCGAGGGCCTTGTCGACGACCGCGCGGGCTTCGGCGAACTCGAGGCGCGTACGTTCGCGATCCTCGGTGGCCGACTCGATGACGGCTTCCATGCCGAGCCGTTGCACGTCGACGGCCGCGGCGTCCTCCGGCAGCACATTGGGTGGCACGCCGAGATCGATCAGCAGCGGGGCCTCCCCGGAGACGGAACGCGCCGCGAGTCGCTCCAGGTCGCGGCGCGCCAGGATCGGATCGGTGCCCCCCGCGGCGAGAATCAGCACGGCGACGGCCTCAGGTGCCGCGCGGAAGCGGTCGAGTGCGCAGGCGGTGCCGCCACACTCGGCGGCCAGGGCCTCGGCTTTCGCGAGCGTGCGGTTGATGACGAGCACGGAATGACCCTGCCGCGCCAGCTGATGCGCACATTGGATCGTCATCGGCGACACGCCCACGACGCCCACGGTGCCGGGGACGCGCTGCAGCCGGTCGCTGGCGAGGCGGGCGGCGACGTCGGCCAGCGAGACCGCCTGCCCGCGCCCTTCCGTGAGCGGGCGCACGCGCTTGGCGACACGGAACGCCTCGGTGAAGACCGGATCGAGGTGACCGCCGAGCAGGCCGGCCTTGCGCGACGTGTCGGCGGCGTCGCGCAGCTGGATGGCGACTTCGTTCTCGCCAATCCGCGCCGAGTCCAGCCCGGCCGCGAGGAGCAGCAGATGCTCGAGCGCGCCTTCACCTTGCCAGGCGCGGAGCGCGTGTTCGGCTTCGCCGGAGGCGGGCGTTCGGCCGGTCAGCGCGGCGAAGACGCGCCGGCGGAGCACGCCGAGGGGTACGTCGCCCTCACTGGCGAAGGTCACCTCCACGCGATTGCACGTGGCGAGGTAGACCAGCTCACGTGCGCCGATTTCCGCGGCCAGTTGCGGAAGCCGCGCCGCCCGCTCCTCGCGGGCGATCGTCATCTCGTTGATCAGGCTGCTGCGTTGGCTGCGCCACGTGATGCCAACGACACCGACTCTATGCACCTGCGCTCCATGCTGGGGGCCGTTGAACCGCCACCCGAAGTCTAGGAAGCGTTACGGTGCCTGTGTCACGGAATTGTCATGGCCGCGCCACTGGCAGCATTGCGCTCCGCGACTACAGTCGGCGAGCGCGCACCCGTGGCGGCGCGGTGGAGTCAGCGCGAGCGCCGCCAGCGACTCCAGCATGGCGGGATGCGCCTCCAGCGCGCCGATGCGAACGAACGCGGTGCCACCGGCATGGAAGAACGATTCCTTGCCCTGAATGCCGATCTCCTCGAGCGTCTCGAGGCCCTCGGTCAGGAAACCGGGAGTGATCACGGCGACGCGACGAATGCCGCGGGCCGGAAGTGCCGCCAGGGTATCGGCCGTGGCCGGCGTGAGCCACGACTCGAAGCCGAATTTCGACTGGAACGTGAGCGTCGCGCGTTCCGTGGGCCATCCCGCGGCCGCCAGGAAGGCCCGCGTGGTGGCCTCGCAGTCGCGCGTGTACTGGCGCCGCTCGCGGCGATCGTACCGCACGGGGATGCCGTGGAACGAGATCACCAGATGCTCCGGCGCCTCGTCGAGGCCCGTGAGCGCCGCACGGAACCGTGCGACGAGCGCCGCAATGTACCCCGCCTCGTCGGGCGCGATGCAAAGTGGGCGCGCGCGATCCGCGATGCCGCTGTGGGCCGCGGCTTCATACACGCGCCGGATGGCCGTCCCCGTCGTGGAGCCCGTCCGCTGCGGAAAGAGCGGCACGGCGATGATCGGCCCATCGGTCTCCGTGGCCAGCCGGGCCATCTCGCTGTCGATGGACGGCGCCCCGTAGCGATAGGCGGCGCTGACCGTGAAGCGGCCGTTGGCCAGCGCGCGCAGTCCGGCGACCATCCGCTCCGTTTCGACCCGCAAGGGCGAGCCGCCCTCGGCCCAGATCGAGCGATAGAGTTCCGCGACACGCGCCGGGCGGCGGCGCAGCACCACGCGCTTCAGGAACGGCTTCCAGAGCCAGGATGGGAGGTCCACGACCTCCGGATCGCTGAGAAACTCGAGCAGGAACTCGCGCACGGCGCTTGGGTCCGGCGCTGTCGGTGTGCCGAGATTGATGAGGAGCAGGTGCGAGCGGGGCATGCGCCAAGAATAATCGGTCGGGGCCATCGGCGAGGGGCGCAACTGGAAGCGACGGTGCGGCACGAGTATCTTGCGTTCGCGGCGCCAATGGGCGTCGCGCGGCGAACGGCCCGGATGGCGGAACTGGCAGACGCACGGGACTCAAAATCCCGCGAGGGCAACCTCATGTGGGTTCGATCCCCACTCTGGGCACTGATGCAGCGGGCGGAAATGACGAGCGGGGCGCCAAGGCGCCCCGCGTCGTTTTCCTAATGTGGCGAACTAGCGCAGCGCGTCGATGATGGCGTTCAGCGTGGCACTGGGCCGCATCGCCTTCGTCGTCGCGACCAGGTCGGGGTGGTAGTACCCGCCCATATCCACGGGCTTGCCCTGCGCGGCAATCAACTCCTGGTTGATCTTCGCCTCGTTTTCGGCGAGTTGCTTGGCAACCACCGCAAACCGCTGCTGCAGCTCCGCGTCCTTGGTCTGCGCCGCCAGCGCCTGGGCCCAGTACAGCGCGAGGTAGAAGTGGCTGCCGCGATTGTCGATCTCGCCGACCTTCCGCGCCGGCGACTTGTTGTTGTCGAGGAACTTGCCGATCGCCGTGTCGAGCGTCTCGGCGAGCAGCGCGGCGCGCGCGTTGCCGAACGTTGCGCCAATGTGCTCGAGCGAGGCGCCCAGTGCCGAGAACTCGCCCAGCGAATCCCAGCGCAGGTAGCCTTCCTTCTGGAATTGCTGCACGTGCTTGGGCGCCGAGCCGCCGGCGCCCGTCTCGAAGAGCCCGCCCCCCGCCAGCAGCGGGACGACCGACAGCATCTTGGCCGACGTGCCGATCTCGAGAATAGGGAACAGGTCCGTGAGGTAGTCGCGGAGCGCGTTGCCGGTGACGGAGATCGTGTCGAGGCCCTTGCGAATGCGCTCCAGCGAGTACTTCATCGCGTCCACGGGGGACAGGATGCGGATCTCCAGCCCCGTCGTGTCGTGCTCCTTGAGGTACGACTCGACCTTCCCGATCACCTGCGCGTCGTGCCCGCGCTGCGCGTCGAGCCAGAAGATCGCCGGCGCGCCCGTCGCGCGGGCCCGCTTCACGGCCAGCTTCACCCAGTCGCGAATGGCGATGTCCTTGGTCTGGCAGGAGCGGAAGATGTCGCCCGTTTGCACTGCCTGGGCCAGCACCGTCTCACCCGTCGCCTCGTTCACGACGCGGATGGTGCCGTTCGCCGGGGCAATGAAGGTCTTGTCGTGCGAGCCGTACTCCTCGGCCTTCTTCGCCATCAGGCCAACATTCGGGACGCTCCCCATCGTCGCCGGATCGAACGCGCCGTGCGCCTGGCAGTCCTCGATGATGGTCTTGTAGATGGTCGCGTAGCAGCGGTCCGGGATCAGCGCCTTGGTGTCGTGAAGCTTGCCGTCGGGCCCCCACATCTTGCCGGCATCGCGCACCACCACCGGCATCGACGCGTCCACGATGATGTCGCTCGGCACGTGCAGGTTGGTGATGCCGCGGTCGGAATCGACCATCGCGAGCGCCGGACGCTTGCGGTAGACGGCCGCGATGTCCGACTCGATGGCCGCGCGCTGGTCGGCCGGCAGCGCCTGGATCTTGGCGTAGATGTCACCCAGGCCGAAGCTCGGGTTGACCCCCAGTTGCGCGAAGGTGGCGGCGTGCTTGTCGAAAACGTCCTTATAGAACGCGGTGACCGCATGGCCGAAGATCACCGGGTCCGAGACCTTCATCATCGTCGCCTTGAGGTGGAGCGACAGCAGCAGCCCCTTGCTCCTGGCGTCCTCGATCTGCTCGTCGAAGAACCGGCGCAGCGCCTGTACGTGCATCACCGACGTGTCGACGATCTCGCCCGCCTGCAACGGCGTGGTCTTCTTGAGCAGGGTGACCGCGCCGTCGGCCGCGACGAACTCGTAGCGCACATTGGCCGCCTGGGCCATCGTCGTGGACGTCTCGCTGCCATAGAAGTCGCCGTCCGCCATGTGCGCGACATGCGCCTTCGAATCCGGCGCCCAGGCGCTCAGCTTGTGCGGGTGCTTCCTGGAGAACGCCTTCACCGAGAGCGGAGAGCGCCGGTCGGAGTTGCCTTCGCGCAGCACCGGATTGACCGCGCTTCCGAGCGCCTTCGCATACCGGGCCTGCACTTCCTTCTCCGCGTCAGTCTTCGGCGATTCCGGGTAGTCGGGGATCGCGTACCCCTGCGCCTGAAGCTCCTTGATGGCCTCCTTCAGCTGCGGGACCGAGGCGGAGACATTGGGCAGCTTGATGATGTTGGCTTCGGGGCGCTGCGTGAGTTCGCCGAGTTGCGCGAGCTGGTCGGGAATGCGCTGCGCCTCCGTCAGGCGCTCCGGAAAGAGCGCGAGGATGCGTCCGGCGAGCGAAATGTCCCGCGTCTCCACCGAGACGCCGGTGCCCTTGGTGAAGGCCTGCACGATGGGCAGGAGCGAGAGAGTCGCCAGAGCAGGCGCCTCGTCGATCTGGGTCCAGATGATGGTCGAGGTGTCGGTCTTCACAGCTTCTCCGTATGTCAGTCGGCGACGCCGGGATGTGCCAGGCGCGAACAGGAAGACCTTAATCTAGCAGATAAGACGACGCGGGGACGCCGCCCGTTCACAGGCGACGTCCCCGCATCTCGTGCAATCCGGGCGCACCGGCATGGCAGGATGGTGCAATCAGTCGACCCCTCCAGCCGACCTCCCGCCATGCCGGCGCGCGGCGCGGTCTACTGCGCCACCAGAATCAGGAACTTCGAGCCCGCCCAGAACGACTGCGGCTCGCGAATGCTCACCGTGTGCAGCAAGCGTCCCTTCGAGTCGGGCGGCGTGGCGAGCGCGGTCAGGTTCTGCCGCGTGATCACGCGATACTTGCGGTCCTGGTTGGGCAGGGTGATGTCACGCACGTTGCGCATGTCGATCGGAGTGAACGCCGTCGGATCGAGCACGCGGGCCGGGACCACGGTGCGCCCGATGCCCAGGAAGCCGCCCACCTTCTCGATCACGTGCTGGGCCGCCAGTTCATCGGCGGTGCCGGCGACGTAGTAGACCGTGTTCTGCTCCGCAATCACGGAATCGCGCTCGACCGTCAGCGTGGCCGTGTTGCTCGCCAGGCGGACGTTCTCCGTCTTGAGCTGCGTGTTCTCCTGGCTCAGCGCCTCGATCTGCGCCGTCATCGCGGCAATCTGGTCGCGCTGCGAGGCGATGATCGAGCGGAAGGACGTCACGACGGAGTCGAAGGCGGCCAGCCGGCGCGACTTGCTGGCGTCGGTGCCCGTGAGTTCGGTCACCCGCCGGCGGCTCTCATCAAGGCGCCGTTCGCTGGCATTCAGGCGTTCCGTCACCTCGCGCACCTGCGCAAGGATCATCTCCCGGCGCTGCGACGGCGTGAGATTGTTCTCCAGGTCGCCCTTGGTGCCGCTGGTCTGGCTCGCCTTGAGGTTGCGCACCGTGCCCAGCTGCTGGCTGAGGTCGCTGATGAAGGTCGCGTTGCGCGACACTTCCAGCAGGACGGAGTCCTTCTGCGCCGAGATCGACTGCTCCTCGGCCAGGCTCTTCATCGTGTCGGGGCGCGATTGGCCGCAGGCTGCCAGCAGGAGGGCAGTCGCCGCGGTAAGGGTCAGTGCTCGCATGGTAAACTCCTAGTGATCGCGCTTGTGGGTCCAGCCGGCAACCGCCGCCCGGAAGAAGAATCCGTCGCGCAGCGACATGCCGCGCAGGATGATGCTCTGGTCGAGCTTGAGGTCGAGGGTGAGCGTCGTCGTGCCACCTTCTGACACCTCAACCATGTCCTCGAGTTCCACGAAGAGCCCGTGGTGACCCTTGTGCTCGAACTCGATGCCCGGGCTCGACGTGGCCGAGAGCACCGTGCCGTCCTTCAGCACAATGTTCGACCGCGCCGGATCGATCACCAGGCGCACCGCACGATAGAGCCCGGTGTCCACCGGCGTGGCGCCCAGGAACGCCGTGACGCCGTTCCGCAGCGTGAGCAGGTTGAACACCTGGTTGGGGGTGGCAATGGTCACCCACTTCGTTGAGTCCGAATCTTCATCGTGGTCACCGTCGTGCCGCACCGAGTCGGCCGACGTCGAATCGTGGTCGCCGTCCTCTTGCTCGATGTCGTCGTTGATCTCCGCGGAATCCGTCACCTTGCGGCGGGCGTCAATACGCTCGACGAAGATGTTCACTTCCTTCACGGAATCGATCGGCAGCGGGGCGTCCGTCAACCGCACGGCAAGCATCCCCTGGCCGGGGCGCAGGCGGGCCCCGGTAACGGAGTCGCCGGAGCAGGCGGCGAAGGCGAGAACCGCCGTGAGCAGCAGGGCACGCGTCAAGCGTTGCAGCATGGGTCTACCTCCTCGAGTAATCATCGGTCCGGGGGGCGCCATTCCGGCTGGGATGCCGGAAGGCGGTGGAGCGCAATGCACGGCCGTGGGCGCAGGCGCCACGGATTACAGCCAGAAGCCGACGCGTACCGGGAACCACAGGCTGCTGCGGCCCGAGGTGAACGCGCTGGTGAAGCCCGCCTCGGCGAACCATCGTGGCGCGCGCGTCGTGAATTCCGCGCCCACGCCGAACTGCACGCCGAGATTGGTGTCGCTGCGATTGAACGAGTCAATGAAGGAGGTGCGGGCGTGGTACACGCCCAAACCGCCGAATTCGTAGAAGCGTCCGTTGCCCTCGCGATGCACGAGGTTGCCGGCGAGCGACGAGTACGAGTACGCGTCTACGCCGCCGCGCCCGTCGAAATGATCGAGCGCGAGGTCGCCGCGCAGCGACCACCGCGGCGCACGGAGCCGTCCTTCGGCGCGAATCCCGATGGCGGCGCCAGCGTCGGCCGCGTCCCCGAGGTCACCCGCGGGCAATGACAGTCCGCCGGAGAGGCCGAAACGGATCGGGCCTGAACTGGAGGCCGGAGCCGTCGGCTGCTGTCGCACCGGCGGGCGTTGGGCGCCCGCGACGTGGGCGACAGAGAGCGCCACGGCGCACGTGGCAACAGCCATCGTTCTGAGTTGGGACAGTGTCATGGAGACCTCGGCGGGCGATTGGGGGAGCCGGCGCAACGGCGCGCCGCGTGGATTCGCACTGCTCGAGGCAAGGTGGGGGGGCGGCCACTTCCACTCCATCAGCCGCGCTCCGAGTCCGCCGTGAGACGTCGTCCTACGTGCCGCCGGGTGTCAGCAGCCCGTGTCGCGCGACGTATTGCACGATGTCGGCGTTGGAGGCGAAACCCATCTTCACGAGGAGCCGCGACCGGAAGGTACTGACCGTCTTCACACTCAGCTGCAGGGCGGTCGCCGCCTGCGTCACCGTCAGTCCCGAGCCGAGCAGCATCAGCACTTCGAGCTCGCGGTCGGAAAGCTGGTGGTGCGGCGGTGCCACCAGGTCGGGGCCGAGGGCCAGCGCCAGCCGCTCGGCCAGCTCGCGACTGATGTAGCGCCCGCCGCTCGCCAGCCGCGTGACCGCCTCGAGAAGCTCGTCCGGTGTGCGGTCCTTGGTCATGTACCCGGACGCGCCGGCGCGCAGGGCACGGGCGGCGAACTGGTCTTCGGGATGCATCGTCAGGACGAGAATCTTCAGGTCCGGTGCCGCCGCATGCACGCGCCGGAGCACGTCGAGAAACGGCGGCCCCGGCATGGAGACGTCGAGCAGCAGCACATCGGCCGGCGTTTGCGTCGCCAGGTTGATGGCGCCCTCGCCGTCCTGGGCCTCGCCAACGACCGTCATGCCAGCACGCTGGCTCAGCAACTCACGGAATCCGGCACGGACGACCGCGTGGTCGTCGGCGATGAGCAGGCGGATCATGCGGTTCTCCGGAGCGGGTCATCCGCGGGAAGGGTGAGCGTGACGGCGGTGCCGTTCGGCGGGGCGCGGCGCACCTCGAGGCTGCCGTCGCAGGCAGCGGCACGTTCGCGCATGCCGAGGATCCCCATCGAGCGGGGATTTCGCACCTGCTCCTCATCGATGCCGCGCCCGTTGTCGACGATGCGCAGGGTCAGCACGTCCTCGTCGCGGCGCAGATGGATGAGCACCATCGTGGCGGCGGCGTGACGCATGATGTTGGTGAGCGCTTCCTGCGTCACGCGGTACAGGACTGTCGAGCCTTCGGTGTTGATCGGCAGGGGCTCGGGCGGGAGTGCCAGCGTCACCGGCACGTGGGTCTGCGCCGTGAACTGCTGCGCCGCGTACTCGATGGCGGCGAGCGGACCGAGGTTGTCGAGGACACCCGGTCGCAGTTGGAGCACGATGCGCTGCACGGCCTCAATCGCCCGGTCCAGCGTGGCGACCGCCCCGCGCACGTGGCGCTCCGAGTCCAGGGAGCCGCGGAGCTGGGTGCGCTGAAGCGCGGCGCCGAGCCCGATCTTCGCGGCGGTCAGCGCCTGGCCCAGTTCGTCGTGCACCTCGCGCGCCACCCGGCGACGCTCATCCTCGTGCGCGGTAAGCAGGAGATGCGACAGGCGCGCCAGGCGGCCCTGGCTGGCGTTGGCCTCCGCCTGGAGCGCGGCAAAGAGGAGGTTCATCACGCCAAGCAGGACGAGGAAGAGCTGCAGGGCGAAGAGGTTGGTCGTTGGGCTGAAAATGGTGAACGGCCCGTACCCAGCCAGCGTGCGGGCGCCGGCGACAAGGGCCACGAGCACGGTCGCCAGCGAAGCGCCTCGCAGGCCGTACCGCAGGGCGATCCATCCGGCGAGCGGGAAGACCGCGAAGGCCAGTACGCCCCAGCGCGCGAAGACGACGTCGCAGCCCACGGCGAGGAGCGCGAGCAGCATCGCCGCCTCGATGCGGGTGCGACGCTGCGGCTGCGGATCCGGAGGGCGCGACGCCCAGGCGAAGAGCAGCGGCGCAACCACCACCACGCCAACCGCGTCGCCCGTCCACCAGACGAGCCAGAGGTTCAGGCTGGTCTGCCAGGTGGTGGCAGACGTGAGCACGAGCGTGGCCACGCCGACCGTCGCACCGATCATCGTGCTGATCGCGCCGGCATAGGCGGCGAAGGCGGCGATGTCGCCCACGCTCTCCGGGACCTCGCGGGCCCCCCACGCGCGTCGCAGCAGCCACGCCCCGGCGATCGCTTCGAGCACGTCGCCGGCCGCGATGACTGCGGCGCCGCCGAGCGATATGCCGTTGGATGCGTTCAGCACGAGCGCTGCCGCCGCCACGCCGGGCCACAGGCGCGGTCCGTATCGGTACAAGGCGAAGATTGCGATGCCTGCCGGTGGCCAGAGCGACGAGACGGCCCGGTGCTCGGTGGCGGCGTTCAATGAAAGCCAACCGGCGGCCGCGTACGCGACAAACAAAAGCGTCGCGCGCACCAGATCGCGACGACGCGGCTCGGCGGCCAGTTCCAAAAAGCGGCGACGCGCGTCGTGGAACATGGGTATGGAACGGGCTGGGGTGGCGCTCAGTGGGGGTCCTTGTCGCCGATAGGTTGTCCTACACGGGGCAGGGCCCCCAGTTCCCAATCTCCCGGCGGTCGACCGGCTCGCTGTGCGCGGCGTCACAGCTGCCCCGTCTCAACCTCTAGCTCGTCGCTCGAGCCGATCGCCTCGCGGCTACTGAAGCGCAGGGGCCGCCGTCGCGCTCCAGTCCACCTCCGAGCCCCACGTGCTGTGCGGAATCGCAAAGACACCGAGCGTGACCACTGCCGCCACGATGATTGCCGCGCGCGCGTCGCGCTGCCCGCGCATGCGCCACCACACGAATGCCCAGGCGATGGCGGCGAACAGGGTCTTGTTGTCCGTGAGGTCCCAGCCGAAGGGAATCCCCGTCCACCACGCGCCAAAGGCGATCTTCTGCATCAGCGGGCCAAGCACGAAGCCGCCGACCGCCAGAAGCGCCATGCCGATGTACGCGTCGCGTCGGGCCTGCGGCGCGCGGACGAGGGCGCCGAGCGCTGCCGCCGTGGCGAAGAGCATGAAGAAGAACATCGCCGACACGTGCGGAATCAGGACGTAGGCAGGAACGGCATCCCGGAAGCGCGTGATGGCCGGACGCTCGGGAAAGACCGCCGACTCGCTGCCGCGCGTCAGGTGCACCTGATACTCCAGCTTGCCGGCCACCGGCTGGTGGGGGAGGGCCGCCCGGAGTTCGCCGCCCTCGCGTGCCAGGGGAGTCCGTTGCCAGGCTTCCTGCGTGGGGTACCGGCGCCACGCGATCTCACCGGCGATGGCCGTGTCTGCGGCCGCGATGACGACGGGCTGATCGCCGGGCCCACCGTGCGTGCGGGTGAGTTTCAGCTTGAGTGCTGTGCCGCCCAACTGAACCGTGCCGCGCGCGGGAT
This sequence comes from Gemmatimonadaceae bacterium, assembly GCA_036504815.1. NCBI lineage: Bacteria > Pseudomonadati > Gemmatimonadota > Gemmatimonadia > Gemmatimonadales > Gemmatimonadaceae > Gemmatimonadaceae bacterium. Next base: position 273,319 of record DASXUN010000012.1, on the reverse strand, counting down.
AAGTGGGACCCGTCATGCGCTGGTAGACGGCCGAGACCAGGGTGATGACGACGGCGACCACCCAGAGGATTCGACGATTCTGCATTGTGCCTCAGTCCGCAAGGAGGTTTCGACGTGAAGCCTCGATGGGCGAATTGTAATCGGGGAGAGCTCGAACTACTGCGGCGCGACCGGGCTGAGCAACGCGCGCAACTGTTCGGGTGAACCGGGCTTCTTCAACGCGCCGGCGACCTTGAGATGCAGGCCGGTGGCGAGCATCGGCGCGAGCTGCAGGATGCGCTCGTCCATGCCACTGACGAAAATCAGCGTGCCCGAAAACTTCAGGCGCGCCAGCTGCTGGATAAACTCCATGCCATCCATGTCCGGCATGGCCAGGTCGAGTACGATGACCTCGGCTGCGCCAACGTCGGAGCCGAGTATTGCCAAGGGCTCCTTGGCAGCGGAGAACACCACGACATCGGAATGGCCGATGGTTTCGAGCTGTCGAACCAGAAGGCGTTGCGCGAAGGGGTCGTCGTCCACGACGAAGATCTTCATGGCGAGGAAGATCGCGCGGGATGTCCGATTGCGTCAGTCGAAGCGTCCTGTTAAGCTACCTTAACAGTCTTGAGTCCACCGCATCAAGGACGCGCAGCTCATGGAAATCTGGAAGCGATACAGCGAAAAGGAAGTGTCGCACTCGATGGCGCACTATCTCCAGACGGTCGCGCTGCTCAAGGCCGAGAAGGGGCACGCGCGCGTCGGCGACATCGCGGAGCATCTGGGCGTCTCGAAGAGCGGCGTCACCTCGATGCTGCGTTCGCTCGAGAAGCGAGGCTTCGTTCGCCACGAGCGCTATGGCTGCGTCGAGCTCACCAACGAGGGGTCCGGCTTCGCGTCGCGCACCGAGTCGAGCCGGCGCGTGCTCTCGATGTTCCTGACGGAGATCCTCGGCGTCCCCGAGGATGTGGCCACCGAGGACGCCTGCATGATCGAGCACCTCGTGAGTCCGGAAGTCTCCGTGGAGTTGCTGCGGTTGACCACCTTCATGCGCTCCAAGCATCCGGCCGCGGCGCTCTTTCGCGATGCGTACCGCACCAGCCCGCGCTCCTGCAAGGAGCATGAGCCGGGCGCCTGCGACCTGTGCGGCGCCACCTGCCTGCGTGACTCGCTGATCACGCCCATCGGCCGAGCGTTGCAGCGCGCATGAATCCGCGTTCCCACCTGCCGCGCCAGCACGCCACCACGCGTTCCCTCGATCGGCTCGCCATCGGGGAGCGCGGCGTCATCGCCAGCGTGGACTGCCCGCCGCCGATTGCGCGGCGCCTGATGGAGCTGGGCCTGACGCCTGGCACGGAGGTCGAGATGATCCGGCGGGCGCCCTTGGGCGATCCGATGGAGATTGCGGTGCGGGGGGTGCATTTGTCGCTACGGCGGACTGAGGCGCGCGGGATAGATGTCGCGGACCTCTGAGGCGCGCCCGCGCCGCATTGCCATTCTGGGCAACCCGAACGCCGGGAAGTCCACGCTCTTCAACGCGCTGACGGGGCTGCGACAAAAGGTCGCCAACTATCCGGGCGTGACGGTCGAGAAGAAGACCGGGTTCTGCGACCTGCCGCACGGTCAGCGCGCGGAGATCATCGACCTTCCGGGGAGCTACAGCCTGCAGCCGGCGTCGCCGGATGAGATGGTGGTGCGTGACGTCCTGCTCGGGCTTCAGCCCGACACGCCGCCTCCCGATCTGATCGTCTTCGTCGTCGACGCCACCAACCTGGATCGCCACCTGTATCTCGCGTTGCAGGTGATCGAACTCGGCCGCCCGCTCATCCTGGCGCTGAACATGATGGACGCGGCGCGCGCGCAGGGACTGCGCATCGAGACGGACGCGCTCGAACGGCAGCTCGGCGTGCCGGTGATCGGGATCTCCGCCGCCAAGGACGAGGGACTCGACCGGCTGCGCGAACTGATGACACGCGATGTCGAACCCTCGCTGCGGCACTTCCGCGAGTGGCCGGCGCACCTGGAGCGCGTCATCGAACGGCTGGAGCAGCGGCTGCCGCGCCGCGAAAGCGTGCCCGAGCGGGCGCAGCGCGATCTCGCCATTGCGATGCTTCTCGACAACGGGGATGACGACGCGCTCGAGCGGCACGTTCCGCCGGAGACCCTCGCGGACGCGCATCTCCTCGCGCGGCGCCTCGACGAATTCCAGCCCACCTGGCGTGCCGGCGACGTCGCGGGCCGTTATCAGGCCATCACGGCGCTTGTCGCGGAGGCGGTGAACGTGCCGGCCGGCACGCGCAAGGATGCCCGGCGCGAAGCCATCGACCGCGTGCTCACGCATCGCATCTTCGGCCCGATCATCTTCGTGGTGCTGATGGGCGCCGTCTTCCAGTCGGTCTTCGCCTGGGCGCAGCCCCTGATGAACCTGATCGACTGGGGGATGACGGGCGTCGGGAACGCCGTGGGATCGGTGATGGCGGAAGGGCCGCTGCGTTCGCTGCTGGTGAACGGCGTCATTGCCGGCGTGGGCACTACGCTGACCTTCGTGCCGCAGATCGCGATCCTGTTCCTCTTCCTCTCGATTCTCGAGGACAGCGGGTACATGGCCCGCGCCGCCTTCATCATGGACCGCGTGATGTCGCGCGTCGGCCTGTCGGGGCGCTCCTTCATTCCGCTCCTGTCGTCCTTCGCCTGCGCGATTCCGGGGATCATGGCGACGCGGAGCATCGACAATCGCCGCGACCGGTTCGCGACGATCATGATCGCGCCGTTCATGTCGTGCAGCGCCCGGCTTCCCGTCTACGCCCTCCTGATCGGCGCGTTCGTGCCGAACCGATGGGTGGGGTTCGTGACCCTTCCGGGGATCACGCTCTTCTCCATGTACTTCATCGGCATCATGGCGGCGATCCTCGTGGCGTGGGCGCTGAAGCGCACCGTCCTGTCCGGCGGCATGCCGCTCTACGTGATGGAGCTCCCGCCGTACCGCCTGCCCGCGTGGCGGTCGGTCTTCGTGACCGTGCGGGAGCGCAGCATCCTCTTCACGCGCAATGCGGGAACCGTGATCCTCGCCATCACCGTGGTGCTGTGGTTCCTGGCGAGTTATCCGCGCGGGAGCGAAGCGGCGCGCGCATTCGAGCGCGAGCGCGTGGCGGCCGTGGCGGTGGCGGACACGGCACGCGTCACGATGCTCGACCGGCACATCGCGTCGGCCACGCTGGAACACTCGTTCGCGGGGCGGGCCGGCAAGCTCATCGAGCCGGCCATCGCGCCGCTCGGCTTCGATTGGCGCATCGGCATCGGGCTGATCACGTCGCTGGCGGCCCGTGAAGTGATGGTGTCGACGATGGCGACGGTCTTCAATCTCGAGAGCGGCGAGCGTGCGGTGCAGCCCCTGCGCAAGAGCCTGCGCGAGGCCGTCGACTCGCGCACCGGCCTGCGCGCCTACACGCCGCTGACCGGCCTCAGCCTGATGGTGTTCTACGTGCTCGCCTGTCAGTGCATGTCGACGCTGGCCGTGGTGCGGCGCGAAACCAACTCGTGGCGCTGGCCCATCTTCATGCTGCTGATGATGAACACCATGGCCTGGCTGGCCTCCTTCGCCGTCTACCAGGGCGGGCGATTGCTGGGGTACGGTTGATGGGTGGCCTCGGCTGGCAGGATGTGGCGGTGGCGTTCCTCGCCGCCGGTGCCGTGGCGTTTCTCATCTGGCGCCGCCGGCGTCGCGCGCGGCCAAAGCCCACCATCGTTTCCCTGGGCCGGGCACCGAAGCGCCCGCCGGGACCTGGCGCGGCCAATGGCTGATCTGTTCGCCTTTCTTGCCGCGAATGGCGTTGCCTACGAACGGGTGGATCATCCGCCCGTCTTCACCATCGAGGAAGTCGAGCGGCTGGTGCCGCCGCTGCCGGGCGCGCCGACCAAGAACCTCTTCCTGCGCGACAAGAAGGGAACGCGCCAGGCGCTGGTCGTGGTTGGCGCCAGCAAGCCCGTGGACCTGCGCGCGCTCGCGGCGGCGACGGGATTCGAGCGGCCCAGCTTCGGGTCTCCCGACCGGCTGCAGCGCTGCCTGGGCATCGCGCCGGGCAGCGTCTCGCTCCTCGCGCTCGTGAACGATGCGGCCCACGCGGTCGAGGTGTTCATCGACCGCGACATCTGGGGCGCGTCGGCATTCCACTGCCACCCACTCGTGAACACGGCCACGGTCTCGATTCCGCACGAGGGGGCCGAGCGGTTCCTGCAGGCGACGGGGCACACCTTCCGTCTCGTGGACATCCCCGCGGCGCGTTCGTAGGGATTTGCGCGGCGGCGCGGCGCGGCGGATACTGGTGCGCTGGAGGATACTCGTATGCCGCGATCGCTCGTCGCCTTGTCCCTGTTGGCCGTATTCGTTCACGCGGGCAGTGCGCAGTCACCGTCGCCGGTTCGCGCGCCGGGTGTCGCGCCGCGCCGCGCCGTCCGCACCGCCTCGACGTTTGAAGTCACCGAGGCGTCGGTCACCGACCTCGATCGCGCCATGGCCGACGGACGCGTCACTGCGGTGCAGCTGGTGGACGCGTATCTGGCGCGCATCGCGGCGTACGATCACGCGGGTCCGAGTCTCAACACCATGATTCGGCTGAATCCGCGCGCCCGGGCCGATGCCGCCGCACTGGATGCGGAACGCCAGGCTGGGCGCGTGCGCGGCCCGCTGCACGGCGTGCCGGTGATCCTCAAGGACAACTACGACACCCGCGACCTCGCGACCAGCGCCGGGTCGCTCGCGCTGGCCAACCACCATCCGGCGCAGGACGCCTTCGTGGTGCGGAAGCTGCGCGACGCGGGCGCGGTGATCCTCGGCAAGGCGAACATGCATGAGCTCGCGGCCGGCGTCACGAGCATCAGTTCCTTCGGCGGCCAGACGCGCAACCCCTACGACATCTCGCGATGCCCGGGCGGCTCGAGCGGCGGCACCGGGGCGGCCGTGGCCGCGAGTTTCGGTGCGCTGGGGTGGGGGAGTGACACCTGCGGCTCCATCCGCATACCCTCCGCCTTCGGTTCGCTCTTCGGGCTGCGGCCCACGATGGGGCTGTTCAGTCGCGATGGCATTGTTCCGCTGGCGCTGACGCAGGACGTCCCCGGTCCGCTGGCGCGCACCGTGACCGATCTCGCCATCGGCCTCGACGCCACGGTGGGCGAGGATCCGAATGACGTCGCGACGCATCTGCGCGAGCGGGTGCCCCCCCACTTCGTGGATGCGCTGCGCGCCGACGCGTTGCGCGGCGCCCGCATCGGCCTGTTCACTCCGTACTTCCGCAACGCCGACGCCGACGTGATCGACACGATTCGCGCGACGGCGCGTACGCTGCGGTCGTTGGGTGCCGAGGTGGTCGACGTGACCATGCCGGACTTCGATGACCTGATTGCGGGAAGCAGCGCGATCATCCTCGAGACGAAGTTCGACCTGATGGATTACTTCGCGCGCCCCGGTGGCGCACCCGTGAAGTCGCTCCGCCAGATCATCGACCTGGGACTGTACGACAAGGCGCTCGAGGCGCGGCACCTCGCCGCGGACACCGCGAGCGCGCGCGACTCCGAGTCGCATCGCAAGGTCCTGGCCAAGCAGCAGCTGGTGCGCGGGCGGATACTCGCGTTGCTCGACAGCCTCAAGCTCGACGCGCTCGCCTATCCGACGAGCACCCGGAAGCCGGTGCTGGCGGGAGACCCGCAACTGGGCGGCACCTGCGCCCTGTCGGCGCAGACGGGGTTCCCGGCCATCACGATGCCGGCCGGCTTCACCAGCGACGGCCTGCCAACCGGGCTCGAGCTGCTGGGACGCCCCTTCAGCGACGCGCGGCTGGTGGCGTTCGCCTTTGCCTTCGAACAGTCGGGACCGCGGCGTCGTCCCCCTCCGGTGACGCCCGCGCTCGTTAATGGCCGGGCGCCGCTGGCGGTGACGTTCACCGCGGCCGCGGGCGGCATCGAGGGACGCTTCATGTTTGATCCGACGTCGAGCGAGCTGAGCTACACCGTGCGCGTGCCCACGAAGATGGCGACCGGCGTGCAGGCAATCGTGCTGCGCCGGAAGGATGCGACCGGCACTCGCGTGATTCGGCGCGTGCTCGGGCCCGGGATGCCCGCGGCCGGCGGATGGGTGCGTCTCCTCGGGCTCGACCTGGCGGCCTTCCGGGCGGGAGGAGTGAGCCTGGCGGTGTTCGACACGGCGTCGGCTTCGCCGCTGGCCGAGGTCGCGCTCCACCTGCCGAGATAGTCCGCCGAGGGTGGTGTGGCGGACGTGCGCTCCTGCGCGGTCATCGCCAGCGGTGCGGTGAAGGAAGTCGCCGCCTTCTAGCGGCGCGCGTGCAGTTGCCCGTGCTGTGCCCGGTTGGCAACTTGTCGCGTGACAAATACCACCGCGAACCGTTCCTCGCCCCGGTAGCCCATGTCCCACGACGCCATCGCCGTCATCGATTTCGGCGGACAGTACGCGCACCTGATTGCAACGAAGGTCCGCCGGCTGCACGTGCTGGCGGAAATCCGGCAGCCGGATGATGCGACCGCGCTGTTCGCGCGTTACAAGGGGATCATTCTCTCCGGCAGTCCGAGCCTCTCAGCTTTTGGCGAGGATTCCGGGTACAATCGGGCGATCTACGACCTCGACGTGCCCATCCTCGGCTTCTGTTTTGGCCACCAGGAGATCGCCAAGCAGTACGGCGGCACGGTGGTGCACGGCGCGCAAGAATGGGGACCCGCCGACCTGCATATCGTCGGTGAGACCCCGATCTTTGGCGGGCTCGCGCCGGTGGAGCGCGTCTGGATGAGCCACTTCGACTCCGTGACGAGTGTGGGTCCCGGTTTCGAGGAGGTCGGTTACACCACGCTCGGCGCTGCCGGCACGCCGCATCGGTACGCGGCTATCGCCTCCGAATCGCTCCGCCGGTACGGCTTCCAGTTCCACCCCGAAGTCGACGACACCGTCCACGGCGACGAGATGATCGGCAACTTCGTGCTCGGCATCTGCGGTTGCTCGCCCTCCTGGACGATGGAACAGTACATCGCGGAGCAGATGGAGCGCGTGCGCCATCAGGTGGGCGACCGGTCGGTCTTCCTGCTCGCATCGGGCGGAGTGGATTCCACGGTCGCCGCGCGGCTGCTCGGTGAGGCCCTTGGCCCCGAGCGGCTGCACCTGCTGCACGTGGACAATGGACTGATGCGCAAGGACGAAAGCCGCGACGTCCTCGAGGCGTTCCGCGCGTTCGGACTCGACCGCAACCTCCACTTCGTGGATGCCAGCGACGCCTTCCTGGGCGCGTTGGCCGGCGTCGTCGAGCCGGAGCAGAAGCGGAAGATCATCGGCAACACCTTCATCGAAGTCTTCGAGCGCGAAGCACGCGCGCTTGGCATCGCGTCGCACCTGCTGGGCCAGGGAACGATCTACCCCGACACCATCGAGACCGGCGGCACGAAGCGCGCCGACACCATCAAGACGCACCACAATCGCGTCCCGATCATCGAGGAGATGCTCCGGCAGGGACGCGTGGTCGAGCCGCTGGCTGAGCTGTACAAGGTTGAAGTACGGGAACTCGGCGAGAAGATGGGGATTCCGCACGACCTCATCTGGCGGCACCCGTTCCCCGGGCCCGGGCTCGGCGTGCGCCTGCTCTGTTCGGCCGGCGTGCCATTCCATGAAGGGTTCGAGGCCATTGAGCCCGCCGTCGGCAGCGTGGCGGCCGGGTACGGACTCGCGGCGATGGCGCTCCCGATCAAGTCGGTCGGTGTGAAGGCTGATCTTCGCTCGTATGAGCACCCGGTGTTGGTCAGTGGCGAGGCCTCGTGGGAACGGCTGCTCGAGATGGCGGCGCAGTTGTTCAAGCAGGTGCCGGGTATCAACCGGGCCATCTGGAATTTCGGCGCGACAGCGCCCCGACGCGTGCGCCCGCTCGCCGCCACGGTCACCCGAGAGCGACTCGACCTGCTGCGGGAAGCCGATCATCTGGTGATGGAAGGACTGCGTCGCCACGGGATCTACGGCGACATCTGGCAGTGTCCCACCGTGCTCGTGCCGCTCGAGGTCGACAGCCACGGCCGCGAGTTCGTGATCGTGCGTCCCATTCATTCGGAACGTGCGATGACCGCCATCCCGGCGCCGTTGTCGCCGCGGCTGCGCGATGAACTGCGCGCGCAGATCCTGGCGCTCCCCGGCGTGAGCGGAATCGCGCTGGACATCACCACGAAGCCGCCCGGCACCATCGAGTGGGAGTGAGTCCCGCGCCGACTATTTGTACGTCGGATCGCCGGTGTCGTGGTCGCCGGGGCGCTGCGGCTGCGCCGAAAGATCCAGAGCCAGGAAGACGAGCCGGGTGAAGGGGTAGAGCGCCGCCGGCGTGGCGATCACGAGGAATGCCGCCGCCCACTGCATGAGATCCCACGGCGGATCGGGCCACGTCGCGACCAGCAGCGCCACCCACAGGACCGCAGCGACGCTCTCCGCGATGGCGAGGTTGATGACGTACCCGCCCAGAAAGTGATCGGGCTCGCCGCGATCGGGGCGCAGGCCACAGGCGGGGCACCGGTCCGCCAAGCGCAGCCAATGCACCATGACTCCCCGCGCCCCGCAGGCGGGACACCGGAGGCGCAGCGCGCGGCGGATGCGCGTGAGGGGCGTGACCGGGCTGGCGGAGTTCATGCCACGGAAGATAAGGTTACGCGAAGCGGGCGTTGCCTCGACGCCCGTCGCGTCCATCAACGTCCGAGCGGCATGCACGAAACCCCACCGGTCGCGGCAGAAGACTTCGACGCGCTGCTCGAGTTGCTCGACGCGCCGACGATGCGTGAAGTCGTGCGCCTGTTCATGGCGTCCGCCCCGGAGCGGCTGGTCACCGCGCAGCTCGGCCTGCAGGGCGGCGATCTCGCGATCACGGCCACTGCGTTCCATGCCATGCGCTCCGGGTGCGGCCAGCTGGGGGCGCGTCAGCTCGAGGCAATCTGCGCGCATGGCGAGCGACGCGCGAAGTCGGGCGACCACGAGGGGGCCGCGGCCGACCTTGCGGCGGCCGAGGAGGAGTTCGCGCGGTGCCGCAAGTGGTTCAGCGCCAACGGCTGGCTCTCCGCGTGACATTCGCCGCCGTTTGGCGGCCATCACCATCCGTCGTGTCCGTGGGCTGCGGGACTCGCCTTGCTCCACCCGCAGGCGGTTCCTAGTTTCCGTCTAACTACTTCACCGCGGAAGAATGGCGACGTACAAGTACTCCCACGTGCCCGCCGATACGCTGGCGGCCGCAGTGGGCGGGTTGGGCATCGTGCCGGGCGGGAACATCGGCGACGAGGCCGCGGTATTCGAGGCGACGCATGGCACGGCGCCCCAATATGCGGGACTGAACAAGATCAACCCGGGCTCGGTCATCCCCTTGGGGGTGATGATGCCCGAGACGATGGGCTGGCAGGAGGCGTCGGACCTCATCATGCACGGCATGGAGATCGCCATCGGCAACGAGACGGTGACCTATGAACTCGCGCGTCAGATGTCGGGTGCGACCGAAGTATCCACGTCTGGCTTCGGCGATGCGGTCATCGCCGGAATGAAGGGGGCCTAACATGTCGATGGCGATTTCCGTACGCGGCGGTGACCCCGCACGCGTTGCCGCACCTCTCCTGGCCGTGGCCCTGCCCACGGGCGGCACCTTTCCGCGGGCGCTGAAGGCGCTTGATGCCGCCTACGGTGGCGTGCTCTCGCGGGCGGTCCGCAACGGCGACTTCAAGGGCGCCAGGGACGAGTCGCTGCTTTTTGTCGGACACGGGCGCGGCCCGGCGCGTGTGCTCCTGCTCGGCCTCGGCGACGGCAGCGATGCCTATGCCAGCATCATGCGGGCGTCCACCCTCGGCGGTCGCAAGGGCAACGCGCTGGGCGTTCGCAAGATGGCGTTCTGGTCCGAGCGGCTGGCGGACGAGTCGGTGGAGGCGGCGGCCTACGGGCTGTCGCGCGGTGCGTGGGATTTCACGGACTACAAGACGATGCCGCCGGCCAAGGATCGCCCCAAACCGCTGATCGAGGCGGTGCTGGTCAGCAGCGATCCGCGCGGATCGAAGGCGGCCCTGGCGGCCGGCGTGGCGCTCGGCGAAGGCCAGCGGCTCGCGCGGCGGTTGCAGCAGCTGCCCGGCAACGTCTGCACGCCGGAGTATCTGGCGCGCACGGCGCGCGACATCGCCAAGCGGCATCGCCTGCGCGTGCAGGTCTTCGGTCGCCGCGACCTCAAGCGCCTCAAGATGGAATCGTTCCTGGCCGTGGCCGCCGGAACGCCGCAGGATCCCAAGCTGATCGTCCTCGAGTATCGCGGCGGACGGCGCGGCGACGCGCCGGTGGCGCTCGTGGGCAAGGGCCTCTGCTTCGACTCGGGCGGCATCTCCATCAAGCCCGCGCAGGGGATGGAGATGATGAAGTACGACATGTCGGGGGCGGCGGGCGTGCTCGGCGCCATCGAGGCGATCGCGCGCCTCAAGTTGCGCGTCAACGTCGTCGGGCTGATCGGCAGCACCACCAACATGCCGTCGGGCACGTCCATGAATCCCGGCGACGTGGTCACCGCGTCGAACGGCAAGACCATCGAGATCCTCAACACCGACGCGGAAGGACGCCTGGTGCTGGCCGACGTGCTCGCCTACAGCGCGCGCTTCAAGCCCGCGGCCATCATCGATGCGGCCACGCTGACCGGCGCCTGCGTCATCGCGCTCGGCAACAGCGCGACCGGCGTCATGACCAATGACGAGAAGCTGCAGGATGAAGTGCTCGCCGCGGCGAAGCGCGGCGGCGAACCCGGCTGGCCGCTGCCGATGTGGGACGACTACCGTGAGATGATCAAGGGCGATATCGCCGACATCAAGAACATCGGCGGACGCGGCGCGGGAACCATCACCGCGGCGCTCTTCCTGCGCGAGTTTGTTCCGGCTGGCGTGCCCTGGGTGCACCTCGACATCGCGGGCACGGCGTACTCGGAGAGCGACCTCACCGTTATCCCGAAGGGACCCACCGGCGTGCCGGTGCGGACCTTCGTCGAGTTCGTTCGGGGGAGGGCCCGCTGAACCTCGGGTCGCGCCCCGCCGGCCGTCGCCTGAAGGGCCGCCTCCTGGCGGCCCTCCTGCTGTTGGGCGGGGCGTCGCTGGCCGCGCAGCAGCCGGTGCCTCCGAAGGACACCGTGAAGGCCGACACGACCAAGGGCGGGGTGGCGAAACCAGACAGTGCACAGCGCGCGGTCCAGGCGCCCGCCGCCCGGCCTGATTCCGCCCCATCCCGTGCAAAGCAAACGGTCGCGGACACCGTGAAGTCGCCGCTGGCGCGCGCCGAACTCCCCACGGAAGCCGGCGGTCGATGGCACTGGGAGGGCGAAAGTTTGCGCGCCGCCGGCGCCACGACGCTTGCCGATCTCCTCGCCCAGGTTCCGGGCGCCACGGGCTTCCGCGCCAACTGGATACCTGCCGCGCAGTACATCTCGTACAACGGTGACGCGGGCCGCGTGCGCGTCTTCCTCGACGGCGTGGAACTCGACGCCATCGACACGCGCAATGGCGACGTGCTCGACCTCGCGCTCATTCCGCTGTGGCAGGTGGAGGAAGTGAGCGCCGAGCGCGCCGCCGGCGAATTGCGCGTGCACCTGCGCAGCTGGCGCGTGGACCGCGTCACCCCGTTCACGCGCACCGACATCACCACGGGAAGCGAGAACACCAACCTGTATCGCGGCTTCTTCGGCAAGCGCCTGCAGAACGGCGGGGCGGTACAGCTGGCGGCGCAGCAGTACAACACCACCTCGCCGCGGACGGGCGGCGACGGCACCTCGTTGCAGGTCTTCGGCCGCGTCGGATGGGCATGGAAGGGATGGAGCGTCGACGGCGCCTGGAATCGCGCCGGCGTGGATCGGGCGGCCACCATTCGCTGGCCGGCAAGCGAGACGCAGAGTTACGCCAACGGATCGCCCGCCTTCAAGGGCGCGCTTGCCTCGGCCTACGCGCGAGTCGCCTGGGGCGACCCGGACGCCAAGGGAAAGCCATGGGCGCAGCTCATCGCGGCGACGCAGATGATTGCCGAGAACAGCAAGGTGTCCGAGACCACGGCCCAGACCATTCCCGGGTCCGTGCCCAAGGACACGGTGGACTCCGCCGCGTCGCGGTCCCAGTATGTGCTCGCGGCCGGCGCGTCGCGTTGGGGCGTGCGCGCAAGCGCCACCGCCCGCCTGCGCGCCGCGGGTGGGCGCACCGATCTCTCGCCGGCCGTGCGGCTCGGCTATGACTGGCGCTTCGTGTCGCTGAGCGCCTTCGCCGAGACGCGAGGGGCCGACTCGACGCGCCGCGTGGATCTTGCCGCGCGCGTCGCGCCGTGGCGGTGGATCGAGGTGTCGGGCGCGTTCAGCAGCTACGATCCCAAGTCGACACGGTCGCGCGGCCCGGCCTTTACGGCGTCGCGCCTGGAGGCGGCCACCACGTGGTGGGGCGTTACGCTCACCGGCGGAATGGTCACGCGGGGGGTAACCACGCTCGCCGCGCCCATTGCGCTCGACTCCAGCCTCGTTCGCGTGGGCACGGGCGAAGCCAAAGGCGTGCTGTTTGGCGCGCGCGGCCGCCTGTACAAGCAGATCCAGTTCGACGTGAACGGCGTCCGCTGGGACGGCTCGGGCGCGTACCGCCCGCAGATGGAAGTGCACAGCGCGCTGCTGGTCAACACCAGCTGGCTCACGCGATTTCCGCGCAACAACTTCCATGTGCTGGCCATGGGGACCTACAACCACCGGACGCCGATGTTCTTCCCGACGGCCAATGGGCAGGTGGGCAACTCCACGGGACCCATCGATATCATCGGGGCCCGGCTGGAGATCCGGATCGAGAGCGGAACGGTCTTCTTCCAGGCGGAAAATACTGTCGGGAAACTGTACGAAACCGCCCCGGGGTACCTCATGCCGCGACGCCTGCAGTACTATGGTTTGCGGTGGAACTTCTGGAACTAGGCAGTTCCCAGGGGTTTGAGCCCTGGGTCACCTTGCCAAAGCCACTGTCTTTCAATAACTTACCCGGTTCTATATGATTCGTTCGATGACCGGGTTTGGCGCGGCGGACGGGCTCGTGGGTTCCACCCATGTGAGCCTCGAACTTCGCACCGTCAACCATCGCTTCTTCAGCCCCAGCCTGAAGCTCCCCACGGCCCTCAGCCGCTGGGAGGGCGACGTGCGTGAGGCGTTGCGCAAGCGAATCGCCCGCGGTCACGTCACCGTGTCGGCGCGCCTGGAGCGCGCGGACACTCCGGCGGCCGTCATCGATGCCGGGCGGTTCGCGGAATATGCCGCTCAGCTCAAGACGCTCCGTGACGCCAACGGGCTGGGCGGCGAGGTCGATGTGGCGACGGTCCTCCGCCTTCCCGAAGTCGTGCGGGTCGGCTCCGAAGACGACGTGCCGGACGATGGTGCCGAAGCGCTGGTGTCCCTCGTGGACCGTGCCGCGACAGAGTTGACGGAGATGCGCGAGCGGGAAGGGGCACGCCTTGCCGGCATCATCCTCGAGCGGCTGGCGGTCATCGAATCGGCGGTGGAACGCATTGCGGCGCGCGCCCCCGCGCGCGTCATCGCCCAGCGCGACCGACTCCTCGAGAACGTCGCGAAGCTCGCGAATGGCGTCGTCCTCGATGACCAGCGGCTGGCGCAGGAGATCGCCATCCTGGCCGACCGCCTGGACGTCGGCGAGGAGATCGACCGGTTCCGCACGCACATTGCCGCCTTCGGCGAGACGCTGCGCGACGGCGCCGGCGAGGCGGTGGGCAAGCGCCTCGGTTTCCTGCTGCAGGAAATGCTGCGCGAGGCCAACACCACGGGAAGCAAGGCCAATGACGCCGAGATCCAGCGCGACGTCATCGCCGTCAAGGAAGAGCTCGAGCGGATCCGCGAGCAGGTGGAGAACATCGAATGATCACGTTCCCCATCGTGCTGTCGGCGCCGTCGGGCGCGGGGAAGACCACCATCTACCGCCGGTTGATGGCGGAGCGGAGCGACATCGGCTACTCGGTGTCGTGCACCACGCGCGCGCCGCGGGTGGGCGAGGTGGATGGCGTGGATTACCACTTCCTTTCGCCCGCCGAGTTCGAGCGCAGGCGGGCGGCCGGCGAGTTCGCCGAGAGCGCCACGGTGCATGACCATTCGTACGGCACGCTGCGCACCGAAGTGCAGAAGGTGCTGGCGGGCGGCAAGCATGTGATCATGGACATCGACGTGCAGGGGGCGGCGCAGTTCGCGCGGGCCTTCCCGCAGTCGGTGCTCATCTTCATCATTCCGCCGTCCATCGATGTGCTGGTGGAGCGCCTCACGCGGCGCGGGACCGAGAGCCGCGACGTCCTGCTCACGCGGCTTCGCAACGCGCAGGGCGAGTTGCACGAGATCGGCCGGTATCACTATGTGGTGGAGAACGACGATCTCGATCGCGCCGTGGCGCGCGTGTCGGCGATCGTGGATGCCGAAATGACGCGGCGCGAGCGCGCGCCGAAGCTGGACGAGCAGGTGGCGGGGCTCATTGCCCGGCTCGAGCACGAGATTGCGAATTACGTCTAACCTGGAAGGCGAACATGCGAGTCTTCACCCCCTCTGAAGTCACTGAGCACGCGACCAACAAGTACCTCTCGGTGCTCGTCGCCGCGAAGTACGCGCGCGTGCTCAACGAGTTCCCGCGCACCGGCTCGAAGGTCGGCGAGAAGAAGCTGACCACGCGCGCGCTGGAAGAACTCAGCGACGGCCGCATCGAGTACCGCGTGGTGCCGCGCCGCCGCACCGCCGAGTAACGGCGGCCGGCGAGGCATCGATGCGCCCCTTCGATGGGCGGCGCGTCCTCCTCGGCGTCACTGGGGGCATCGCCGCCTACAAGACGGCGGCCCTGGCGCGGGACCTCACCCTCGCCGGCGCTGAAGTGGACGTCATCCTCACGCGCTCGGCTCGCGAGTTCGTGGGGGCGGTGACGTTCGAGGCGCTCACCGGGCGGCCGGTGCACGACCAGTTGGTGGCGGCCGGCCACGCCCTCGATCACATCAAGTTGCCGCGCGCCGCCGACGTGATGGTCGTGGCGCCGGCCACCGCCGATTTCATCGCCCGCGCGGCCGCCGGCCGTGCCGATGACCTGCTGGCGGCCTCGCTGCTCGCGGCCGGGAAGACGCCGGTGCTCATCGTTCCCGCGATGAACGACCGGATGTGGGCGCACGTGCAGACCCAGGCCAACGTCGCTCGACTGCGCGAATTCGGCTATCTGGTGCTCGACCCCGACGCGGGGCCGCTCGCCAGCCGCGAGGAAGGGAGCGGCCCGGGACGCATGCCCGAGCCGGCCACCATCCGCGCGCACATCGCGCGACTGCTCGAGCCTGCGTCGCCGTTGGCCGGCAAGCACATCGTGGTTTCGGCCGGACCGACGCGCGAGGCGGTCGATCCCGTGCGGTTTCTCAGCAATCACTCGTCGGGCAAGATGGGCGTGGCGCTCGCGTCGGCCGCCTGGCGTCGCGGCGCAACGGTCACGCTTGTCGCCGGCCCGCTCAGCGTCGCCGCGCCCACCGGTCCGCGTCTGGTCGCCGTCGAGAGCACGCAGCAGATGGCAGATGCGGTGCGCACGGCACTCGCCACCGCTGACGCGCTGATCATGGCGGCGGCCCCTGCCGATTTCCGCCCACGCGACGTGGCCGGGCAGAAGATGAAGAAGGGGACGGACGCCCCGAGCCTTCCGCTCGAGTTCACGACCGACATCCTCAAGTCCACGCGCGATGCGCGTCGCCCGGGCTGCGTCGTCGTCGGGTTCGCGCTGGAAACCGAACAGCTCGAGGCGGGCGCGCGCGCGAAGCTGGCGGCCAAGGACTGCGACCTCGTCGTCGCCAATAGGGTCGAGAGCGGGGCGGGTTTCGGCACCGACACCAATCGCGTGACGCTGTTCGGTCGCGACGGCGCGCGCGAAGAACTCCCCCTGCTGGACAAGCACGACGTTGCCGACGCCATTCTCGACCGTGTGGCCGGGCTCGTCGATGGACGCTAGGGAGCGCCTCCGGCAGTACCTCGAGCAGCGCCGGGAACTGGGAGAGTCCGAGTTTGTGCTCGACGCCCTGCCCGTCGAGGACGTGCTGCGACTGCTCGGGGACAATTCCCCGGCGGCGGAACGCAAACCGGCGGGTCAGGCGCCCCGCGACGCCGAGCCGACTGCCGGTCGCGACCGTGCCGCCGTCGCCAGCGGCAACTGGCGGGACACGCTCGCGTCCATTGGTGCCGAAGCGCCGGCCACGCCGGCCCAAAAAGTGACTGCCCCGGCGACTGCTCCGGCGACTGCTCCGGCGACTGCTGCGGCGAACGCTCCGGCCCCCGCGGATGCACCGGCGCTGCCAGGAACGGGACTCGTCGTCGGCAGCCCGATGGGCGAACTCCTCCCCGGAGCACTTGCCCACCTGGCCACCTTGGACGACGTCGCCAAGCACGTGGCGGGGTGCCGCGGCTGCTCGCTGTACCAGACCGCCAAGAACCACGTGCCGGGCGAGGGGAATCCGCACGCCGGATTCGTCTGCGTCGGCGAGGCCCCCGGGCAGACCGAGGATGAACTGGGCCGGCCTTTCGTGGGCCGGGCCGGCGAACTGCTCACCAAGATCCTCGAAGCCATCCAGTTCAAGCGCGAGGACGTCTTCATCTGCAACGTGCTCAAGCACCGCCCGCCGGGGAACCGGAACCCGGCGCCGGACGAGATCAAGGCCTGCAGTCCGTACCTCCTGCGGCAGCTCGAACTGCTGCAGCCGCGGGTGATCCTCGCCCTCGGCACTTTTGCGTCGCAAACACTACTGCAGACCACGCAGCCGATTGGTAAGTTACGTGGCCTTGTGCATCGGTATCACGGTATCCCCCTGATCGTCACGTACCATCCAGCCGCGCTCCTGCGGAATCCCGCGTGGAAGCGCCCGACTTGGGAAGATGTCCAGTTCGCCCGTCGAATTTTCGATTCCGCAGCCCAAGGCTGATCCCTTCCGGGACCGCCGTCCTCCGTACTCGGAGGAGGCGGAACAGGCGGTGCTGTCGGCGATGCTGCTCGACGCCGACGCCGTGTCGCGCGCCTCGGAGCTCGTCGACGAGACGATGTTCTACCGCGAACCGCACCGGCGCATCTTCAAGGCGATGTTCGCGCTCCACCGCGAGAACTCGGTGGTGGATCCGCTCACGCTTTCCAATGAGCTCGACCGGATGGGCGCGCTGGAGGCGGTCGGCGGCAAGGATTACCTGGCCTCGCTCATCGATATCGTCCCGACGACGGCGAACATCGAGCACCACTGCAAGATCGTGCGCGAGAAGGCGCTGCGGCGCCGCCTCATCGAGGTGGCCACCGGCATCGTCACCGAGGCGTACGAAGGGCAGCAGCTTGCCCACGACCTCGTGGACCTCGCCGAGCACAAGATCATGGAGGTCGGCAAGGAGCGGGGTGCCGAGGGGTTCGTCCGCATCAAGAACCTGCTGTGGAACGCGATGGAGCGCATCGACGCGCTGCGCGCGGCCGGCGGCGACGTCACGGGCGTCCCGAGCGGTTTCCCGGACCTCGACAAGATGACGCTGGGCTTCCAGCGTTCCGACCTGATCATCGTCGCGGCGCGCCCGTCCATGGGCAAGACGGCGCTGGTGCTCAACATTGCGCAGAATGCGGCCATCGACCGCAACGTTCCGGTTGCGGTCTTCTCCCTCGAAATGAGTAGAGAGCAGCTGTTGCTCCGTATGCTCGCTTCGGAGGGTCGCGTGGACGCGCAGCGCATTCGCAGTGGCAAGCTCACGCAGGACGACGACGCGCAGCTCGCGCGCGCCGCCGGCTTCCTGGGCAACGCCCCCATCTGGGTCGACGATTCGCCCGGGCTCAGCGTGTACGACATCCGGTCGCGCGCGCGGCGCCTCAAGGCAACCGCCGACGTGGGGCTCGTCGTCGTCGACTACCTGCAGCTCATCCAGCCGCCGCCGGGCAGCGAGAACCGCACGCAGGAAATCTCGCAGATCTCGCGGGCGCTCAAGATGCTGGCCAAGGAGCTTGACGTTCCGGTCATCGCGCTGTCGCAGCTGTCGCGCAGCGTGGAGCAGCGCACCGACAAGCGTCCGCTGCTCTCCGACCTTCGTGAGTCGGGCTCCATCGAGCAGGACGCTGACGTCGTGATGTTCATCTACCGCCCCGAGTACTACGAGGGCGCGTACGACGAGCAGGGTGTCGCGAAGACAATGAAGGACACCAACATTCCGCTCGACGGGCTGGCCGAGCTCATCATCTCCAAGCACCGCAACGGGCCCACCGGCATGGCGCGGTTGAACTTCCGCAAGCAGTTCACGCGGTTCGAGAGCTACACGTCGCGTCCGGTGGGCTGATGGCCGGCAAGGCCCGGACCGCCTATCGCTGCACGGAGTGCGGCGCCGACCACGCCAAGTGGCAGGGAAAGTGTGACGCCTGCGGCGCGTGGAACACGCTCGTCGAGGAGATCATCGCCGCGCCCACCGCAAAGAAGAACGAGCGGCGCGCCAAGGGCACCGCGGGCTTCGGTCACGGCGGCACCGTCCTCGACACGCCGCGCCTGCGCGAAGTCGTCGGCACCGAGAGCCATCGCCTGCGCACTGGCCTCGCCGAGTTCGACTTCGTCCTCGGCGGAGGCGTGGTGCCGGGGTCGATGGTGCTGGTCGGCGGCGAACCGGGGATCGGCAAGTCCACCATCCTGCTGCAGGTGGCCGCGCGCCTCGAGTCGGCCGGGCACCGGGCGCTGTATGTGAGCGGCGAGGAGTCACCGCTGCAGGTGAAGCTGCGCGCCGACCGGCTGGGTGGCGGCTCGCTCGACGTCTCGCTGCTGGGCGAGACGAATCTCGAGTCGATCCTCGCCACGGCGAACGCCACGCGGCCGGCCGTGATGATGGTCGATTCCATCCAGACGGTCTTCACCGGCGATCTCGAAGGGGCGCCGGGCAACGTCGGCCAGGTGCGCGAGTGCGCCGCCCGCCTGATGCGCTTCGCCAAGGAGAGCGGCACCGCCGTCTTCGTCGTGGGCCACGTCACCAAGGGCGGCGGCATCGCCGGGCCGAAGACGCTCGAGCACATCGTCGACACGGTGCTCTACTTCGAGGGCGAGAACTCGCTCGATCACCGCCTCCTGCGTGCCACCAAGAACCGCTTCGGGTCGGTGGACGAGATTGGCGTCTTCCGCATGACCACCGAGGGATTGCTGCCGGTGGAGAATCCCAGCGCGCTCTTCCTGGGCGATCGCGCCGACGAGGTCACCTCGGGGAGCGCGGTGACCGCGCTCATCGAGGGCTCGCGCCCGGTGCTGCTCGAGATTCAGGGACTCGCGGCCAAGGCCGGGTACGGCACGCCGCAGCGCGTCTGCACCGGGTTTGACGCACGCCGCCTTGCGTTGCTGCTCGCGGTGCTCGACAAGCGCGCCGGCCTCTCGTTCGCGCAGCTCGACGTCTTCCTCAACGTCGTCGGCGGGGTGCAGGCCGGCGAACCGGCCGCCGACCTGGCGGTCGCCGCGGCGCTGGCGTCGTCCGTGTACGACCGCGCGCTGCCGCGCGACGCGATCTTCGTCGGGGAGATCGGGCTCGGGGGCGAGATTCGCCCGGTCTCGCAGGTGGACCGTCGCATCGCCGAGGCGGAGAAGATGGGGATGCGGGTGGCCTATGTGTCCGATCGCGGCCAGCCGCGGCGCACCTCCAGGTCGCTCAAGGTGGTCGGCGCGGCCGACATCCCGGTCCTGTTGCGGGAGCTGTTCCGGTGAGCGCCCCCGACGTTGGCGTCGTCATCGTCGCGGCGGGCGCGTCCACGCGCACCGGCGGGGGCGAGCTGAAGCAGTTCACGTGGGTGGCGGGCAAGCCCATGCTCCTGCACTCGCTGCAACTGCTGCAGTCGCGCGCCGACGTGGCGATGGTGGTCTGCGTGGTGCCACGGGAATACGCCGGCGACCCGCCCCCCTGGATCTTCCAGAGCGATGGCGAGCGTCTGCTCCTGTCGGTCGGAGGACGCACGCGCGCCGAGAGCGTGCGCAACGGCATCGCCGACCTTCCGGACACGTGCCGCATCATTCTCGTGCACGACGCGGCGCGTCCGCTGGTGCCGATGCCGGTCGTCGATCGCGTCGTCGAGGCGGTGCGCGCCGGAACGTCGGCCATTGCCGCGCTCCCGGTGGTGGACACGCTGAAACAGGTCGATGCCGACGGGCGCATCACGGGCACCGTGCCCCGCGAGGGGCTCTGGCGCGCGCAGACGCCGCAGGGCTTTCCGCGCGAGGTCCTGTTGCGCGCGCATCGCGCCGCGATGGACGGCAAATACGACGCCACCGACGATGCCGCGCTGGTCGAGCGCCTGGGCGAGCCGGTCGTGGTGGTGCGGGGAAGCGAGCGCGCGATGAAGGTTACCGACGCCGCGGACTTCAGTCGCGCAGAGCGGATGTATGAACTCCCAGACTGACCTGCGTCCGGTCCCGTTCTGGTCGCCGGCCGAGATTGACGGGGCCATCCCGCGCGCGATCGCCCACGTGCAGAACGGCGGGCTGCTCGCGTATCCCACCGAGACCATCTATGGCTTTGGCGGCGCCATCGAGACCGACGCGGTCGCCACCCTCGTGGGACTCAAGCACCGCCCGCCGGGGAAACCGTTTCTCCTGCTCGTGTCGAGCAGCGCGATGATCGGCCGCCTCGGCCTGCAGATGACGCCCTCGGCTTCGATGCTTGCGGCCCGCTTCTGGCCGGGGCCGCTCACGCTCGTCCTGCGCGGCGCGCAGCATCGCGTGCCGATGCGGCTCCGCGGCCCGGAGGGCGGCGTGGCGGTGCGGTGGACGTCGCATCCCGCACTGCAGCGGCTCATCGCGGCACTCGGTGATCCGCTCACCTCCACGAGCGCCAACCTGCCGCGCCAGCCCGCCGCGCTCTCGGCCACCGAGGTGATCGCAAACTTCCCGCAGCAGATCGCGAGCGGCACGGTGATGGTGCTCGATGGCGGCCGGCTCGAGCCCTCCGATCCCTCGACCGTCGTGGATTGCACGGGACCGCACCTGCGCGTGATCCGGCCCGGCGCGCTCTCCGCGAGCCTGCTGCGCTCCGTGGTCCCCGACCTGGTTGGCGACCGATGAGCGGCCCCGTCCTCTTCGTCTGCACCGGGAACACCTGCCGCAGTCCGCTGGCGGAGGCGATGGCGCGCCAGCTCGCGGCCGAGCGTCACCTGAACGTGATCTTCGCCAGCGCCGGAACGAGCGCCTGGTTCGGCTCGCCTGCCTCGGATGGCTCCATGCTCGTGGGCCTCGAGCGCAAGCTCGACCTCTCCGCGCATCGCTCGCGGCCGCTGACGCGCGAGCTGGTGGCGGAGGCGTCGCTCGTGCTCGGCATGGGCGCCCATCACGTGGCGGCGGCGACGGCCCTCGGGGGAGCGGGCAAGGCCTTCCTGCTCGCCGACTTCGCGACCGGCAAGACGACGGGGCGGTCCGTTCATGATCCCTTTGGGGACGCCCTCGATGCGTATCGCCAGATGGCGGACGAGCTCGATGAGTTGATTCCGCAGGTCATTCGGCGCCTCGTCGACGACGCGCCGCACCCGGCAGGCGCATGACGCGCCTCCCCGGCCGCCTCGTGCTGATCGGGCATCCGGTCGCCCATTCGCTGTCGCCGCTATTTCAGAATGCGGCGTTGCGTCGCGCCGGGATCGCCCTCACGTACGAAGTGTTCGACATCGCGCCCGCCAAGCTCGCCGACGCCACCCGGCGCCTGCGCGCGCTGGGCGCGAGCGGCAACGTCACCGTCCCGCACAAGGAGGCGTTCGCGGCGTTCTGCGCGCGGCTCACGCCCATCGCCGGACGCGTCGGGGCGGTGAACACGTTCTGGACGGAAGACGGGGACCTCGTCGGCGACAACACCGACGTCGGCGGTTTCGAGGAGGCGGTGGCGCAGGCGTTCGGCGCAACGCGGGCGTGGCGGGCCGTCGCGATTGTCGGCGCCGGCGGCGCGGCAGCGGCCGTGGCGGCGGCCGTGGAACGCTGGGCGGGATGCCGCGCCGCCATCTGGTCGCGCAACGGCAGTCGCAGCGCGCAACTCGCGGCGCGATTCCCGGGCGTGCGCGTCGCCGCGTCGCTGGAAGACGCGGTCGACGGCGCCGACCTCGTGGTGAATGCCACGCCGCTCGGACTCCGCCCCGGGGACGACCTGCCGGTGCCGATCCAGTTGATCGCGCCGCACGCGTGTGTGTACGATCTCGTCTACGACCGCCTGCAGACGCCGTGGGTGCTCGCCGCGCGTGCCGCCGGCCATCCCGCGGCCGACGGGCTCGGCATGCTCATCGCGCAGGGGGCGCTGGCGTTCGAGCGATGGTTCGCGCAGGCGCCCGACCGGGATGTGATGTGGGCGGCGGTGAAGGGCTGAGTTCGCGCTGGCGCCGCGCGGCCGGCACCGCCATTGCTGGCGCCCTCGCGCTGGCCGTGCCGCGGTCGTGCATTGCGTGCGGCGCCGCCATGGGAGCGCGCGACGGCGGACTGGCGTGCGGCACGTGCTGGAGCCGTCTCCCCCTGCTTCCCAAGCCGTGGTGCGAGCGGTGCGGCCATCCGCACCATGGCCCGCCGGCGACGTGTCCCGTCTGCCCGCTGCTCGACGCGAGTTGTGCGCGCGCGCGATCGGTCTGCTGGGTTCCGCACGCCCACAGCACGCCGCTGCTCGCCGCACTCAAGTATCAGGGCTGGTGGCGCATTGCCGACGCGATGGCCGAGCGGATGGTTCGCACCGGGCGAGATCTCCTCGACGGCATGGCGGCGCCGCGCTTCGTCCCCGTGCCGCTCGCGGCCTCACGCCGGCGTGAGCGCGGCTACAACCAGAGCGAACATCTCGCCCGCGCGCTGGCGCGCCTGACGGGTGGTACGGTGCTGGAGGACGTCCTCGTGCGGGTTCGCGCCACGGTATCGCAGACGCAATTGACACCCGCTGAGCGTCGGGTGAACGTTCAGCATGCGTTTGTCGCATCGGGACGGAGCCGAGCCGAAATTGGCGGCCGCGCGCTGGTCCTGGTGGACGACGTGTTCACTACGGGCGCCACGCTCAATGCGTGCGCTGTCGCACTGCGGGACGGCGGCGCGTCCGACCTTCGGTACTGGACCTTCGGGCGGGCGCGCAGCGACGCCGACCGCTCCGGAAGCAACGGGAGTTTGAACGATGGCCATCAAGGTTGGCATTAATGGATTCGGCCGCATCGGCCGGCAGGTACTGCGTGCGGCCAAGGAGCAGGGCGCCGCGATCGACTTCCTCGCGATCAACGACCTGACCGACACCAAGACGCTCGCGCACCTCTTCAAGCACGATTCCGTGCATGGCGCGTTCGAGGGGACGGTCAGCTACGACGAGAACTCGATCACCGTCAATGGCGACAAGATCCGCATCTTCAAGGAGAAGGATCCGGCCAACCTGCCGTGGAAGGACCTCGGCGTCGACATCGTCCTCGAGAGCACGGGCAAGTTCACCGACCGCGATGGCGCGTCCAAGCATCTGGCCGGCGGCGCGAAGAAGGTCATCATCTCGGCGCCCGCCAAGAACGAGGACATCACCATCGTGCTCGGCGTCAACCACGACAAGTACGACGCCGCCAAGCACCAGATCGTCTCCAATGCGTCCTGCACCACCAACTGCCTCGTGCCGATGGTGAAGACCATCCGCGACGCGTTCGGGTTCAAGCACGCGTCGATGGTGACCATCCACTCGTACACCAACGACCAGAACATCCTCGACCTGCCGCACAAGGACCTGCGGCGCGCCCGCGCCGGCGCGCTGTCGATCATTCCGACGACGACCGGCGCCGCCAAGGCCACCGCGCTCGTCATCCCCGAGGTGAAGGGGAAGATCGACGGGCTGTCCGTGCGCGTCCCGACGCCCGATGTCTCGCTCACCGAGCTGACGGTCGAGGTCGAGAAGGCCACGACCATCGCCGAGGTGAACGCCGCGTTCAAGGCGGCGGCGGCGGGGAGCCTGAAGGGGATCCTGCAGTACGGCGAGGAGGAGCTCGTTTCCATCGACTACGTGGGCAACCCGCACTCGTGCATCATTGACTCGAAGTGCACGAACGTGATCGACGGCACCCTGGTGAAGGTGTCGGGCTGGTACGACAACGAGTGGGGCTACTCGGTGCGCTGCGTCGACCTGATCAAGTACATCGGCGAGCGTCTCTAGGAGATCGCCATGAACAAGCGTACCGTCGCCACCCTGGCGCCGGCGGAGATGAAGGGGCGGCGCGCCCTCGTCCGCGTGGACTTCAATGTCCCGCTGGGCGAGGGCGGCACCGTCACCGACGATACCCGCATTCGCGCCGCGCTTCCCACGCTGCAACTGCTCATCAAGGGCGGGGCCCGCGTGGTGCTCTGCTCCCATCTCGGCC
Organism: Gemmatimonadaceae bacterium; assembly: GCA_036504815.1. Taxonomy (NCBI): domain Bacteria; kingdom Pseudomonadati; phylum Gemmatimonadota; class Gemmatimonadia; order Gemmatimonadales; family Gemmatimonadaceae; species Gemmatimonadaceae bacterium. Next base: position 248,980 of record DASXUN010000012.1, on the reverse strand, counting down.
GCCCGAAGGGCGGCCCCGATCCCAAGTACTCGCTCGCCCCCGTGGCCCGGCGCCTGCAGGAACTGCTCGGCAAGCCCGTGGCGTTCTGCCCGACCGTCGTCGGCGCCGAGGCGGAGGCGGCCTCCCGTGCGCTGAAGGACGGCGAGGTGCTCCTCGTCGAGAACACCCGCTTCGAGAAGGGCGAGGAGAAGAACGACGCCGCGCTCGCCGCCGCCATGGCCAAGCTGGGCGACTTCTACGTGAACGACGCCTTCGGCTCGGCGCATCGCGCGCACTCCAGCACCGAGGCGGTGGCCAAGCTGCTGCGTCCGGCGGTGGCCGGCCTGCTGATGCAGAAGGAACTCGACTACCTCGGCGGGGCGCTCGACAAGCCCAAGCGCCCATTCGTGGCGGTGCTCGGCGGTTCCAAGATCTCGGGCAAGATCGACGTCATCGAGGCGCTGCTGCCCAAGGTGGACGCGCTCCTCGTCGGCGGCGCGATGGCGTGCACGTTCTACAAGGCGATGGGCCTCGAGACGGGGTCGTCACTCGTCGAACCGGATCGCGTGGAGATGGCGAAGGCGCTCGTCGAACGCGCCGGGAGCGTGCTGATCCTCCCGCACGACGCCATCGTGGCGCCGGCCATCGAGCAGGGCGCGAAGGCGCACGCGGTCAAGCGCGACGAGATCCCCGCCAGCGAGGCGATGCTCGACATCGGCCCCGACACGGCGGCGTCGTATGCGCGGGCGATTCTCAGCGCGAAGACGGTCGTGTGGAACGGCCCGATGGGCGTGTTCGAGACGCCGCCCTTCGACGCCGGCACCACCATCGTCGCGAAGGCGATGGCCGAAGCCACGGCCAAGGGGTGCACGACCGTGGTGGGCGGCGGCGACTCGGCGGCCGCGGTGGAAGGCGCGGGACTTGCCGCGAAGATGAGTCACGTCTCGACGGGCGGCGGCGCCTCTCTCGAATTCCTCGAGGGGAAGGTGCTGCCGGGCGTCGCGGCCCTGGATGATGCGAAATGAAACAACCGATCTTTGCCGCCAACTGGAAGATGAATCACGCGCCGGCCGACGCGACGGCGTTCATGCGCGCGTTCCTCGCGCATTTCGGCAAGCGCCAGGACCGAAGCGTGATCTTCTTCCCCCCGGCGCTGTCGTTCGGCGCGGTGGTCGGCGCGCTCAAGGATCGTCCCGACATCCAGCTCGGGGTGCAGAACATCCATTGGGAAGACAAGGGGGCGTTCACGGGTGAGAACTCCGCGACGATCGCGCGCGGGGCGGGTGCCAAGTACGCCCTCGTCGGCCACTCGGAGCGCCGGCACGTGTTCGGCGAGACGGATGACGAAGTCGCCAGGAAGGTGGCGGCGGCGATTCGGGCGGGGCTGACGCCCATCGTCTGTGTCGGCGAGACGCTCGCGCAGCGCGACGCGGGAGAGACGGAACAGGTCGTGCTGCGGCAGCTGCACGCGGCGCTCACGCCGCTGAGCAGCGCGGACGCGGCCAATACGATCGTCGCGTACGAGCCCGTCTGGGCCATTGGCACCGGCAAGACGGCGACGCCCGCCGATGCGAGCGCCGTGCATCAGGCCATTCGCGCGGAGCTGCACAAGATTCTCGACAGCGGCAGCCTGGCGGTGCCGATTCTCTACGGCGGCTCCGTCAACCGCGGCAACGCGGCCGACTTGCTCGCCGCGCAGGACGTGGAAGGGTTGCTGGTCGGCGGGGCGAGTCTGGATGCCGAAGGGTGGGCATCCATCGTCCTCACTTGATCTGGACATCTAAGTCACTTACTTTTCAAGGCTTACCTACAGATTCACCCCGGGACTTCGATGTTCACCAGATTCCTCGTCATCCTGCTGATTCTCGACACCGTCGTGCTGGTCGCGGCCATCCTGCTGCAGAGCGGGAAGGGCGGCGGACTTGCCGCGAGCTTCGGCGGGGCGTCTTCTTCCGCTGACGCGCTGCTCGGCACGCGCCAGGCGGGCAACCTCCTCACCAAGACCAGCTGGTGGGCGGGCGGCATCTTCATCTTCCTCGCGTTCATCCTGCAGGTGGCGTCGGCCCGTGGCCGCACGCCCACGTCGGTGCTCGATCAGGCCGTAGCGGTTCCGCCGCCGGCGCCGAGCGCTCCCGCCACGCAGGGCGGCGCGTCGCAGTCGGTGGTGCCGTTGCAGACGGCGCCGGCCACCCCGGCTCCGGCCACGCCGGCCCCGGCGAAGCCGGCTCCCGCGAAGCCCTGACCACGCGGTGAACTCGCTTTCCGACGAAAAGCCAGGGTTCCTCCTCCTCGAGGATGGGACCCTTTTTCGCGGCCGTCTGGCCGCGCCGGTCGCCGCCCCGGCGGTCGCCGAGGTCGTCTTCACGACGAACATGAGCGGCTATCAGGAGGTCTTCACCGACCCCTCGTTCCGCGGCCAGATCGTGGTGATGACCGCGCCGATGATCGGCAACTACGGGATCAACTTCGACGATCCCGAATCGGCGCACCCGCAGATCAACGGCATCGTCGTGCGGGAGCTCTCTTCGACCTATTCGAACTGGCGGGCGTCCGGGAGTCTCTACGACTATTTGGCGAGCGCCCAAGTACCTATCCTGTCGGAGGTTGACACTCGCCGCCTCACGCGTCACTTGAGGACGGTTGGCGTCCTTCGCGGAGTCATTGCGGCCGGGGTCGAGGTCGGTAAGGAAGCGCTGGCCGCGTTGGACGCGTGCCCGCCAATGACGGGGCTGGACCTCGCCTCGGTGGTGACCACCGAGAAGGCGTACGAGTGGTCTGCGGGATCGAGCGGACGGCCGCACATCGTCGCCTTCGACTACGGCATCAAGCGCAACATCATGCGCCTCTTCGAGGAGCGGGGCTGTCGCGTGACGGTGGTGCCGTCGAAGACGACCGCCGATGAGGTCGTCGCGCTGCGGCCCGACGGCGTCTTTCTCTCCAACGGCCCGGGTGATCCGGAGGCGGTGCTCTACGCGCCCGCGGTCATCAGGGCGCTCGCAGATCGGAAGATTCCCATCTTCGGCATCTGCCTCGGTCATCAGCTTCTCGGTCTGACGTTCGGTGGGCGGACGACGAAACTCCCGTACGGACACCGGGGCGGAAATCACCCCGTCAAGGATCTCGCGTCGGGCAAGGTGCTGGTCACCTCGCAGAATCACGGCTTCGCGGTGGAGGGCGGCATCGACGGCATTCCCGGGGCGCCGGATCTCGAGGTGACGCACGTCAACCTCAACGATGGCACGATCGAGGGTTTGAAGCACAAGTCGTTGCCAATCTTCGCCGTGCAGTATCACCCCGAGGCAGCGCCCGGCCCGCACGACGCGCGCGCGCTCTTCGACGACTTCATGAAGGCCGTCGGCGCGTAACCGAAGCCCAGCAACAGCGTTAGCAAATCCGCCCGGTTTCCCTCGAAAAAGGGGAGCCGGGCGTCTTCATGCTTGACACCATAGGCGTAACATCCTACGTTTTCATCAGTTACGGCATTCTCGAGCCCCTTCCGAGGAAGGAAATGACCAAAGCTGATCTCGTCGAGCGTGTCACCGAGGCCATCGAGCAGACCTCTGGGCCGATGATTTCGAAGAAGGATTGCGCGCGCGTGGTGGATGCGTTCCTGGACGCCATCAAGGACGCGCTCAAGGAGCAGCGCAACATCGAAGTGCGCGGCTTCGGCACATTCAAGATCCGTCAGCGCAAGACCCGCATGGCGCGGAATCCGCGGACTGGCGCGCCGGTCGAGGTTTCGGCGCGCCCGGTGCCGGTCTTCAAGCCGTCCAAGGAGCTGCGCGCGATGGTGGCCGGCGTGGACGAGTCGGAAATCACTGGCGAGTAACGGGATAGCGGACCGCACGAGGCCCCGGTGGCACACGACGCCATCGGGGCCTTCCTCTTATTAGTTTGCACGGTGTGATGACGCTCGACGTCCTTCTCTTCGCCTCGTACGCCGACGCCGCCGGTGCAAGTGTCGTGCGGGTGTCGGTGGCGGCGGGCGCCCGTGTGGCCGATGTCGTGCGCGCGGTGCGCGAGATCGCGCCAGGCATCCCGTTGCCGGCGCGCCCGCTCGTTGCCGTCAATCATCGCTACGCGAAAGCCGACGACGCGGTCGCGGCGGGCGATGAGATCGCGCTGATTCCCCCGGTGGCGGGCGGCTGATGCGGACCGCTCTCGTCGGGACGCCGCTCGACATTGCGGCGATCGCCGCCGAAGTCTCGGCGCCGACCAGCGGCGCCTTGTCGCTCTTCGTCGGCACGGTGCGCAACGTGAACGACGGGCGGCCGGTGGACGGCATCGAGTACAACGCCTACGCGCCGATGGCGGAACGCGAACTCGCCGATCTCGCGAGCGAGGCGGCCCGGCGATTCGGCACCGATCACATCGTGATCGAGCACCGCACCGGCTACCTGGCGCTGGGCGACGCGAGCGTGGCGATCGCCGTGGCGCATCCGCACCGCGCCAATGCGCTCGACGCGACGCGCTGGATCATCGAATCGCTCAAGCAGCGCGTGCCGATCTGGAAGCTGGAGCATTACACGGACGGGACGCGCCAGTGGGTGGTGCAGGGGCACGGGCACGGTGTGGTGCAGGGTGCGGGGGAAACTGACGCCGGGGACGCGACGCATGCGTGACCAATACGGGCGCAGCATCGAGTACCTGCGCATCTCGGTCACCGACCGGTGCAACTTCCGCTGCGTCTACTGCATGCCGGAGCGCGGGCTCGCCTGGCTGCCCAAGCCGCAGATCCTCTCGTACGAGGAGATCACCGCCGTCGTGCGCGAGTTGGCGCCGCTGGGGCTTCGGCGGCTGCGCATCACGGGCGGCGAGCCCACGGTGCGCCCGGACCTGCCGGCGCTCATCCGCATGCTGCGCGCCGTGCCGGAGATCGAGGACATCGCGCTCTCGACGAACGGGGTGAAGCTGCCGCAGATGGCGCAGGCGTTGCGCGACGCGGGGCTTGACCGCGTCAACATGAGTTCCGATTCGCTGCGCCCGGCGCGCATCGCCGAGATCGCGCGTCGCAATCTCTCGTTCGACCCGATCGTCGCGGCCACCGCCGCGACCGCGGCGGGGCTCGATCCGATCAAGATCAACGTGGTGGTCATTCGCGGCGCCAACGACGACGAGGTCGAGGATTTCGCCGCGCTGACGCTGCAGCACGCCTGGCACATCCGCTTCATCGAGCTGATGCCGGTGGGCGACCTCGCCGGGACGGAGTTCGAGCGCGTCGTGCCGAGCGACGAGGTGCTCTCGCGCATCACCGCGCGGTTCGGCGCGCTGGAATCGACGGACGGGCCGCCGCGCGGCAACGGTCCGGCCCGATACCATCGCATTCCGGGCGCGCCGGGAAGCATCGGCGTGATCACGCCGCTCACGCACACCTACTGCGAGACGTGCAATCGCGTGCGCCTGACCGCCGACGGACGACTGCGCACCTGCCTCTATGGGGATCACGAAGTCAATCTTCGCGACGCGCTGCGCGCCGGCGAGCCGTTGCGCCCGTTGTTCGAGCGCGCGCTGGCCGAGAAGCCCAAGGAACACGAGCTTCTCAAGCTGCGCGTTGGCGGGTTGAAGGCGCTCAGCGAGGTCGGCGGGTAAGGGTTTCCATTGGATGACGTAGGGCAAATGGAGTCGGTATTGCGGGAGTAATCGCGTTTACATCTGCGGGTCCCAACCGTAAATTTTCGCCCGTTCCGGCAGCATCGTCGCGTACACTTTTCCTGCCACTCATATGGTCAACAAGATCACCGTGGTCGGGGCCGGCAACGTCGGCGCCACGACCGCCCAGCGCATCGCCGAGAAGGAACTCGCCCGTTCCGTCGTGATGGTCGACATCGCCGACGGCATTCCGCAGGGGAAGGGACTCGACCAGTGGGAATCGGCGCCCATCGAGCTCTTCGACTCGCGCGTCACCGGCACGACGACGTACGAGGCGACGGCCGGATCGGACATCGTCGTCATCACCGCCGGCATTCCGCGCAAGCCGGGGATGTCGCGCGACGACCTGCTCAACACGAACGCGGGAATCGTCGGATCGTGCGCCGCGGAAGTGGCGAAGACGTCGCCGAACGCCATCATCATCGTCGTGTCGAACCCGCTCGACGTGATGTGCTACGTGGCGATGAAGGTCAGCGGCTTCCCGCGCCAGCGCGTGCTCGGCATGGCGGGGATCCTCGACACGGCGCGCTTCCGCTCGTTCATCGCGGAGAAGCTCGACGTCTCGGTGCGCGACATCCAGGCGATGGTGCTCGGCGGCCATGGCGACACGATGGTGCCGCTCATCAGCTACACGTCGATCAGCGGCATTCCCATCACGCAGTTCCTCTCGAAGGAAGAGCTGGAGCCGCTGGTGGTGCGCGCGCGCAACGGCGGTGGCGAGATCGTGAAGTACCTCAAGACCGGCTCGGCGTACTATGCGCCGTCGTCGGGCGCGGTGCAGATGGTCGAGGCGATCGTCAACGACCAGAAGCGCATCCTGCCGTGCGCGGCGTGGCTCGAGGGCGAGTACGGCATGAAGGGGCTGTTCCTTGGCGTGCCGTGCAAGCTCGGCCGCAACGGCCTCGAGAAGGTGGTCGAGATCGAGCTCTCCGCGGACGAGAAGGCGGCGCTCGAGAAGAGCGCCGATGCGGTCCGCGAACCGATGAGCGTCGTGAAGTTGTAGCGTGGTGGAGCGGGGTCGGCCGGGTGCCGGCCCCGCGCTGTTTTCGGTCCACGAGCAGCGGGCCGCGGCCGGAGAGGGCCGCAGCGGGTCCGTGTTCGCTCCCAACCTCTGGAACATGCTCAAGTTCTGGAACACCTCGGTCGGCAAGAAGGTCGTGATGGGGGTCACGGGGTTGATCCTCGTCGGCTTCGTCATCGGCCACATGGTCGGCAACCTGCAGATCTTCATGGGGATGGAGCGCTACAACGCGTACGCGAAGCTCCTCCAGGAAGACATCATCGAACTCACGTGGGCGGTGCGGGTCACGCTGCTGGTGTCCGTGATCCTGCACGCCCTTTCGGCCTGGCAGCTGACGCGGCGCAGCTGGGCGGCGCGCCCGGTGGACTACGCGCTGCGCGAGGCGCAGGTCAGCACGTACGCCTCGCGCACGATGCGCTGGGGCGGCGTCTTCCTCTTTGTCTTCATCATCGTGCACCTCGGGCAGTTCACCCTCGGGTGGACGTGGCTGCTGCCGGAGTACGCGAAGGGGGCCGCCTACGGCAACGTGGTGCTCGCCTTCGAGCGCCCGCTCTGGGTGGTGTTCTACCTGGTGGCGATGTTCTTCCTGCTGCTGCACCTGCTCCACGGAACGTGGGCGGTGCTGCGCACGCTGGGCGTGGCGAAGAACGCGGCGGAACCGCTGGCGCGCCGCATTCCGGTGATCATCGCCCTCCTCGTGACCGTGGGCTTCAGTCTCGTGCCGCTGGGCGTTGCGCTCGGCGTCGTGCGCTGAGGCGGAGACGCATATGAAACTCGACGCGAAGGTTCCGTCCGGTCCCGTCCAGGACAAGTGGGACAAGCACCGCTTCGACATGAAGCTGGTGAACCCCGCGAACAAGCGGAAATACCATGTGATCGTGGTGGGCAGCGGGCTGGCCGGCGCGAGCGCCGCCGCCTCGATGAGCGAGCTGGGGTACAACGTCAGCTGCTTCGCCTACCAGGATTCGCCGCGCCGCGCGCACTCGATTGCGGCGCAGGGCGGCATCAACGCCGCCAAGAACTACCGCAACGACGGCGACAGCATCTGGCGGCTGTTCTACGACACCGTGAAGGGCGGCGACTTCCGCGCCCGCGAGGCCAACGTCTATCGCCTCGCGCAGGTGTCGGTGAACATCATCGACCAGTGCGTCGCGCAGGGCGTGCCGTTCGCGCGCGAGTACGGCGGCCTGCTGGCCAACCGCTCGTTCGGCGGCGCGCAGGTGAGCCGCACCTTCTACGCGCGCGGCCAGACGGGGCAGCAGCTGCTTCTCGGCGCGTATCAGGCGCTCGAGAAGGAGATCGCCCGCGGCGGCGTGAAGATGTACAACCGGCACGAGATGCTGGACGTGGTGCTCATCAACGGCGTGGCGCGCGGCATCGTCACCCGCGACCTGATCACCGGGCAGGTGGAGGCGCACGTGGCCGACGCCGTGGTGCTGGGCACCGGCGGCTATGGCAACGTCTTCTACCTGAGCACCAACGCGCAGGGGTGCAACGCGACGGCGATCTACCGCGCGTACAAGAAGGGGGCGGCGTTCGCCAATCCCTGCTACACGCAGATCCACCCGACGTGCATCCCGGTGGCGGGCGAGCACCAGAGCAAGCTGACGCTGATGTCGGAGTCGCTGCGCAACGACGGCCGCGTCTGGGTGCCGAAGAAGCGCGAGGACGTGGGCAAGAAGCCCAGCGAGATCCCCGAGGAAGACCGCGACTATTACCTCGAGCGCAAGTATCCGAGCTACGGCAACCTCGCGCCGCGCGACATCTCCAGCCGCGCCGCCAAGGAAGCGTGCGACGACGGCCGCGGCGTCGGGCCGGGCGGGCGCGGCGTCTACCTCGACTTCTCCGACTCCATCCAGCGCCTTGGCGCCAAGGAGATCGGCGACCGGTACGGCAACCTGTTCGAGATGTACCAGCGCATCACCGACGAGAATCCGTACGAAGTGCCGATGCGCATCTACCCGGCGTCGCATTACACGATGGGCGGGCTCTGGGTGGACTACAACCTGATGAGCACCATCCCGGGGCTGCACGTCATCGGCGAGGCGAATTTCAGCGACCACGGCGCCAACCGCCTCGGCGCGAGCGCGCTGATGCAGGGCCTGGCCGACGGCTACTTCGTGCTGCCGTACACCATCGGGCACTACCTGGCGTCGAACAAGTTCGAGAAGGTGACCGCCGATCACCCCGAGTTCCGCGCGGCGGTCGAGGGGGTGCAGCAGCGCACGTCGCGCCTGCTCGGCATCAACGGCAAGCGCTCGGCCGATTCCTTCCATCGCGCGCTCGGCAAGATCATGTGGGAGCAGTGCGGCATGGCGCGCAACGCGGCCGGCCTGCAGCAGGCGCTGCGGGAGATCCCGGTCCTGCGCGAAGAGTTCTGGCAGAACCTGACGGTGCCGGGCACCGGCGACACGTTCAACCAGCAACTCGAGAAGGCCGGCCGCGTGGCCGACTTCCTGGAGTTCGGCGAGTTGATGTGCCGCGACGCGCTGCATCGGGAGGAGTCGTGCGGCGGCCACTTCCGCGAGGAGTATCAGGAGGCGGGCGAGGCCAAGCGCAACGACGACGATTTCTGCTACGTGGCGGCGTGGGAGTTCACCGGTGACAACTCCGCGCCGGTGCTGCACAAGGAGCCGCTCGAGTTCGAGAACGTGCATCTCGCCACCCGCAGCTACAAGTGAGTGACCGACACATGCCTGGAACCATGAACATCACGCTCAAGGTCTGGCGGCAGGCCGGCCCGACGGCTCCCGGGAAGTTCGAGGAGTACACGGCCCGTGACGTCAGCCCCGAAAGTTCGTTCCTCGAGATGCTCGACGTCGTCAACGAGACGCTCGTCCTCGAGGGAAAGGAACCCATCGCGTTCGATCACGACTGCCGCGAGGGGATCTGCGGCATGTGCGGCATGATGATCAACGGCGTGGCCCACGGGCCGAGCAAGCTGACCACCACGTGCCAGCTGCACATGCGCTCGTTCAAGGACGGCGATTCCATCACCCTCGAGCCGTGGCGCGCGAACGCCTTCCCGGTGATCCGCGACCTCGTCGTGGACCGCACGGCGCTCGACCGCATCATCCAGGCGGGCGGCTTCATCAGCGTGCCCACGGGCGCGCCGCAGGACGCCAATGCGCTCCCCATCGGGAAGCCCGAGGCCGACGAGGCGATGGATGCGGCGGCCTGCATCGGGTGCGGCGCCTGCGTGGCGGCCTGCCCGAACGCCTCAGTCTCGCTCTTCACGTCGGCGAAGATCAGCCACCTCGGCCTGCTCCCGCAGGGGCAGCCCGAGCGCTATCGCCGCGCGCTGAGCATGGTCGCGCAGATGGACCTGGAGGGCTTCGGCGGCTGCACGCTCTTCGGCGAGTGCATGGCCGCGTGCCCGAAGGGAATCAGCATCGACTTCATCAAGCGCATGAACGGCGACTATCTCTGGGGCTCGATCACCGAGCGGCCGGAGAAGGTGGTGATGGGCTCTGGCTAATCGTGGTGCAGGGGCACGGGCACAGTGGGGTGCACGGGAAGGGAACCACCTTCGGCACTGTATCAATGAAGGATTGACTGGATCTCGTGGGGCTCGCCGTCATGGCGAGCCCTTCGTGTATCTGTGGCCGGCAGCTGTTCGAAGGGCAGCGGCGACAGTCGGGATGACTCGGCGGGGCGCGGATGCTACGTTATGGCCCATTCCCACCCCGAGCCTGGAGCTGGTCGTCATGCGTCTCGTCCTACGTGTCGTCACCGCCGCGATTGCCTCGTTCGCCTTCGTGCAGGGCGCCCTCGCCCAGCAGGGCGAGATCCCCATCGAGAAGCTGATGTCGGCGCCGTATCCGGGAGGGATGTCGGCCGCGCCCAGCGGCGGGCTCGTCGCGTGGGTGCTGAATGACAAGGGCGTACGCAACTTGTGGGTCGCGGCACCGCCCGATTACAGGGGACGCCAACTCACGCAGTACACGAAAGCCGACGGCCAGGACATCGGCGGCATCGTCTGGTCGAGGGACGCGGCGACCATCTTCTTCTCGCGCGGTTCCGGACCGAACCGCGCAGGTGAGATCGCCAATCCGACGAGCGACCCGGCCGGGGCCGAGGCGGCCGTGTGGCGCGTTGCGGTGACCGGCGGAACACCCGTGAAGGTCGGGGCCGCCGCCTCGCTCGTGATTTCGCCTGACGGCGCGACCATGTCGTTCGTGCGGCGGGGAACCATCTGGACCGCGCCCGTCGCCGCAGGCGGCACCGCCACGCAGGTCGCGACGATTCGCGGCGCGCTCGGTTCGCTGGCCTGGTCGCCCGACGGGACGCGCATCCTGTTCGACAGCAATCGCGGCACGCACGCCTTCGTCGGCATCCTGAACCTGGTGTCGCGCACCATCACCTGGATGTCGCCGAGCGTGGACACGGATCAGTCGCCCGTCTGGTCGCCGGATGGCATGCAGGTGGCCTTCCTGCGGGAAGCGGCCACCACGAAGCGATTGATCTTCACGCCCGACCGGAGCGGCGAACCCTTCTCGATCGTCGTCGCCGATGCCGCCACGGGCAAGGGCCGCACGGTCTTCCGCGCCGACACCGGCCGCGGTTCGCTGCATCGCGAGATCGTCGGAGCGCAGCTGACGTGGGCGGCGGGCGACCGACTGGTCTTCGCCTGGGAGAAGACGGGGTGGACGTCGCTCTATTCGGTGCCGGCGGCGGGCGGCGCACCGACGCTGCTGACACCGGGCGAGTTCGAGGTGGAGTACGTGACCTTCACGCCCGACCGCAAGGAGGTCGTGTTCAACTCCAATCAGGATGACATCGACCGCCGCGACATCTGGCGCGTGGGCGTGGCCGGCGGGCCGCCGCGTCCGGTGACCAGCGGCGCGGATATCGAGTGGCAGCCGGCGGTCACGAGCGACGGCGGCGCGATCGCGTTCCTGAAGTCGGGGACGCGCAAGCCGGCCCATGCCGTCATTCAAGCGGGCGCCGCGGCGCCAAAGGAACTCGCTGCCGGAACGATCCCGGCCGACTTCCCCGTGCAGGGGATGGTGGACCCGCAGCCCGTCATCATCACATCGACGGACGGCCTGCGCATTCACGCGCAACTCTTCCTGCCGGCCGGCGCGAAACCGGGCGACAAGCGCCCGGCCGCGATCTTCTTCCACGGCGGCTCCAAGCGGCAGATGCTGCTCGGCTGGAACTACTCCAGCTACTACGCCAACGCGTACGCGATGAACCAGCACCTTGCGAGCAAGGGCTACGTGGTGCTCTCGGTGAACTATCGCAGCGGCATCGGCTACGGCCTCAACTTCCGCGAGCCGCTCAACTACGGCGCGTCCGGCGGGGCGGAGTACCAGGACGTGCAGGCGGCCGGGATGTACCTCGCCGGCCGTCCCGACGTGGATCCCCGGATGGTGGCGCTGTGGGGCGGGTCGTACGGCGGTTACCTCACCGCGATGGGCCTCTCGCGCGCGTCCGACCTCTTCGCCGCCGGCGTGGATATTCACGGCGTGCACGACTGGAACGTCGGCATCAGGAACTTCGTCCCGACTTACAACCCGCTGGAGAATCCCGAGCGGACGCGCCGCGCCTTCAACGCCTCGCCGATGGCGTCGGTGGACGGATGGCGCTCGCCGGTGCTCGTGATTCACGGCGACGACGACCGCAACGTGCAGTTCGTCGAGACGGTGACGCTCGTCGAGGCGCTGCGTGACCGCGGCGTGGAGGTGGAGCAGCTCATCTTCCCGGACGAGATCCACGGCTTCCTCCGCTGGGACCGCTGGGTCGAGGCCTTCAAGGCCTCGGCGGAGTTCCTCGACCGGCGGCTCGGCGTCGTTCGACGGTAGGACGCGGGCAACGATGAAGGCACCGGTTCCAGCGTCCGTTCGCACGCTTTCGCGAGCGCGCTCCGGAAACGCGGCGCGCGCTCGCGGGGTAGTACTGGGTATGGAACGAGTCACGAGGAAATGCCGGGTGGGCGCGGTCGCGGTCGCCACGACGCTGGCGATCGGGGCTTGCGCGTCGTCGCCTACCGAGGCCACGTCCCAGCGTCCCCCCGCCGTCATCACCACCTTGCCGCGCCCGCTCACCGCGAGCGAGGTGAAGGTGCGCGACGCCTCCAACGCCTTCGCGTTCGCCCTGTGGGGGCGCGTCAGTTCGGCCCAGCACGACAGCAACGTCTTTCTCTCATCGCTAAGCGCCTCCTTCGCGCTCGGGATGACGCTCAACGGCGCCGCGGGAACCACCGCCGACCAGATGCGCGCCGCGCTGCAGTTCGGCGCGGCCACGTTGCCCGAGATCAACGCGGGCTACAAGTCGCTCGTCGCGCTGCTGACGTCGCTGGATCCCTCGGTGCAGATGCGGATCGCCAACTCCATCTGGTACCGGCAGGGCTTCCCGTTCCGCCAGGCGTTCTTTGACACGACGCGCACCTACTTTGATGCGAAGGCGCAGGGGCTCGATTTCGCCAACGCCCCGGCGTCGCTCGCGGCCATCAACGGATGGGTGAGCGAGAAGACGAGCGGCAAGATTCCGAAGGTGCTCGACACCATCTCGTCGCAGCAGGTGATGTTCCTCATCAACGCCATCTACTTCAAGGGGTCGTGGCGCGCGAAGTTCGATCCGGCACAGACCATCACGGCGCCGTTCTACGCGGCGACCGGAGGGGCGCAGGTGGCGCCGCTGATGCGCCGCCTCGACACGCTGTCATACTCGGAAGGCGCCACGTACCAGGCGGCCGAACTGCCATACGGCAATACGGCGTTCAGCATGGTCGTGCTGCTGCCCAAGACGGGCACGGATGTCGAGACGCTGGCCGGCTCGCTGTCGCCCACGACGTGGCAGGCCGTCGTCGGCAGCCTGCAGTCGCGCAAGGTGGATTACGCGATGCCGAAGTTCACGCTGGCGTACGAGCGGAAGCTCAATGACGATCTGCGCGCCCTGGGCATGGTCGTGCCCTTCGTGGCTGGCGGGGCGGACTTCACGCTGATGGCGCCGGCGCCCGCCGGCCGTGAGCTGTTCATCGACTTCGTGAAGCAGAACAGCTTCGTGGATGTCAACGAGGAAGGCACCGAAGCGGCGGCAGTGACCACGGTCGGCGTGGGCGTCACGTCGATGCCGTCCTATCCCGTGATGCGCGTGGATCGGCCGTTCCTCTTCGTCCTGCGCGAGCGCCTGACCGGAACGGTGCTGTTCATGGGGAAGATCGTGCGAATGCCGAACGCGTGATCGAGACGCGGGACCGTGTGCGGACCGCGCGATTCGAACCGATCGGCGTCAGGGGCGTGGCGGACCTTTGGGATGGGGTAGGCACGCCGGCGGCTGCTCAATCGTGTAAAAGAGCGACGCCACCTTCCACGCGCCGTTGACCTTGAGCAGGGTGAAGGCGTCCACGCCGCAGTGCGACCACTTGCCGTCCAGGTAGAGATCGTACGGCATCCACACCTGCGCCAGCCGGTCCTGCACATGCACGGTGGGGTTGAAGCCACGCTCGGTGATGCGCAGCGTGGCCAGGCGCCCAATATCGCTTGCCCACGACCGGATGGAGACGCGCTCGGCGCCGTTGCGGAACGCCGAGTAGCCGACGATCGATGAATCCGTCGTCAGGCGCGTGAGCGTAGCCGCGTCGCCCGTTGAGAGCGCGCGGAGCAGGGAATCGGCGACGGCGATGGCCGCGCGCTCCTCCGTCGTCGTCTGCGCCCGCGCGGCCTGCGCCAGCGCGGCAACCAGCAGCGCCGCGGCGGCGCACCGGATGAAAACGCGCACCGGCCGGCGCATCAGATCTTCGGCAGCGTGACGCCCACCTGGCCCTGATACTTCCCCTTCTTGTCCTTGTAGCTCGTCACCGGCGGCGCGTTCCCCTTGAAGAAGAGCACCTGTGCGATGCCCTCGTTGGCGTAGATCTTCGCCGGGAGCGGCGTCGTGTTGCTGATCTCGAGCGTCACGTAGCCTTCCCACTCCGGCTCGAACGGCGTGACGTTCGTGATGATGCCGCAGCGCGCGTAGGTGCTCTTGCCCACGGTGATGGTCATCACGTCGCGTGGGATGCGGAAGTATTCCACGCTGCGCGCCAGTGCAAACGAGTTGGGAGGCACGATGCACACGTCGCCCTCGAACTCCACGAAACTCTTGGGGTCGAAGGCCTTGGGATCGACGATGGAGTTCAGGACGTTCGTGAAGATCTTGAACTCGCGCGCCACGCGCATGTCATAGCCGTACGCGCTGACGCCGTAGGAGATCACGCCCGAGCGCACCTGCGAGTTCTCGAAGGGCTCGATCATGCCGTGCTGCTGGGCCATCTCGGTGATCCACGCGTCGTTCTGGATGCTCATGGGGGCGGGCGGGTTGGGGTTGGCGCGAAATTACGCCTTTCGCCAAGTCGGGAGAAAGGGGGGAGTGGCGCTGGACGCCTATGGCGCGCCGCGGGCAGGGCGCCACGGAGCGAGGCGGAAACGGAGTCTTGGCGGCATGTAGGACAGTCGCGCAAATGCGCAATTCATTTGGTGTGACGTCGAATCAGATTCCCTGACATTTCTTCGGGCAAAACCTGATGCTACATCATTAACAGTGCGTTGACACTCATCGCGCACGATACCTAGTTTTCCATCTTATTGAACGCTCGTGAATTCCTTCACGAAGGCGGACTTAAGGCATGGATCGCAACTACATACCCGTCGTCTTCCTGCTCGGGATCGCCGTCCTCACCGCGGTCGCCATTATCGGGCTCTCGCAACTCGTGATGCGGCACCGGCCGTCGCCGGTCAAGCAGCAGGCATATGAATCGGGCATGCCCCCGTTGGGCGATGCCCGCGAACGCTTTTCGGTGCGCTTCTACATGGTGGCGATGCTGTTCATCGTGTTCGACATCGAAACCGTGTTCATGATTCCGTGGGCGGCGTACTATCGCCAGCTCTCGTGCGCCGTGCCGCTCGTCAACGGCGCCTGCCCCGCGGGCCAGATCTCGTTCTTCGGGCTTGGCGAGATGCTGGTCTTCATGGCCATTCTCCTCGCCGGCTTTGCCTACGTCTGGAAGAAGGGAGCTCTCCAATGGGATTGATCGACGCCCCCGCACCCAATGTGATCTCGGTGGATCCCGCGCACAGCGAAGGCTGGATCACCACGCGGCTCGACTTCCTCGTCAACTGGGGCCGCGCCAACTCGCTCTGGCCCATGCCGTTCGGCACCGCCTGCTGCGCGATCGAATTCATGGCATCGGCCGCCTCGAAGTTCGACCTCGCGCGCTTCGGCATGGAACGCATGGGATTCTCGCCCCGCCAGGCTGACGTCCTGATCTGCGCGGGGCGCGTTCCATTCAAGCTCGCGCCCGTGCTGCGCCGCATCTGGCAGCAGATGCCGCAGCCGAAGTGGGCCATCTCGATGGGCGCCTGCGCCTCGACGGGCGGCATGTTCGACACGTACGCCGTCACGCAGGGCATCGACACCATCATCCCGGTGGACGTCTACGTGCCCGGATGCCCGCCGCGTCCCGAGGCGCTCATTCACGCCATCATGATGCTGCAGAAGAAGGTCATGAAGGAGACGATGTCGTCCACGCCGCGCGAGGAGATGGTGCCCGATCCGGCGAGCCAGCTCTACATCCCGCCGTCGCGCATCGACAAGCTCTCCCAGGCGTTCGGCAACTCCATTCCACAGACGCGGAGCGGACAGTGAGCGAATTCACCGTCGTCCGGGCCGGCAGCGCGCCGAACCTGCCGGCGCCGGCCACGCCGAGGCACGTGCCGAATCGCGGTGGCGAGGTGAATCCCTCGGCCGACGCCCTGCGCGCGAAGTTCGGCGACGCGATCAAGCGCGTCGAGGTCGTCTGGGGCGAGACGAACGTCGTCGTCGACATGGCGAAGGCCTTCGCGATCATCCAGTGGCTGCACGACGATCCGGAGCAGAGCTACGAGTATCTCTCGGACGTCACCGCCGTCGAGTTCCGTGATCGCGCACTGCCCATCGAGGTCATCTGGCACCTGCGGTCGCTCAAGTCCCGCCGCTTCCTGCGCCTCAAGGGACTCATCGAGAAGGGGGCGCCGCTCACGGCGCCGTCGATCTACGACATCTACAAGGGCGCGGATTGGCTGGAGCGCGAATGCTTCGACATGTTCGGCATCCGGTTCGAGGGGCATCCCGACCTGCGTCGCATCCTGATGTGGGAGCAGTACGCGGAAGGGTATCCGCTGCGCAAGGACTTCCCGCTGCGCGGGCGCTTCAGTCGCGCGCAGCAGCTACGCGAGGCGCTCGCCGCCAACCCCGAGGCCCGCTACTCGATGGAAGAACTCTCGGTCGCCGACGCCTACGCCGACCTGCCGCAGGACATGCGCGCCCGCATCAAGGGCGGCGAGTCGACGGGAGAATAACCGATGGCCACCAAGCGAACTGTCGAAGTTGAACTCTCGACCACGGGCATCGGCCCCGACGGCAAGCCGCAGCGCGTGCCGCTCTTCGCCAATGAGGCGGGTGGCCTGGCGGTGCAGGCCCCGCCGGGCCTCGAGCCCGACCTCGAGGGCGAGCACATGCTCATCAACATCGGGCCGCAGCATCCGGCGACGCACGGCGTGCTGCGCCTGGTGCTCGAGCTCGATGGCGAGACCGTCGTGCGCTGCATTCCGCACATCGGCTACCTGCACTGCGGCTTCGAGAAGATCGGCGAGTACCGCCAGTACAACCAGATCATTCCCTGGACGGACCGCGACGACTACCTGAACTGCGTGGGCAACAACATCGCCTTCGCGATGGGGGCCGAGAAGCTGTTCGGCATCGAGGTCACGCCCCGCTGCACGGTGCTGCGCGTGATCGGCATGGAACTGTCGCGCATCATCTCGCACCTCGTCTGGATGGGGACGACCTGCATCGACATCGGGGCCTACACGCCCTTCCTCTGGTCGTTCCAGGAGCGCGAGAACGTCTACAACCTGTTCGAGGGGTGGGTGGGCGCGCGTCTCACGACGAGCGCCTCGCGCGTGGGCGGCATGGCCGCCGACATTCCCGACGGCTGGCTCGACGGCCTCAAGGCCTTCGTCCGCACCTTCATGAAGACGCTCGACGAGTGCGACCGCGTCGTCACGAAGAACGGCATCTGGGTGGGACGCACGGTGGGCATCGGCGTGATGTCGCCCGAGGAGGCGATCAACTACGGCCTCTCCGGCCCGATGCTGCGCGCCTCCGGCGTCGACTACGACCTCCGCAAGGACTTCCCGTACCTCGACTACGAGACGTACGACTTCGAGGTCCCGGTG
This sequence comes from Gemmatimonadaceae bacterium, assembly GCA_036504815.1. Lineage (NCBI taxonomy): Bacteria > Pseudomonadati > Gemmatimonadota > Gemmatimonadia > Gemmatimonadales > Gemmatimonadaceae > Gemmatimonadaceae bacterium. Next base: position 231,130 of record DASXUN010000012.1, on the reverse strand, counting down.
GGTGTGCACGGCGACGTGTACGACCGGTACCTGGTGCGCATGGAGGAGATGCGGCAGTCCATCCGCATCCTCGAGCAGGCCATCGCGCGCCTTCCCGACGGGCCGGTGAACGTCGACGACCCGCGCGTCATCCTGCCGCCGAAGCACAAGGCGACCAGCGAGATGGAAAGCATGATCCATCACTTCAAGAACGTGATGGAAGGGCCGCGCCCGGCGACCGGCGAGGCGTACGTCGCCGTCGAGGCCCCGAAGGGCGAGAAGGGCTACTACATGGTGTCCGACGGGTCGGCCAAGCCGGTGCGCTGGCGCATCCGGCCGCCGTCGTTCGTCAACCTCGCCGCCATCCCCAAGATGGTCGAGGGCCACCTGCTGTCCGACGTGATCGCCATCAACGCGTCGATTGATATCGTGATGGGAGAGATTGACAGATGAGCCACGGTCCATCCGCGTCCGGCGGGGCGGTTGTGCAGCCCCCGCACGGTCACCACGACGAGCCCTACGTGCCGGTCTTCACCGCCGGCTCCGCGCCGCGTGCCAAGCTCGACGACATCCTGTCGCGCTATCCCACCCGGCAGGCCGGCCTCCTGCCCGCGCTCTGGATCGTGCAGGACGAGCGGGGCTGGATCAGCGAGCACGCCATGAAGGAAGTGGGCGACGTGCTTGGCCTGAGCGCCGCCTACGTGAAGGGCGTGGTGACGTTCTACACCATGTACCACCAGCATCCGGTGGGAAAGTTCTTCATCCAGGTCTGCACGACGTCCTGCTGCAACTGCATGGGCGCCGAGGACGTGGTGAAGGCCTTCCTCGAGAAGACCGGCTGCGGCGAGCTGGGCCTCACCTCGGCCGACGGCAAGTACACCGTGATTGAAGTCGAGTGCCTGGGGGCGTGCGGGTTTGCAACGCCAATCATGGTCAACGACGACTTCATCGACAGTGTGAGTGTGGAGAAAGTGCCCGAGATTCTCCAGCGATATGCGTAAGAGAAACAACAGAGAGACAACAGAGAAACAACAGAGAGACAACAGTACTTCGTTGGGCCGGTCTGCCGTCTGCCGTCTGCCGTCTACCGTCTACCGTCTGAATCCATGGGCTATCCCCACAAATCCCACCCGCGCGAAACGCCGATCCTGAGCAAGTACTTCGGCGATCCCGAGGCGCGCACGCTCGAAGGCTGGAAGGCGCGCGGGGGCTATAAGGCGCTGTCGCAGGCGCTGGCCACCGACCCGGTGGCGATCCAGAACGTCGTCAAGGAATCGGGGCTCCGCGGTCGCGGCGGCGCCGGCTTCCCGACCGGCCTCAAGTGGTCGTTCATGAAGCTCGGCGACGGCAAGCCGCACTACCTGTGCTGCAACGCCGACGAATCGGAGCCCGGCACGTTCAAGGACCGCGAGATCATGCGGTGGACGCCGCACGCCCTCATCGAAGGGTGCGCGATCGCCGCTCACGCGATCGGCGCGGAGACGTGCTACATCTACATCCGCGGCGAGTTCACGGAGCCCATCGCCGTGATGGAAGCGGCGCTGGCGGAGGCGCGGAAGGCCGGCGTGATCGGCCCAAACGCCTGCGGCTCGGGCAAGACGGTCAACATCTGGGTCCATCGCGGCGCGGGCGCGTACATCTGCGGCGAAGAGACGGCCCTGATGAACTCCATCGAGGGGCGCCGCGGCAACCCGCGCATCAAGCCGCCCTTCCCGGCGGTGGCCGGCCTCTTCGGCATGCCCACGACGATCAACAACGTCGAGACGCTCGCCGCGGTGCCGCACATCCTGAACAACGGCCCCGAGTGGTACAAGGCGATGTGCCTGAGCAGCCCCAAGAGCTGCGGCAGCAAGCTCTTCTCAGTCTGCGGCAACGTCGCGCGCCCCGGCAACTACGAAGTGCCGATGGGCTTCCCGTTCAAGGAATTCCTCTACGACCTGTGCGGCGGCCCGCTGCCCGGACGGAAGTTCAAGGCGATCATCCCCGGCGGTTCGTCGGTGCCGGTGATCACCATCGAGGAAGCCGAGCAGGTGAAGATGGACTACGAGGGCTTCATGGAGTTCGGCACAATGCTGGGCTCCGGCGGCGTCATCATCTTCGACGACGCGCAGTCGATGCCCAAGCAGCTGGCCCGCCTCGCGCGGTTCTACGCCCACGAGAGCTGCGCCCAGTGCACGCAGTGCCGCGAAGGCACCGCGTGGATGACCAAGATTCTCGAGCGCATCGTGGCCGGGCAGGGGACCTTCGAGGACCTCGACACGATCTTCGAGCTGACCGAGAACATGACCGGCAAGACGATCTGCGTGCTCAGCGACTCGTGCGGCGCCCCCGTGACCAGCGGGATCACGCGCTTCCGCGGCGAGTTCGAGGCGCTCATCACCGGCAAGCGATCCTCCACCGTGGCGGTGGGCTGATGGCCGACCAGAAACTCGTCAACCTGACCATCGAGGGACGCCAGGTCAGCGTCCCCGAGGGGATGACCATCCTCGAGGCGGCCAAGACCGCCGGGGTGCTCATCCCGCACTATTGCTACCACCCGGGGCTCAAGATCGCGGGCGTCTGCCGCATGTGCCTCGTCGAAGTGGAGAAGATGCCCAAGCTGGCGCCGTCCTGCGCGACGACCGTGGCCGAGGGGCAGGTGGTGAGCGTCTACAGCCAGAAGGCGCTCGACGCCCGCAAGGGCGTGCTGGAGCTCCTGCTCATCAACCATCCGCTCGACTGCCCGATCTGCGACCAGGCCGGCGAGTGCGAGCTGCAGGACTACACCTTCCAGGAAGGGCGCGCCGACTCGCGGTATCGCGAGCCGAAGCGCTTCAACCCGGCCGAGGACTTCGGCGGCGACGTCCTGTACGTCACCAACCGCTGCATCCTGTGCACGCGCTGCGTCCGCTTCATGGGCGACGTGGCCGGCGACCGCGCGCTGTGCGTGGAAGAGCGCGGCGACCGCGCGCACATCGGCATCGCCCCCGATCACGACCTGTCCCATCCGTGGGCAGCCAACGTCATCGACCTGTGCCCGGTGGGCGCGCTCATCAGCAAGGACTTCGCCAACAAGGCGCGCGCCTGGGAGCTGGACCGCACGGCGTCCATCTGCCCCAACTGCGCGCAGGGGTGCAACATCACGCTCGAGACGCGCGACCAGGCGCTCGTGCGGATGAAGCCGCGCTCGAACAGCGACGTCAATCACTTCTATCTGTGCGATGAAGGGCGGCTGGACTACAACTGGGTGAACCGCGACGACCGGCTGGAGACACCGGTGGTGGCGGGCCAGCCGGCTTCGTGGGAAGCTGCGCTGGCACAGGCCGGCAGTGCGCTGAAGGGCGGGGCGGCCTCCGTGGTCGCCAGCGCGTCGCTTTCCAACGAAGCGCTCTGGCTCCTGAAACAGGCAGTGGGCACCGGCAAGTTCCGGGTGGCCACGGGCGCGGAAGCGCCGCTGCCAGGGGTCGCCGATCTCGCGTTGCGCGCCGATCGCGCGCCCAACGCCACCGGCGCCGAACTGCTCGGCTTCAGCCGCGCCGACCAGCCGCTCGCCGGCGCCGGCGCGGTGGTCGTCATCGCCGGCGACGATTGCGAGGGACTCGACACCGCGGCCCTCGCCAGCGCCAAGACGGTCATCTTCCTCGGCACGGTGGCGCCCAAGGGGCTGCCGGCCAGCGCGACGCTCCTCCCCATCGCGAACTTCGCGGAAGAGGAGGGGACCTTCACGAACCTCCGTGGCCGCGTGCAGCGGTACCTGCAGGCGCGTCCGGCGCCGGGCTATGCCCGCGCCAGCTGGATGGCGTTGGCGGGCCTCGCCGCCGCTGCCGGCAAGACTGGCGCGTACGACTCGGCCGAGGCGGTGTTTGCCGCGATGGCCAAGGCTGAGGGCGCCTTCAGCGGAATGAGCTATGACTCGGTCGGACTCAAGGGGCAGGTGGCGCCCGGTGCGAGGGTGAACGCATGACCCATTCGCTGTCACTCCTGCTGCAGGTCGCTGACCCGCAGCTACCGCCATCGACGGGGATGTTCATCCTCTTCGGGTTGATCAAGGCCGGCGTGGCGTTCGGCCTCTATATGCTGTGCGTGGCCTACACCACGCTGCTCGAGCGCCGGGTCGCCGGCTGGATTCAGGACCGCATTGGCCCGAACCGCGTGGGCCCGCAGGGCCTGCTGCAGCCGATTGCCGACGGCGTGAAGAACTTCATGAAGGAAGAAGCGCTGCCCGGGGGCGCCAACACGGCGCTGTTCATCCTCGCACCGGCCCTCGCCTTCATTCCCGCGATGATCACCTGGGCGGTGCTGCCCTTCGGCGCGCCGCTTCCCATTCCGGGCGTCGGCCTGATCAGCATGGCCGTGGCGGACCTGCCGGTCGGTTTCCTGTTCATCCTCGCCATCAGTTCGCTGGGCGTGTACGGGCTCACCATCGCCGGCTGGTCGTCCAACAACAAGTACGCGCTCCTCGGCGGCCTGCGCGCCTCCGCGCAGATGATCTCGTACGAGATCGCCATGGGGATGAGCACGGTCTGCGTGCTGCTGCTCGCCGGCAACGTGAACCTGAACGAGATCGTCGCGCAGCAGCAGGGCCAGACGTGGAACGTGCTGATGCTCACGCTGGCCTTCTTCATCTTCGCGGTGGCCGCGCTCGCCGAGACCAACCGCGTGCCGTTCGACCTGCCCGAGTCGGAATCGGAACTGGTCGCCGGCTACCACGCCGAGTACAGCTCGATGCGGTACTCGATGTTCCCGCTGGCGGAGTACGCCAACATCATCACCTCGAGCGGGTTGATGGTGACGCTGTTCTTCGGCGGCTGGGACATCCCGTTCACGCACTGGGACAACGTCGCGCCGTGGTCGGGGCTGAAAACGCTGCTCACGCTGGGCATGTACTTCGCGAAGGTGTTCTTCTTCGTCTTCGCGTTCATCTGGATCCGCTGGACGGTGCCGCGCTTCCGTTACGACCAGCTGATGTCGCTGGGGTGGAAGATCCTGCTGCCGATGGCGCTGGTGTACATCGCGGCGGTGGCCAGTCTCGTGCTCGCGCTCGACGCGGCCGGACTCGGACGCACCAGCTACGGTTATCGCGGCGCCTTCCTCGGGATGAACGTGGTGTTCGTCATCCTCGTGTTCTGGGTGCTGGACCGCGGGCGGATCGTGAGCCCGGCGTACTCGCGGCTGGATCGGGCCCACGTCGCCCGGATGCGGGCGGGCGCGACGCGCAGCGATCTCCTTGACGGGAAGGGGGCCTAATGGCGATCACCACCCGGGTCGTTGATCGGCCCACGGACAGCATGAGTTACGTGCGCGCGACGTTCCAGGGGCTCGCGCTCACGTTCAAGCACCTCGTCGACCCGCACAAGGTCACGGTGCAGTATCCCGAGGAGAAGTGGGACATCGGGCCGCGCTGGCGCGGCACGCACCGCATGCTCACCACCGAGGACGGCAAGGCCAAGTGCGTGGCATGCGGCCTCTGCCCGACGGTCTGCCCGGCCAACTGCATCAAGCTGGTGCCGGGCGTGGACGAGCAGGGGAACCGGTACCCGGTCGTCTTCGACATCGACGAGTTCCGCTGCATCTTCTGCGGCTACTGCCAGGAAGTCTGCCCCGAAGAGGCCATCCACCTCGGCCGGCATTACGAAAATGCCGAGTACGAGCGCAAGGATTTCATCTACGACCTCAAGCGGCTGACGTCGCAGACGCATCCCGTCTGCGAGATGTGGGATCCGGCCGACCCGAAGGGGGAATGATGCAACCCAATCAGTACCTTCCCCTCGCGTACCAGTTCGCCTTCTACTTCTTCGGGCTGACGGCGCTCGCGAGCGCGGTGGCGTTCGTGACGCGCAGGAGCCCGGTGGCGGCGGCAATGTGGCTGGTGAACGTGATGTTCTGCCTCGCCGGGCTGTACGTGATGCTCGACGCGCAGTTCATCGGCGCCATGCAGATCCTGGTGTACACCGGCGCCATCATGGTGGTCTTCCTGTTCGTGATCATGCTCCTCAACCTCGGGCATCCGTCGGAGCTGATGGACGCCCGGGGCAAGTGGGGCCGGATCTTCGCGCTCGTCGTGGGACTGGCGCTGCTCGCCGAGGTGATGGCGCTCAACCGGTCCAACACGATCGATCGCATGATTCCGCCGGACCTGGCCGCCCAGGCGGCCGCGGCGGCGGCGCATCCGGTTGCGGGCGGCGTCATCGGCCCCGTGGCGGCGCCGCTCTTCAAGGAGTACCTGCTGGCCTTCGAGCTGACGAGCGTGCTGCTGCTCGCGGCGATCGTGGGCGCGGTGGTGCTCGGCAAGCGGAGGACCGATGCTCGTTGAAGCCCTGGCCCTGTCGGCCCTCCTGTTCTCGATCGGCGTCGTCGGGGTGCTCACCCGGCGCAATGCGATCATCATCTTCATGTGCGTCGAGCTGATGCTCAATGCCGTGAACCTGTCCTTCGTGGCGCTGAGCAAGCTGTACGGCGCGGCCGGCCAGGTGTTCGTGGTCTTTACAATGACCGTCGCAGCGGCTGAGGCCGCGGTGGGACTGGCGATCATCATCGCCATCTTCCGCCACGTGAAGACGGTCAACCTCCAGAACATCAACCTCCTCAAGGGATGATGAACCCGGCCTTGACTCCCGAGGGGGCGCACCCGCTCGCGGCAACCGTCGCGCGCCTGGTGTGGCTGCTCCCGCTGCTGCCGTTCCTCGGGTTCCTGATCAACGGAACCCTGGCGATGCTCGGCGTGGCGAAGATTGGCCCCGCGGATCCTTCCGCGGGCGACGGACACGGGCACGGGCATGACGCCTCGCACGGGCACGACGCCGCGCACGGACACGGACACGACGACCACGGGCATCCGCCGCGGCACAAGTTCGCCGCGATCGTGAGCCTCATCGGCCCGGGTGTGCTCGTCGCGGCCTTCCTGCTCGCGACGGCCATCTTCTTCGCCATGAAGGGCGTCGAGATGCAGCATCCCTACGTGCTGACGCTGTTCTCGTGGATGCCCGTCGGCGACCTGAACCTCAACGCGACGATCCTCCTCGATCCGCTGTCGATGGTCATGGTGATGGTCATCACCGGCGTCGGCATGCTGATCCACATCTTCAGCGTCGGCTACATGCAGGACGATCCGGGGTACCCGCGCTACTTCGCGTACCTCAACCTGTTCGTCTTCTTCATGCTCATCCTGGTGCTCGGCGGCAGCTATCCGCTGCTGTTCGTGGGCTGGGAGGGCGTCGGGCTCTGCTCGTACCTGCTCATCGGCTTCTGGTTCTCGGAGAAGGCCAACGCCGACGCCGGCAAGAAGGCGTTCATCGTCAACCGAATCGGCGACTTCGGCTTCCTGGTCGCGATGTTCCTGATGTTCGCCAACCTCGGCACGCTCGACATCCTCGGCGTGGCGGAGAAGGCGTCGGCGCTGCCGATGGGCGGCGTGATCGCCACGGCGATCGCCCTGTTCCTGTTCCTCGGCTGCACCGGCAAGAGCGCGCAGATTCCGCTCTACGTCTGGCTTCCCGACGCGATGGCCGGCCCGACGCCGGTCTCCGCGCTGATCCACGCGGCGACGATGGTGACCGCCGGCGTGTATCTCGTGGCGCGCGCCTCGGGGATCTTCTCCATGGCGCCAGTGGCCCAGCTCACCGTGGCGGGGATCGGCGCGCTCACCGCGTTCTTCGCGGCGACCATCGGCCTCAAGCAGTGGGACATCAAGAAGGTGCTGGCGTACTCCACGGTCTCGCAGCTGGGCTACATGTTCATCGGCGTGGGTGTGGGCGCCTACGTGGCCGGTGTCTTCCACCTGGTGACGCACGCCTTCTTCAAGGCGCTCCTGTTCCTCGGGTCGGGCTCGGTGATCTACGTCATGCACGCGGCGTACCACGCGACGCACAACCACGACGACGCGCAGGACATGCGCAACATGGGCGGCATGAAGCGGTACATGCCCGTCACGTTCTACCTGATGTGGACCGCGACGCTGGCCATCGCCGGCATCCCGCTCTTCTCGGGCTTCTTCTCGAAGGACGAGATCCTGTCGTCGGTCTTCGCGCGGGTGCATCACTCGACGCTCGCGGAAGTGTCGCTCCTCGGCATCCCCGGCAGCACGGTGCTGCTGATCATCTACGGGCTGGGGCTCGCGTCGGCGCTGCTGACGGCGATCTACATGACCCGGATGATGCTGTACACGTTCCACGGGCCCAACCGGACCGGCGAGGCCGAGCGGCCGCACCTGACGGAGGCGCCGTGGATCATGACCGGTCCGCTGGTGGTGCTGGCATTGCTCGCGGCGTTCGGCGGCTGGCTCAACGTGCCGGCGCTGCTGGGGGCCATTGGCCCGGTGGGCGGCCTCGAGCACTGGCTGGAACCGGTGGTCGGCGAGAACGCCCTGCGCACCACGCTCGGGCAGGCGCCGCACATGACGCACAGCACCGAGTTCGTGCTGGTCGGTACGGCCATCCTGATCGCGGTGGTGGGCATCACCTTCGCGGTGTGGCGGCTGAAGCCGGCGGCGCTCGTGCCGAAGAAGGATTCGCCCGAGGCTACCGGCATCGACCGGGTACTCGAGAACAAGTGGTTCGTGGACGAGGGCTACGACGCCGCCTTCGTGCAGCCGACGGTCAATGTGTCGCGCGCGGTCCTGTGGAAGGGCTTCGATGCGGGGATCATTGACGGCCTCTTCGTCAACGGCAGCGCGCTGCTGGCGAAGGCCTTCGGCTGGATCGGGTCTCAGCTGCAGACGGGCCAGGTGGGCACCTATGCCTGGGTCCTGCTGATCGGCGTCATCACCCTTCTCGGCGCCTTCACCTTTCGGTAACCCATGACCGCGTTCCTGTCGTCGATCAATTACAACGCCTGGATCGTTCCGGTCCTGCTGCTGCTGCCGGCAATCGGCGCGGTCGGGCTGTGGGCGCATGCGCTGCTGTCCGCCAAGGATCCGGCCGACAAGCGCTGGCGTGAAGTGCGAATCCTCGCCTTCGCCTTCTTCGTGGTGGAGGCCATCCTTTCCCTCGGACTCTGGTGGTCCATCGATCCCGCGGCCGCCGGCTGGCAGGGCGTGGTGGACCTCCCCTGGATTCCGCAGTGGGGCGTCCGGTTCACCGTCGGCCTCGACGGCATCGCCATGGTGCTGGTGCTGCTGACCACGCTGATGATGCCGCTCGCGGTGCTCGGCAGCTGGACGAGCATCCGCACCAAGGCGCACGCGTACTACGCGAACCTGCTGATCCTGACCGTCGGCATGCTCGGCGTGTTCATGTCGCTCGACCTGGTGCTCTTCTACGTGATGTGGGAGATCATGCTCGTCCCGATGTACCTGATCATCGGCGTCTGGGGCGGCGAGCGGCGGCTGTACGCGGCGATCAAGTTCTTCGTGTACACGATGATCGGCTCGCTGCTGATGCTGGTCGCCATCCTGTACCTCGGCTCCGAGGCGTCGCGGGTGGGCGGCGCGCCGAACTTCAGCTACGACTTCATCCTGAACAACGTGCACCTCGACCCGACGACCACGCTGTGGCTGTTCGGGGCGTTCGCGCTCGCGTTCGCGGTGAAGGTGCCGATGTTCCCGTTCCACACGTGGCTGCCCGACGCGCACGTCGAGGCGCCCACGGCCGGTTCGGTGATCCTGGCCGCCATCATGCTGAAGATGGGCACGTTCGGCTTCATCCGGTTCGCGCTCCCGCTCTTCCCGGCGGCGGCGATGAATCCTGCGGTGCGGAGCTTCATCATCGCCCTGGCGGTCATCGGCATCGTCTACGGCGCCCTGGTGGCGATGGTGCAGCCGGACTTCAAGAAGCTGGTCGCCTACTCGTCGGTCAGCCACCTTGGCTTCGTGATGCTCGGCATCTTCGCGCTCACCACGGAATCGATGCAGGGCGCGCTGCTGGTGAACGTGAACCACGGCATCTCGACGGGCGCACTGTTCCTCCTGGTGGGCATGATCTACGAACGGCGGCACACGCGCATGATCGAGGACTACGGCGGCATCGCCAAGGTCGTCCCGATCTTCGCGACCATCCTCACGATCGTCTCGCTCAGCAGCATCGGCGTGCCGGGGACGAACGGCTTCATCGGCGAGTTCCTGGTGCTGGTCGGCGCGTACAAGACGCAGCCGCTCGCCACGGTGATCTCGGCGACCGCCGTCATCTTCGCCGCGGCGTACCTGCTGTGGGCGCTGCAGCGCATCATCTACAACAAGCTGTCCAAGCCGGAGAACGAGGGGATCAAGGACCTCAACTGGCGCGAGATCGGCCTGCTGGTCCCGCTCCTGATCGGCATCCTCTGGATTGGCGTCTATCCCAAGCCCCTGCTCGAAAAGACCGAACCGGCCGCGCGCCGCCTCGTGACGTATGTCGAGGCCGCGGCGGGAAGAGTGCCGGTGACCGCTAACAACACGGCGCGATAAATGATCTTCGACCTCGCGAATCCGTCGCAGCTCCTGCAGGCCCTCGGGCCCGACCTGCTGCTCATGGCCGGTGCCATGGTCTTGATGCTCTGGGCCGCGTGGCGGCCTGAGTCCAACGAGCATCAGCGCACCATCGGCATGGCCTCGCTCGTCCTGATCCTCGCGACGATCGGCTTCACCCTGTGGTACGCGTCCCAGGGGATGTCGTCGGGCATCGGCGTCATAGCCGTGGACAACTTCCGCTGGGCGGCCGACATCGTCTGCCTTGTGGGCGCCTTCGGGGCGATCGCGCTCGGGATGGAATACAATCCCCGCGAACGCATTCTCCCGGCCGAATCGCACGTGCTCGTGCTCTTCGCGACGGCCGGCATGATGGTGCTGGCCTCGGCGCGCGACCTGATGATCGTCTTCCTCGGCATCGAGCTGATGTCGGTGGCGGTCTACGTGCTCGCCGGGCTCAACCGGCGCAGCGCCAAGTCGGCCGAGGGATCCATCAAGTACTTCCTGCTCGGCGCCTTCGCCAGCGCCTTCCTGCTGTACGGCATCGCCCTGATCTACGGCGCCACCGGCTCGACGAACCTGAGCGAGATCGGACAGCGGATCGTGGCGGGGAACTACGTCGCGCATCCGATGGCGCTGGTCGGCACCGGGCTGCTGCTCGTCGGCTTCGGGTTCAAGGTCGCGGCGGCGCCGTTCCATATGTGGGCCCCCGATGTCTACGAGGGCGCGCCGACGCCCATCACGGCCTATATGGCCACGGCGGTCAAGGCGGCGGCGTTCACGACGTTCGTGCGCGTCTGGCTCGAGGCGCTGCCCGGCATGGGTGATGCCTGGTTCAAGCCCATCTGGTGGCTGGCAGCGGTCGCGATGTTCGTCGGCAACACCGTGGCGCTCTCGCAGCGCAACCTCAAGCGACTGCTCGCCTACTCCTCCATCGCGCACTCCGGCTACCTGCTGGTCGCGGTGGCCACCGGCACGTTGGCCGGCTCGGCGGCTTTCCTCTTCTACATCGTGGCGTACACGCTGGCCTCATTTGGCGCGTTTGCCGTGGTGATCACGGTCGGGAAGGAAGGCGACACGCACAATGAGCTCGTGGACTTCGAGGGGCTCTGGCACGTGCGACCGTGGCTGGCCGTCGCGATGAGCGTTTTCATGCTCTCGCTGATGGGCTTCCCGGTCTTCGGCGGCGTGGGCTTCTTCGGCAAGTGGTATCTCCTGATGGCGGCCATCGAGGCGCCGCGACCCCTGGTCACGCTGGCCGTGGTGCTGGTGCTCACCTCGGTCGTCTCCGCGGGCTACTATCTGAACGTGGTGCGCGTGATGTTCATGAAGCAGCGTCCGGAGGGCGCCGAGACGCCGGCGCAGGCGGGTCCGTGGACGCGCGGCGTGGTGCTCGCCACGGCGGTCGCGATTCTGGCGCTGGGGCTGGTCCCCGGCCGGATGATCAACTGGAGCCGTGACAGCATACCGCGAGCGCCAACCGTCCAGCAGGCCGCCTCCGCGGACCTGCCCAAGTGAACGGTCCTCAACGCCTCGCCCCGCGCGAGGCGTTGACGTCTCGGGCGCAGTAACTTTCGGATCACCCGTTTCCACTGGACTCATGATCAACGCTGGCATCTTTCGCCAATACGACATCCGCGGTGTGGTCGGCGACGACCTCACCCTCGAGGCCGCCGAGGGGATCGGCCGCGGGTACGCCGCCATCCTCGCCGAACGCGGCATCACCGGCGCGGTGGCGGTGGGACGAGACAACCGGCACAGCGGCGCGTCGCTGCGCGATGCCCTGGTCAAGGGGCTGACCGACTGCGGCGTGGACGTGGTGGACATCGGCATCGCCCCGACGCCGGTGCTGTACTGGAGCCTGCACCATTGCGGCGTCATCGGCGGCATCCAGGTGACGGGGTCGCACAATCCCCCCGAGTTCAACGGTTTCAAGCTGAGCGTCGGCGCCACGTCGCTGCATGGCGACGGCATCCAGCGGCTGTACCAGCTGATCGCCGGGAGCAAGCACGCGGCGAAGCCGGGGACGGTGCGCACGGTCGCGATGATCGACGACTATGTGGCCGACATCGCGCAGCGGATTGGCCGGATCAAGCGCCCCATCAAGGTCGTGGTGGATTGCGGCAACGGCGTGGGCGCGCTGACGGCGCCGCAGGTCTGCCGCGCAATCGGCGTGGACGCGGAACTGCTCTTTGCCGAAAGCGATGGCAACTTCCCCAACCACCATCCCGACCCGACCGTCGTCGAGAACCTTCAAGACCTCATCGCGGCGGTACGGCGCACCGGGGCTGAACTGGGGATCGGGTTCGACGGCGACGCGGATCGCATCGGCATCGTGGATGGCGAGGGCACCATCATCTGGGGGGACTACCTGCTCCTCCTGTACGCACGCGATGTGCTGGTGCGCACGGGGAAGGGGCAGTCGATCATCTTCGACGTGAAGTGCTCGCAGGCGCTGCCCGACGCCATTCGCCAGGCGGGGGGCGAGCCGTTGATGTGGAAGACCGGCCACTCGCTCATCAAGGAGAAGATGAAGGAGCTGCACGCGCCGATCGCGGGCGAGATGTCGGGGCACATGTTCTTCACCGAAGGATTCTACGGGCACGACGACGCCATCTACGCCGCGGCGCGCCTGCTCCGCATCCTCGGCGACAGCGGCAAGCGGGTGGATGAGCTGCTGGCCGACGTGCCGCGCTTCGTCAGCACGCCGGAGTTGCGCGTGGACTGCCCGGACGACCGGAAGTTCGTCATTGTGAAGGCCGCGCAGGAGCATTTTGCCAGGACGCGCGAGGTCATCGCGGTGGATGGCGCGCGCGTTCTCTTCGGCGATGGCTGGGGGCTGATTCGCGCCTCCAACACACAGCCCATCCTCGTCTGCCGCTTCGAGGCGCTGACCGAGGCGCGCCTCGCCGAGATTCGCGGCGAGGTGGAAGGGTGGCTCAAGTCGCAGGGCGTGGGCGTCTAGCATGACGATGCGGCGGGCTCTCGCGCTGGGTGGCGCGGCGCTCGCCGTCGCGCTGGTGGCGGGCCGCCTGCTGGCTGGCGCGTATGCGGAGTGGGCGTGGTTCGACGCACTCGACGCTGGCGCCCTCTGGCGCGCCCAGGTGGTTGCGCTCACCACGCTGCGCGCGGGGCTGTTCGCCGTCGCGTTCGCGTTTGCCTTCATCAACCTGTTCGCGATGCGACGGTCCATCGTGTCGCTCGTCCTGCCGCGGCAGGTGGCGAACCTGCACATCGGCGAAGTCGTCCCCGGCCGCGCGCTCACGGCGACGGCGGCCGGCATCAGTGCCCTGATTGCCGCGGTCATGGCACTGCCGCAGGATGACTGGCTCGACCTGCTGCGCGTGCAGTGGGCCTCGCCGCTGGGCGAGATCGATCCCTACCTGGGACGCGACATCGCGTTCTGGACGGCGTGGCTGCCGCTGGAACGCGCCCTGCACGAGTGGACGGTGCTGCTCGCAGCGGTGGTCGGCGTGACGGTGATCATGCTATATGCCCTCACGCCGTCGGTGCACCTGGAACACGGGCGGTTGCACGTCAGCACCTGGGTGCGGCGGCATTTCGCCATATACTCCGCGGTCCTGCTGCTGCTCATCGCGTGGGGATATCGCCTGGATGCCTTTGACCTGCTGCTGCGCGGCAGCGGTGCGCGCGAAGCGTTCACCTCGTTTGACCATCAGGTGCTCTATCCGTACTCGATCGCGCTGAGCATCGGGACGGCCGGCGTGGGCATCCTCGTGGCGTGGGCGGGATGGATTGGCAACCAGCGCGTGATGCTCGGCGCGCTGCTCATCGTCCTGTTTGCCGGCCCGGTCGGCCGCGTGGGCCTGCCGCTCATCGATCGCCGCGCCGTCAACGAGCGCGAGCGGATCGTGATGGAGCGTCCGTACCAGGCGGCGCGCACGCTCTTCACGCGCCGCGCCTTCGCGGTGGACGACATCCTCCGCGGAGCGCGCGCCGACAGCGTGCGACTCGCCGATTCCTCCATCGCGCACCGGGTGAGCGGGTGGGATCCCGCCGCCCTCGCGCTCGCCGCGGGGCAGGAACCGGGGGTGGCGCCGACGCGGGGGGCGATGTCGTGGCGCGTCGCCGGCGGCGACTCCCTGCGTGCCGTGATCCCGTACGGTGGCACCGACGACAGCGCGCCCCTCGCACGGCTCGCGGTGCAGGAAGTCGAGCCCGGCGATGCCGATGAGCGCGGCGACCCGTGGCCGTCGGGTGCCACGGCGTACGCCACGCTGGCCCCGCTCGCGGTGGGCGTCGGCGTCGAGTCCACACGCCTGATCGCCGACACGCTCGCCCACGTGGCGGCGCCGGCGTTCGGCACCGGGTGGCGCAGTCTCGCGCTGGCGTGGGGCGTGCGGCGCCTGCGACTCGCCTTTGCCAATACGGATGCGAGACACACGCGTCTCCTCATGCGCCGCGACGTGCACGACCGGGTGCGCACGCTCCTCCCGTTCTTCACCGCCGGGCCCACCGCGCAGGCGTTCGTCGCGCACGATTCGCTCTGGTGGGCCGTCGAGCTCTTTCACACGAGCGCCGATTATCCGCTCAGCGAGCCCATCGTGGTGGCCGGCGGAGTGCAGCGCCTCGCCATGCCGGCCGGGTTGGCGCTCATCAACGCGCACAGCGGCCGGGTGCACGTGCTGGTGGCGCGTCGCCCCAATCGCATGACGGCGTGGTGGCGGGATCACCTGCCCAACCTGTTCGTGACCCGTGACGGGCTTGACGCGGATCTGCTGGCGGCCCTCCCGGCGCCCGTCGACCGGGCCGTGGTGCAGGGCACCGCGCTGGCGCGCACCGGCTTCCGCGCGGACACGCTCGCCGTGCGTCCGCTGTTCCAGGCCGACGATGCGGACGTCGAGCTCCTGCCCGGCGCTCCCATGCCGTTCGTCAGCGCGGCGCATGGGAGTCCGCTTGCCTGGGGCGTCCCGGCGGTGGACGGCCTCGACCGCGTGCGCGGCGTCCTGGTTGCTATCGGGGGAGCCTCACCGCGCACCGCGCTCGTCGAACAGCCAGACTCCCTGCGCTGGTCGTCGCTGCTCGATCGCCTGCAGCGGATGGCCGACTCCGCGCGCATCAGTCAGGCGCGCCGTCATCCGCGGCGTGGCCGCGTGCAGGTGGTGCCAACCGTCGGCGGGCTTCTCGTACTCCAATCGTTCTATGAATGGGTGCCCGAGCGCTCGCCCAGGCTCACCGGGATCGCCGCGATCCTTGGCGGCATGGGCCAGACGGCGGCGACGCTCGCCGCCTCCTTTGGCGCGCCAACGCACGAGCCGGTCGCCGACGCGCGACTGCGCCTGCGGATCGCGCGCATACACGCGGCGATGCAGGAAGCGTTGCGCCACGGCGACTGGACCGCGTTCGGCCGTGCCATGGCCGAGCTCCGACGGCTTTCGAGCGACCGCTAGCGAGCGTTCGCGACCGTTGGGGCGGACGTTCGCGCGACCGACTGCCACCGCTTGCGGCCGCGAGCGAGTGGCGTGCCACGGGGAAGATGCCGACAGCGACATCGGGTGATCCCTGAGCGTTCAGCGGCACTCTCCGGCTCCCATCCGCCCGCGCCGCGCGGTAAATTCCGCCCGCATACTTCGACTGGCGCCGACAGGGCGCCGCGAACATCTCCCTCGGAGTTCCCGTGAATATCCACGAATACCAGGCGAAGGAGATCCTGCACGGATTCGGCGTGCCGATTCCGAACGGCAAGGTCGCCACCACGCCTGTGGAAGCTGAAGCAATCGCGAAGGAGTACGGCGTGCCGGTGATGGTGAAGGCCCAGGTGCATGCCGGCGGCCGCGGCAAGGCGGGCGGCGTGAAGTTCTGCAAGACGCCGGCCGAGGCCAGGGAAAAGGCCACGGCGATCCTCGGCATGCAGATCAAGGGGCTGACGGTCGAGAAGGTGCTCGTCACCGTCGCCGCCGACATCGGCAGCGAAGCGTACGTCGGCATCATCGTGGACCGCCAGCGCAAGAAGCCGGTGTTCATGGTGTCCGCGGCCGGCGGCATCGACATCGAGCAGGTGGCCGCGCAGACGCCCGAGAAGATCCTCTATCTCCCGGTCGACACGCGCTACGGCCTCCGCGGCTACGAGGCGATGCGGATGGGCTTCTTCCTCTACAATGACGTGAAGCTCGCCAAGCAGGCGGCCAAGATCATGCAGCAGCTCTACCGCGCCTTCATGGCGAGCGGCTGCTCGCTGGCCGAGATCAACCCGCTGGTCGCCACCCCCGCCGGCGAGCTCATCGCCGTGGACGGCAAGATGGTGATCGACGACAACGAACTCGACCGCCATGCCGAGATCGAGGCGCTGCGCGACGTGTCGTCGGAGGCGCCGTCGGAAGTGGACGCGCGCAACTGCAACCTCACGTTCATCAAGCTCGACGGCAACGTGGGCTGCGTCGTCAACGGCGCCGGCCTGGCGATGGCCACGATGGACCTCGTGAAGTACTACGGCGGCGAGCCCGCGAACTTCCTCGACATCGGCGGCTCGTCGAACCCGGAGAAGGTGGTGAACGCGCTCCGCATCATCACCGCCGACCCGAACGTGAAGTGCATCCTGTTCAACATTTTCGGCGGCATCACGCGCACCGATGACGTGGCCAACGGCATCGTCACGGCCACCAAGGCGAACCCGCTGAAGGTGCCGATCGTGATTCGCCTCACCGGCACCAACGAAGAAATCGCCATGAAGATCCTCACCGAGAACGGTTTCTCGGCGTCGGCCGACATGGACGAAGCCGTCATCAAGGCCGTCGAGCTGGCGAAGGGAGGAAAGGCCGCGTGAGTATCTTCATCAACAACGACACCAGGCTGGTGGTGCAGGGGATCACGGGCCGCGACGGCTCGTTCCACACCAAGCAGGCCATTGAGTACGGCACGAAGGTCGTGGCCGGCGTCACCCCCGGAAAGGGCGGCCTCAAGTTTGAGGACTCGATCCCGATCTTCAACACCGTGTACGACGCGGTGCAGGCGACCGGTGCGAACACCAGCGTCATCTACGTGCCGCCCATGGGCGCGGCCGACGCGATCATGGAAGCGGTCGACGCGGGCGTGCAGACCGTCGTCTGCATCACCGAAGGCGTGCCGGTGCTCGACATGACGAAGGTCTATCCCTTCGTGAAGGAGCGCGGCGTCCGCCTGGTCGGCCCCAACTGCCCGGGCGTCATCTCGCCGGGGCAGGCGAAGGTCGGCATCATCCCGGGGCGCATCTGCATTCCGGGGCCGGTGGGCGTGGTCAGCCGCTCGGGCACGCTGACGTATGAAGTGGTCTATCAGCTCACGCGCGCCGGGATCGGCCAGACGACCTGCGTCGGCATCGGCGGCGACCCGATCAACGGCACGAACTTCATCGATTGCCTCGAGGCGTTCGAGAAGGATCCGGCCACCAAGGCGGTCGCGATGATGGGCGAGATCGGCGGCACGGACGAGCAGGAAGCCGCCAAGTTCGTGAAGGAGCACATGACCAAGCCGGTCGTGGGCTTCATCGCGGGGCAGACGGCGCCCCCGGGACGCCGCATGGGTCACGCGGGCGCGATCATCTCCGGTTCGGCGGGCACGGCGGCCGAGAAGGTCGAGGCCTTCAAGGCCGCGGGCATCGGCATCGCCGTGCGCCCGATGGACTTCGTGGAGCAGATCAAGGCCGGCCTGAAGTAGGCAGCACCGGCTGGAGATACCCGAAGGACGCGAAGGAACGCGAAGGTCAGGTCGCCTGTCGGCCCCCTTCGCCGCCCTTCGCGCCCTTCTATCTTTGTACAGGCACATTCCTCCGAACCTCAAGCAACGACGACCATGGCTGGCAATCGCACGCTCGCAATCATCAAGCCCGACGCCTTTGGCGCGGGCAAGGCTGGCAAGATCATCGCGCACCTCGAAGCGCAGGGCTTCAGGCTCATCTGCGCGCGGGTGCTTCATATGACGAAGGCCGAAGCCGGCGCCTTCTATGAAGTGCACAAGGGACGCCCATTCTACGGCGAGCTGGTGGAGTTCATGAGCTCTGGCCCGTGCATGTCGATGGTGCTCGAGAAGGCGGACGCCGTCGCCGCCTACCGCGCGGCGATTGGCGCCACCGACCCGGCCGAGGCAGCCGAGGGCACGGTGCGCAAGCTCTACGCCGAATCGAAGGGGCGGAACGCCGTCCACGGCTCGGATTCGGACGAGAATGCGAAGCACGAGGGGATGTTCTTCTTTGGCGCGGCCGCGCTGATCTGACGGAGCCCAAAGGGCCACCCGAGCGGATTTGGCGTGTTCGGGCGCGGGGGAGGACTTTGAAGGCCGGCCTGGGGACCCGAAACTCAGCTAAGTATCGGTATTTCCAGAACTTGACCCCACGGTGAAACGCGAGTAGTTTACATGGCTATGCTGTCGTTTGACGTCCGTTCGCTAGAGCACGGAGGGGCCACGGTCGATGCCGTGCTGCCTCCGGATGATGGCATCTGGATGGAAGAGGACATTCTCCGTCCCTTGCGCGAGGGAGTCCGGGTCACCGGACGCATCTCCGCGGCGGGAACGGGGCGGTACTACTTCAGCGGCCACCTGTCGGGTGTGACGCAGCAGGAGTGCCGGCGTTGCCTCACCCCGGTGGAAGCGCCGGTCGCCATGGACGTGCACGTGCTGTACGCCGAGGCGGGAGGCGAAGACGACGACGATCCCGACGTCTACCCGCTGGGTGGCACGCAGGGCGACGTGATTGACCTGCGCCTCGCGGTGCGAGAGCAGTGGCTGTTGGAGGTTCCGCCGTTCCTGGAGTGCCGTCCCGACTGCAAGGGACTGTGCCCCAAGTGCGGCGCCGACCTGAATGCCGGCGCGTGCGGTTGCGCGCCGGAGATCGATCCCCGATGGGAGGCGTTGCGGAAGACCCGCGGCGCTCCCAACTGACCTGACCCTGTCACGAGACGACCATGGCCGTCCCGAAGAGAAAAACTTCGAAGCGGAAGAAGCGGGCCCGGAACACGCACAAGAAGGCTCCGGCAATCAACATCCAGGCCTGCCCGAAGTGCGGCGCCCAGAAGCAGCCGCATCGCGTCTGCCCGGAGTGCGGCTTCTACGCCGGCGAGCAGCGGGTTACCAAGAAGGGCAGCTGACGTTGGCGCGCATCGCGTTGGACGCCATGGGCGGCGATCACGCGCCCAAGGCGACGATTGCGGGCGCGCTTCTCGCCCTCCAGGAACTCGCCCCGGAACACGGCATCCAGCTGGTTGGCCGTCCCGAGGTCATCCGCGCGGAACTTGACGCGCAGCTGGCCGCGGCGACGCCTGCCGTGCGCGAGGCGGCGCATCGCCTGTCCATCGTCGAGGCCGGCGAGGTGATCGAGATGACCGACAAGCCGTCGGTCGCGATCCGCGGCAAGCCCAACAGCTCGATGGCCGTCGGCCTGCGCCTGCAGGCTGAGGGCGGTTCCGACGCGTTCGTCAGCGCCGGCAACACCGGGGCGCAGATGGCCGCCTCCGCGTTCATCCTGCGCCTGCACAGCGGGCTCAATCGTCCCGCGATCGCCACGCTCTTTCCGAGCGCCGGCGATCCGGTGGTCGTGCTCGACAGCGGCGCCAATGTGGACTGTTCGGCCGACGAGCTCGTCCAGTTCGCGCGCCTCGGCGCCGTTTACGCCGAGGACATCCTCGGCCGGGCGAATCCCGCGGTGGCGCTGCTCTCCGTGGGTGAAGAAGCCGAGAAGGGCAACGCCGCGGTGAAGGAGGCGCACAAGTCGCTCGCGTCGGCCGGCGGCATCAACTTCATCGGCAACGTCGAGGGGCGTGACGTGCCGATGGGCGCCTGCGACCGCGGTCGGGTGGACGTCGTCGTCTGCGACGGCTTCGTCGGCAACGTCCTGCTCAAGTTCTACGAGAGCGTGCCGAAGCTCATCTTCGGGCTGCTCGCCAGGAGCGGGGTCCCCCAGGACCAGCTGGCGCTCGCCCTCCGGAACCTCGACTACGCGGCGCATGGCGGCGCCCCGCTGCTCGGCGTGAAGGGCGTCTCGATCATCTGCCACGGCAAGTCGTCGCCGGAAGCCATCAAGAACGGAATCCTCGTGGGGCTGCGCGCGTCGGTGTCGCGCATGAGCGACCATATTGGCCAGCGCCTCGCCTCTACTGCCGGAGCCACCGTATGAAGCGCCCCCTCGCCATGATCGCCGGCACGGGACACGCCGTGCCGAAGAAGATCCTCACCAACCACGACTTCGCCGCGCTCGGCATCGACACCAACGACGAGTGGATCACCGATCGCACGGGGATCAAGCAGCGCTACATCGCGGGCGAGGGAGAGTCGCTGACGTCGCTCTCCTCCGAGGCAGCGCGGGCCGCGATGAAGGCGGCGGGTGTCACCGCGCCCGAACTCGACGTGATCATCCTCGCCACGGCCTCCCCCGACCGGTTGCTCCCCTCGACGGCGGTCGAGGTGCAGGCGGCCATCGGCGCGTCGCGCGCGGCGGCCTTTGACATCGACGCGGCCTGCACGGGCTGGGTCTACGGCGTCAAGATCGGCGAGGGGCTGATGGCGATGGGCGACGCCGAGACGGTGCTGGTGATCGGCGCCGAGACGCTGTCGCGCATCGTCAACTGGAAGGACCGCAATACGTGCGTGCTGTTCGGCGACGGGGCGGGGGCCACGGTGCTCAAGCGGTCCACCAAGGGACGCGGCATCCTCTCGGCGTACCTGCGGAGCGACGGCTCGCTCGCCGACCTGCTGCAGCGTCCCGCCGGCGGCTCCCTGCGCCCGGTGACGCCCGAGGTGCTGGCCGAGGGGAGCAATTGCATCACGATGGCGGGACGCGAGGTCTTCAAGAATGCGGTGCGCTCTATGGCGGAAGCGTGTGACCGCGCGCTCGACGGGGCCAAGCTCGCGTCGAGCGACATCGACCTGCTGATCCCGCACCAGGCGAACATCCGCATCATCGAAGCCACGGCCAAGCACGCCAACATGCCGATGGAGAAGGTCTACGTGAACGTGGACCGCTACGGCAACACCTCCGCGGCCTCCATTCCCATCGCGCTCGACGAGGCGCTCCGCGCTGGGCGCATCAAGGAAGGCATGACGGTGATGTTCGTCGGATTCGGCGCGGGCTTCACGTGGGGAAGCCTGGTGGTGAGGTTCTAGGTCGCCGGCCATGCAACTACTTCTCCTGTTTCCCGGGCAGGGCTCGCAGAAGCCCGGCATGGCGAAGGACCTCGCCGAGCAGTATCCCGCGGCGCGCGCCGTCTTTGACGCGGCCGATGCGGCCCTCGGCGCGCCGCTCTCGACGCTCTGCTTCGAGGGACCGGCCGACGAGTTGACGCGCACCCACAACGCGCAGCCGGCGTTGCTGGCCCATGGCGCGGCGGTCTGGGCGGTGGTCAAGCAGCGTGCGGCGTCGCACGTTGCCGCGGCGGCGGGGCACTCGCTCGGCGAATTCTCGGCGTATCACGCCGCGGGGGCGCTGTCGCTGGCCGACGCCGTGCGGCTGGTGCGCCGCCGTGGGGAACTGATGTACGAGACGGGCGTGCAGCGCCCCGGCGCGATGGCCGCGATCCTCGGCGAACTGCAGCGCCCCATCGATGAGATTTGCGCAGAAGCGAGCGCGGCCGGTGTCGTGGTCCCGGCCAACTATAACGCGCTCGAGCAGGTGGTGATCTCCGGCGAAGTGGCGGGCGTCGAGCGCGGCATGGAGCTGGCCAAGGCCGCGGGAGCCAAGCGCACGGTGCGATTGCAGGTGAGCGGCGCGTTCCATTCGCCGCTCATGGAACCGGCGCAGGCCGGGCTTGCCGACGCGCTCGGGGCCGCCTCGTGGACCAACCCGGCGTGGACGGTCTACTCGAATGTCACCGCGGCACCGGTGTCCGAAGCCGAGGTCGCGCGGAATCTCCTGCTGCGCCAGTTGACCTCGCCCGTGCGCTGGGTCGCGGTGATCCAGGCGATGGCCGCGGCGCATCCCGGCGCGACCTTCGTGGAGATGGGTCCAGGGAACGTGCTGACGGGGCTCCTGAAGCGGCTCGCGCCCAATCACACCGCCCGGACCTGCGGTACCGTGACCGAAGTCGAAGCCCTGCTCAGCGACCTCTAGGGTAGCGCCTGTCCGTGGTGACTACCGTCTCCCGTCCACCCTCTTCCGTCTCCCCCCAATGATCACGCTCAAAGGAAGAACCGCTCTCGTCACCGGCGCCGCGCGCGGCATCGGCCGGTCGATTGCCGAGACCCTGGTGGCCTGCGGGGCGCGCGTCGCCATTGCGGACCTCGATCTCGCGTCCGCCGAGAAGACGGCCGGCGAGATTGGCGAGGCCCGGGGCTTCGCCTGCGACGTCGGCGATCCCGCCGCCGTGACCATGCTCATCCAGACCGTCGAGGACGCCTTCGGCTCGCTCGACATCCTGGTCAACAATGCCGGCATCACGCGCGACAACCTGATGGCCCGCATGAAGGACGAAGACTGGGACGCGGTGATGGCCGTCAACCTGCGCTCGGCGTTCGTCGCCACGCGCGCCGTCCAGCGCGGCATGATGAAGCGGCGCTGGGGACGCATCATCAACATTGCCAGCGTGGTCGGCATCATGGGGAACAAGGGGCAGGCCAACTACTCCGCATCCAAGGCGGGGCTCATCGGCCTGACCAAGTCGTCGGCCAAGGAACTCGCCTCCCGCAACATTCTCGTGAATGCCATCGCCCCCGGGTTCATCCAGACGGCGATGACCGACAAGCTCCCGGACGAGGCCAAGGCGGCGCTGGCGGCGCAGATCCCGCTGGCCCGGCTGGGCGAGCCCAAGGACATCGCCAATGCGGTGGCCTTCCTGGCCTCGGACCTGGCGTCCTACATCACCGGGCAGGTCCTGGTGGTGGACGGCGGGATGGTGATGTAGCGGAACGCGACATCAACTATATTAAGTCTTCCCTCCACTTCAACGTTTGAGAGGATCCGCGGTATGGCCGACCATGGCAACAAGGTGAAGGACATCATCGAGAAGGAACTGGGTGTCGAGCGTGAGAAGCTGACGAATGAAGCCAGCTTCATCGAGGACCTCGGCGCGGACAGCCTCGACATCGTCGAGCTCGTGATGGAGTTCGAGAAGGAGTTCAACATCGACATCCCGGATGAGGATGCCGAGAAGCTCCGCACGGTCGGTGACGCCATCGCCTACCTGAACCAGAAGATCGGCTGACGCGATGAGGCGCCGGGTCGTCATTACGGGTCTCGGATGCGTGACCCCCGTGGGCAACGACGTGGGGAGTTCGTGGCAGGCGCTGCTCGACGGCAAGTCGGGGGGCGCGCCAATCACGCGGTTCGACGCGTCGAACCACAAGGTGCGGTTCGCGTGCGAAGTGAAGGGCTTCGACCCGGCGCTGTACATGGACCGCAAGGAAGCCAAGCGGACCGACCTCTACACGCAGTACGCCATGGCCGCGGCGGTGCAGGCCATGACCGATGCCGGATTCGGCGACGGGCAGGGGTATGACCCGCTCCGCACTGGCGTGGTCATCGCGAGCGGCATTGGCGGCATCAACACGTTCGAGGAGCAGCACGAGGTCCTGATGAAGTCCGGGCCGGGGCGGGTGTCGGCCTTCTTCATCCCGATGTTCATCAGCGACATTGCCTCGGGTGTGGTCTCGATGCGCTTCGGCGCCAAGGGACCCAACTTCACCACGGTGTCGGCCTGCGCCAGCTCGGGGCACGGCATCGGCATCTCGTTCCGCGCCATCCAGTACGGCGATGCGGACGTGATGATCGCGGGCGGCGCCGAAGCCTCGGTGACCGCGATGGCGATGGCCGGCTTCGCGAACATGCAGGCGCTCTCCACCCGAAACGACGACCCGGCGCGGGCGTCGCGCCCGTTTGATGCCACGCGCGACGGCTTCGTGCTGGGCGAGGGAAGCGGCGTCGTGGTGCTCGAGGAACTGGAGCACGCCAAGGCGCGCGGGGCGCGCATCTACGGTGAAGTGGCCGGGTTCGGCATGACCGGCGATGCCTACCATCTCACCGGCCAGCCCGAGAATCACGAGGGGCTGCAGCGGGCGATGCGGCGGGCGATCGAGGACGGTGGCCTCACCACCGCCGAGATCCACTACGTGAACGCGCACGGCACGTCGACGCCGATGAACGACGCCAACGAGATCCGCGCCATCAAGGCGGTGCTGGGTTCGCACGCCTCGGGCGCGAACGTGAGTTCCACCAAGTCGGTCACCGGGCACATGCTCGGCGCGGCCGGCGCCGTGGAGACGATCTTCACGACGCTGGCGATCCATCATGGCGTGGTGCCGCCGACCATCAACCTGCAGTCGCCGGATCCCGAGTGCGATCTCGACTGCACGGCCAATGTGCCGGTCCGGCGGCCGGTCGCCGCCGCGCTCAACAACTCGTCCGGATTCGGCGGGCACAACACTTCGCTCGCGCTCGTCCGGCTGCGGGGCTGATATGGCCCCCGCGCCGCAGGTTCCGGTTGACCGGATCAGCGACCCGGTGCTGCGCCGCATCGGCGAGCGCGTCGCGGCGGGCGAGCGGCTCGACACGGCCGACGCCGCGGCGCTCTATCGCACCGGCGATCTCACCGGGCTGGGGCTGATCGCCGACGCCGCCAACCGCGCCCGGAACGGCGACGTGGTGACGTTCGCGTCCAATCAGCACATCAACCCCACGAACGTCTGCATCCTGCGGAAGACCTGCGTCTTCTGCGGCTACGCGCGCCTGCCCAAGGAAGAGGGCGCCTACCGCTACACGATGGAGCAGGTGCTCGCCGAGGCGGCGCACGCCGCCGACGGGATGACGCGCGAGTTCCACATCGTCGGCGGCCTCGACATGAAGGCGGGCCTCGCCTACTACGAGGAGATGTTCCGCACGCTGAAGGCGAACTTCCCGCACGTGCACATCAAGGCACTGACCGCGGTGGAGATCGCGCACATCGCGCGCATCGAGAAGATGCCGTGGCGCGACGTGCTGATTGCGCTCAAGGCGGCGGGCCTCGACACGATGCCGGGCGGCGGCGCGGAGACGTTCAGCGCGGCGGTGCGTGAGCGCATCTCGGACAAGAAACTGGCGGGCGCCGAGTACATCGGGGTGCATCGCACCGCGCACGAGCTCGGGATCCGCACCAACTGCACCATGCTGTACGGCCACATCGAGACCATCGAGGACCGGCTGGAGCACCTGCAGATGCTGCGCGACCTGCAGGACGAGACGGGCGGGTTCCTGGCGTACGTCCCCCTGGCGTATCATCCCGACGACAACGAGCTCGGCCGGGAGCTGGGTCGTCAGGGGACGGCGACGACGGGCTGGGACGACCTGAAGATGCTGGCGGTGGGGCGGCTCTTCCTCGACAACTTCCAGCACATCAAGTCGCACTGGATCATGGTCACGCCGCACCTCTCGCAGGTGGCGCTGCACTACGGCGTGAACGACCTCGAAGGGACCGTGGTGCGCGAGAAGATCTACCACGCGGTCGGGGCGCACACGCCGCAGGCGATGAGCCTGGACGAGATCCTCAAGATCATCCGGGGAGCGGGGAAGACGCCGGCCGAGCGCGACTCGTTCTACCGGATCCTGCGCACCGAATTCGAGCCGACGCCAGCGCCGGCCGGAGTGGCCTGATGCGCGTCGGCCGCATCCCGTACCTCAACTGCGCGCCCGTGTACGGGGCAGTGGATCGCGGCCTCGTCACGCTCGACGCCGACCTGATCACCGGCATTCCGTCGGCCCTGAACCGCGGAGTTGCCGAGGGGACCATTGACGTCTCCGTGGTCTCGGCCGTGGAATACGCGCGAGACGCCGGCAAGTACCTGTTGCTGCCCGACCTCGCCATCTCGTGCCACGGCGAGGTGCGGAGCGTGATGCTGTTCTCGACGCGCCCGGCCACCGAACTGGGCGGCACGCAGGTGCTCGTGAGCCGCAGTTCGATGACGTCGGTAGCGCTGCTCGACCTGCTGTTCGAGCACGTCTGGAAAGTGCGGCCGACGTTTGTCCCCGGCGATGCCGAGGCGGACGACCTGCGGCAGGATCAGTCGCCGGTGGCGGCGCGCCTCGTCATCGGCGATGCGGCGCTGATGCTGCGGCATAAGGAGCACCCGGTGGCCGTGGCCCATGGGCGCGAGTATCCGTTCGTCTACGACCTCGGGCTCGAGTGGAAGCGGTGGACGGGGCTGCCCTTCGTATTTGCAGTCTGGGTGGCGCGCCGCGAAGTGAACGTGCGGGACGCCCTGCAGGTGCACGGCGCACTGATGGAGAGCCGCAACTGGGGACTCGCCAACCTCTCGCGGATTTCGGACGAGGCATCGGCCGTCTGCCGCCTGCCGTCGGCCGTCATTCACGAGTATCTCGCCGGTCTCGACTACCGCCTCGGGCTTGAATACCTCGAGGGTCTCTCGGAGTTCTTCCGGCGGCTGGAGCTGGCCGGCAAGGTTCCCCAGGGCCGGCTCGTCTTCCTGCCGGCTGCCTGATCGATCGTCCGTTCCGCCCCCTTTACTCCGCCTCACCCATGTCTGAACTCTCCAACCTCCTCGACCTGTACCAGCACGCGCCGCTCCTCGAGCTGGGCGCGCTGGCCGACGCCCGTCGGCGCGAGCTCCACCCCGAGCGGGTGGTGACGTACATCGTCGACCGCAACATCAACTACACGAACGTCTGCGTCGCCGACTGCGGCTTCTGCGCCTTCTACCGGCGCCCGAAGCACGGCGAAGGCTACACGCTCTCGTACGAGGAGATCGGCGCGAAGATCGAGGAGACGAAGGCGCTGGGCGGGGTGCAGATCCTCATCCAGGGCGGGCACAATCCGTACATCCCGTTCGAGTGGTACCTCGAGCTCATCAAGTACATCAAGCGCAACCACCCCATTCACGTGCACGGCTTCTCGCCAAGCGAGGTGGATTTCTGGGCGCAGCTGTACCGCATGGAGGCGCGCGAGGTCATCCGGCAGCTCATCGCTGCCGGACTCGACAGCATCCCCGGCGGCGGCGGCGAGATCCTGGTGCAGCGCGTGCGCGACATCGTCGCCCCCAAGAAGGCGGGGGCCGACCGCTGGCTGGAGATCATGGAGATCGCGCACGAGGAAGGGCTCAAGACCTCGTGCACGATGATGTTCGGCATCGGCGAGACGCTCGAGGAGCGGATGGAGCACCTGGTGCGCCTGCGCGACGTGCAGTCGCGCACCCACGGGTTCACGGCGTTCATCACCTGGCCGCTGCAGCCCGAGAACACGCCGCGCCTCAGCCAGCAGCCCAAGACGGACGCCGTCGAGTACCTGCGCACGGTGGCGTTCTCGCGGCTGGTCCTCGACAACATCCCCAACATACAGGCAAGTTGGGTGACGATGGGCATGAAGGTTGGACAGATCGCGCTGTCGTACGGGTGCAACGATTTCGGCTCGCTCATGATCGAGGAGAATGTCGTGTCGGCGGCGAACACCACCTACCACACGACCACCGAGGAGATTGAGCGACTGATCACGGACGCGGGATTCACGCCGCGCCGTCGCCGGCAGGACTATCAGCTGATCGCCGCGTCCGCCGCGGCGTAGGAGTCGGTTCTCCCATGGGTGTGCGGTTCGGAAGCGGGGCACGCAAGGCGATCGACGCCGCGATGGTCGAGGCGGAGCGTCTCGGTCTCGACCTGCCGAATTCGCTGCACCTCCTGCTCGGCATGCTGCGCGCGCCGCGCGGCACGGCCAGCCAGATGCTGGCCATGCTGGGGATGCCGGTCGACCTGCTGGTCCGTGCCGTCGAGTCGCGCCTCTCGGGCGCGGGAGCCGCGGCGATGGCCGAGAGCGAGGACGCCGCGGAGGCGATCCTGCGGGCCGCCGGCGAAGAGGCCGGACGACGCGGCGGCGGGGTGGTGACCGAGGGCGACATCATGCGCGCGATGGGGCACAGCCCCTTCAGCGGTGCGGGGCGCGTGCTCCTCGAAGCCGGCATCACGGCGGAACGGCTGGACCAGCTGCCGCTCGAAGTGGCGGCGGACGCACCGCCGGCGGCCGGCGCGCGCGCCGTGGCGCGCACGCGCACCGGCATTGGCTACGACTCGCACCGGTTCGGGCCGGGCGCCGGCATCATTCTCGGCGGCGTCATGATTCCGTCGGACCAGCGGCTGGTGGGACACAGCGACGGCGATGCGGTGGCCCATGCGGTGACCGACGCGATTCTCGGGGGCGCCGGCGTGGGCGACATCGGCGAGATGTTCGCGGACACCGACGCCGCCAACAAGGGGCGCGATTCGATCGAGATGCTGCACCTCGCCGTGGAGCGCGCGCGCCACGCGGGCTGGTCCCCGACCCAGGTGGACGTGACCGTCATCGCGGAGGCCCCGCGCATCGGACCGTATCGCAACGCGATGCGGGAGCGCCTGGCGCATGCCCTCGGACTCAGCGTCGCCGACGTGATGGTCAAGGGCAAGAGCAACGAGGGCATGGGGTGGATCGGGCGCGGCGAGGGCATCGCGGCCATCGCAGTGGCGACGCTCAACTCGTTCGACGGGGAGCGCCGGTGACTGCCTTGCTGGACTGGGTGAACGCGCTCGACGTCAATACGCTGTACGTGCTGCTGGGCGTGGTGGCGTTCATCGAGAGCATCTTTCCGCCGGCGCCCGCCGACGTGGTGGTCGCCTTCGGCGCGTTCTACGCGGCGCGACGCGACGCCGAACTCCTGCCGGTCGTGGCGGCCATCGTCATCGGATCGGTCCTCGGCTCGCTGGTCGTCTACTTCGTGGCCCGCCGCTTCGGCGCCGACTGGATGCACGCCCGCCTCAAGCGGCTGCACCTCCTGAATGCCGAAGAGCGCCTGGAAGGCCTGTACGCCCACTACGGCCTCGCCGCGCTCTTCGTCAGCCGGTTCGTCCCGGGGCTCCGCGCCGTGGTGTCGCCGATGGCGGGCGCGCTGCGCGTGAAGGTGCTCCGCTACACGGCGGTGATCGCGGTGGCCAGCACCATCTGGTACGGCATCATCATCTGGCTTGCGTTCCGGGTGGGCACCGACTGGGAGCAGGTGCAGGATTCCATGCGCGTCGTTGGACGCCGTGTCGGCGTCGGCGCGCTCGTGGTCATCGTGTTGCTCACCGTGCTCGGGTGGGAACTGTGGCGCCGGCATCGGGCCAAGCACCCGCACCTGCGGCAGCCCCCGCCGGAGTGACCGGCGCCGACCGGCTTCGCCCATTTCTCCTCGAGCGTTTCACCGAGTTCCTGACGCTCGAGCAAGGAAGCTCCGCCCGCACCGACGAAAGCTACGGCCGCGACCTGTACCGGATGGCCGAGTGGGCCGTCGCGCACGGCGCCCTGTCGCCGGAGGCCCTGACGGCCGCGCACCTGCGGGAGTTCGTCTACTATCTCAAGGACCTCGGCCTCTCGCCCGCCTCCATCCGGCGCGGCATCTCCGCCATTCGAACGTGGTACCGCTTCCTGCTGGCCGAAGGCGTCGTGAAGGTCGATCCGAGTGAACGGCTCGAGACGCCCAAGAAGTGGCGGACGCTGCCCGAGGTCCTGACCCCCGCGGAGATCGAGCAGCTGCTCGGCGCCATTCCCATCGAGGAGCCGCTGGCGTTTCGCGACCGGGCGATGCTCGAACTGGCGTACGGCGCCGGCTTGCGCGTCGGGGAGTGGATCACGCTGAAGGTGAACGACCTGATGCTGGATGAGGGAGTCGTGCGCGTCTTCGGCAAGGGGAGCAAGGAACGCCTCGTGCCGGTTGGCGGGAAGGCCACCGGCGCCGTGGCCATTTACCTGCGCGAGCTGCGGCCGCGGCTCGAGCGGGGCAGGGGTTCCGGCGTGCTCTTCCTGAACGCACGCGGCACGCCACTCACGCGGATGGGCGCCTGGAAGATCCTCCGCAAGTATGTCGTGCTGGCTGGCATCACCAAGCCCGTGACGCCCCACACCCTCCGGCACTCCTTCGCCACGCATCTGCTCGAGGGCGGCGCCGACCTGCGGTCGGTGCAGGAGATGCTCGGCCATGCGGACATCAGCACGACGCAGGTGTACACGCACGTCGACCGCGAGTACCTGCGCTCCGTGCACCGGCAGTTCCATCCGCGCGGATGAGCGGTGCAGGGTACAGGGAACTCCGCTTCGGGGATAGCTTACTAGCGTGATTCTCGTCATCGATAACTACGACTCCTTCACGTACAACCTCGTCCAGTATCTGGGCGAGCTGGGCGAGGCGTTGCGCGTCGCGCGCAATGATGCGCTCACCGTGGAGGACGTCGGCGCGCTCGCGCCGACCGCCATCGTGCTCTCGCCGGGGCCGGGAACGCCCGCCGAGGCCGGGATCACCGTCTCCCTGATCCGTCGGTACGGCGCCCAGGTGCCGATGCTCGGCGTCTGCCTGGGACATCAGGCCATCGGCGAGGCGTACGGCGGATGCGTGATACGCGCGCCGCGCGGCGTGATGCATGGCAAGACGTCCAAGGTCCTGCACAACGGCACCGACCTGTTCGATGGACTGCCGTCTCCGCTCCAGGTGATGCGCTACCACTCCCTGGTCGTCGAGCACGGCACGCTTCCCGCCTGCCTCGAAGTCACGGCGCACGCCGCCGATGACCCAACGGAGATCCACGCCCTCCGCCACCGCACGCATCCCGTGTGGGGCGTGCAGTTCCACCCCGAGTCCATCCTGACGCAGGACGGCAAGCTGCTGCTGGCCAATTTCCTTCGGCTGGCGCGCGCGGGGGCCGCCGCGTGAGCATCCTGCGACGCATCATGACCGTGCTGGCCATCGGTATTCCGGTGGCCGCGCTCGTCTTCTTCCTGGTGGTGGCCCGCGTCGTCGGCGCCCGCATGAATCGTGTGGACGAGCGCAAGGCGATTGCCGTCTCGCCGCGCGCGGCCGCGCTGCACCAGACACTGCTGGTTGCCGACCTGCACAACGACCTGCTGCTCTGGGACCGCGACCCCGTCACCATGGGATGGTGGGGGCACACCGACGTCGAGCGCCTCGTCGAAGGCAACGTGGCGATCGAGGTCTTCTCGACCGTCACCAAGACCCCGAAGGGGCAGAACTACACGCGGAACAGCGCGTCGACCGACCAGATCACGCTGCTCGCCATCGGCTCCCGGTGGCCACGCGCCACCTGGCACAGCCGCCTGCAGCGGGCGCTCTACCAGGCCGGCAAACTCGAGCACGCGGCGGCGATTTCCGAAGGGCGGCTGGTGCTCGTGCACAGCGCCGCGGAGCTGCAGAAGGCGCTCGACTTTCGCGCCTCCACGCCCGGCCTCCGCCCCGTCATCGGCATCCTGAACACGGAAGGGCTGCAGGCCATCGACGGCGAGCTCGCGAATGTGGACACCCTCTTCGCGCACGGGTTCCGGATGGCGGGTCTCACGCACTTCTTCGACAACGACGTCGCCGGATCCGCCCACGGGGAAGCGAAGGGCGGCCTCACCGAGCTCGGACGTCGCGTCGTCGAGCGCATGCAGGCGCTGGGCTTCATTGTGGATCTCGCGCACGTTGCGCCCAAGGCGTTCGACGATGTCCTGGCGCTGACCACGCGTCCCGTCGTCGTCTCGCACACCGGGGTGCAGGCAACCTGCGCCGGTCCGCGGAACCTGTCGGACGATCAACTGCGCGCGTTGGCCGCGCGCGGCGCGCTCATTGGGATCGGCTTCTGGGACGGCGCGGTGTGCGACGCGTCGCCGCGCGCCATCGCCAGGGCCATCCGGCACGCCGTCACCGTGGCCGGCCTCGACCACGTGGCGCTCGGCTCCGACTGGGATGGCGCGACGACGGTGGCCTTTGGGGCCGACGGGGTGGCGCAGGTCACCGAGGCGCTCCTGCAGGCCGAATTCACCGAGGCGGAGATTCGCGCCGTGATGGGGGAGAACACCAGGCGGTTCCTGCTCGCCAACCTCCCCGCCGGCGCTCAGACCCCCTAAGGTACGTCGACGACGGCGACGACCGAGTCGCGCTCCGCGCCGATTCGCACGAGGACCCCGCCACGCCGGGGATCGCCTGTTCCCACAAAATGGTATGTCGCTGCGGCGCCCACATACCTGGGAAGGGTCCGCAGGCTGTCGGAGAGCAGGTCGCCCCGCAGCGTTCCGGCGCGTACTGCCGCCTTCGCGAGCACGTGCACGGCATCATACGTCGCCGCCGCCGTCACGCGCGGCTCGTGTCCCACGCGCTGGCGAAACCGGCGCACGAACGCCACCGATGCGGAGTCGGGGCTGCCGGAATTCCACTGATGGACGATGACCGCGCCGACCACCGCCGGCGTGCGATCCATCGCCTGGAGGTCCCACGTGTCGCCCCCCAGAAACTGTCCGCGAAAGCCAAGCGCCCGCGCCTGACGGATCTGCACCGTGTCAACGACGGTGTAATTCGGCAGGAGCAGCACCTCGGGGTGCTTCGCGAGCATCCGCTGCAGCGTCGAGCGAAAGTCGCGCTCCTCCGGCTGGAAGTCCTCGATATCCGTGACTTCGCCGCCGAGACTCACGAACGTGCGAAGAAACAGGTCCGAGAGAAGCTTGGCGCTGGAACGCGTGGCGTCGTACAGGACCGCCGCCCGCTCAACCTTCAGGTCGCGCCGCGCGAAGTGTGCCAGCACCGTTCCCTGCGCCTCGTCGAGGAGCGCCAGCCGGGAGATGTACCGGCGGTGTGCGGTGAGCAACACGTTGGACGCCATCGGTGAGAGCATCGGGATGCCGGCCTGCTCGGCGACCGGCGCAACGGCGAGCGCATGTTCGCTCAGCTGGGGACCGACGATGGCATGCACGCGGTCCACCGTGATCAGCCGCTTCGCTTCGGCGATGGCCCCCGCAGGATCCGGTTCGTACGACCGCTCCACCAGATTGATGCGATAGACGTGCCGACCGATGCGCACTCCACCGGCATTGTTGATCTCCGCCACCGCCATCTCGGCCCCTTCCATGGACGGCCCGCCTGACGCCTGGCGGAACTCCGCGCCCTTGGCGGCCAGCACCGCGATGCGGAACTCTCGCGGGTCCGATCGCGCGCAGGCGCTCACCGCGAGCATCGCCAGCACCAGCCCGCGCCGGAACGGCGACGGGAATGTCACGCCTGACGATCGAAGGTCGGAAGTGCAAAACATGGCAGGAGTGTACCGCGATGATTGTCGACTTGGCCCGGTTTAATCGTGCCACGCGAAGGCCGCCCGCTGGAGAGTCTATGGCACGTCCATGAACGCAAAGACCGAGTCCCGCTGGACGCCGAGCCGCACGAGCACGCCGCCGCGCTTCGGATCGCCGCTGCCGGTGAACCGATATGTGGCCATGGCGCCCGCGAACCGACCGAACGTGCGAAGGGTGTCCGTAAGCAGGCCACCGTCCAGCGAACCAGCGCGTCGCGCCGCTTCGGCGACGAGCCGGATGGCATCGTAGGTCGCCGCGGCCGTGGTGCGTGGCTCCGATCCGTGTTGCTGCATATAGGCGCGCACGAAGCGCTGCGCCATGGGCGCAGGGCTGGCCGGATTCCACTGATGCACCAGATACGCGCCCACCGCATCGGGCACCCTCCGCAGCGTGCGCGCATCCCACATGTCGCTTCCCAGGAACGCACCCCGGAAGCCGAGGGAACGCGCCACGCGCAGCTGCACGGAATCAGCGCTGATGTAGTTCGGAAGCAGCAGCGCCTGCGGGTTCGTGGCCAGCAGTCGCTTCAGTTTCGGCCGGAAATCGCCCGAATCCGCGGTGGCGTACGACTCGATGCCCGTCACCTCGCCACCGCTGGCGACGAAGGTCCGCAGAAAGAAGTCGGCGATCGAGCGCGCTGACGAGATGGACGAGTCCTGCAGGATCGCCGCGCGCTGCAGCTTCAGCTCGCTGTGCGCGAATCGCGCCAGGATCATCCCTTGCGCGTCGTCGAGCAGCGCAAGGCGCGACACGAAGCGTCGGTGGGCCGTGAGCAAGGGGCTGGACGACATCGGGGAGAGCATCGGCACGCCGGCCGATTCCGCCACCGCGGCCACGGCGAGCGCGTGGTCGCTGATGCCGGGACCGACGATGAAGTGCACCCGGTCGCGCTCGATGGCCTCGCGCGCCGCCGCAACCGCCGTGGACGCGCCCGCCAGATACGACTTTTCCACCACGACCAGGCGGTACCGGTCGCCGCCAATCAGAACCCCGTCACCGCCGTTGACCTCGTCGGCGGCCATGCGCGCACCCTGAAGGGAAGGGAGTCCGGCGGCGACCGCCCAGAAGTCGCCGCCAGGGGCGAGCACGGCCACGCGCAGTTCTTTCGGCTCGGCGTGACCACAGGCCGCCAGGACCACGGAGAGCGGGACGAGAAGCGCACGTCGCAGCTGCATTGCGGGAAGTCGGGGTTGGCGGATGCAGGAGAAGGTACCTCCAGCCGGCTCCCGGCGCAGGGGCATTGGGCGGCCAGCATCCGCCGGGCATCCGAGGACGCCTGGGGGGACTCGCGGCGGGTGGCCCGTGGGGGCGACCCGCCGTCCGGGCCGCCGCCCGAGCGGGCGTTTTTGACCATCCGCGTCCCCAACCGTATATTGGGTGGCGTGATTTTTGCATCGCCATCCTCGCCTCCGGGGGGTGCCACCTGAGCATCCTGGCCGTGATTCCCGCCCGCTTGGGCGCCACCAGGCTCCCCCGAAAGCCCCTGCGCCACCTCGGTGGCGTCCCCTTGGTGGTCCGCGTCTGGGAGCGGGTGAGGAGTCTCGGCCTGGCTGACCGCGTCGTCGCCGCCACCGAGTCGCCCGAGGTGCTGGCGGTCCTCGAGGCGCACGGGGCCGAGGGCGTCCTGACGTCCGATCAGCACCCGTCCGGGACCGACCGCGTGGCCGAGGTCGCCCGGCAAGCCGAATACGCGGCCTACGATATTGTCGTGAACGTGCAGGGCGACGAGCCGTTCATGCGGGGCGATGCGATGGCCGGGGCCATCGCCATGGTGCGCGACCACGGGTTCGACCTCGGCACCGCCGCCGGACGACGAGCCGCCGACATCATGGGCGACCCGCACTGCGTGAAGGTCGTCCGGGCGGACGACGGGCGCGCGCTCTATTTCTCGCGCGCCCCGATTCCGTTCCTGCGCGACGAATCCGAGCGCGCGCAGCGCGACGGGCTCGTGCTGCAGCACATGGGCATCTACGCGGCGCGCCGCGACGCGCTGGAGACGTGGGTCGCCCTTCCGCCGCATCCGCTGGAGCTGGTGGAGAAGCTGGAACAACTCCGCGCCCTCGCCGCCGGACTGGCGATGGGCGTGGCCATCGTGGACGCCCCGTCGTGGGGCGAAGTCAACACCGAGGACGACCTCGTGCGCGCCAACGCCCACTGGGAACAACTCACCGCCGGAACCGCCAGATGACGCCCACTGCATCGAGCACGAAATACATCTTCGTCACCGGCGGCGTGGTCTCGTCGCTGGGCAAGGGGATTGCCGCCGCCTCGCTGGGACGACTGCTCGTCGAGCGCGGCCTGCGGGTCACGATGATGAAGTTCGACCCGTACCTGAACGTCGATCCGGGGACGATGTCGCCCTTCCAGCACGGCGAGGTCTTCGTGACGGATGACGGCGCCGAGACGGACCTCGACCTCGGTCACTACGAGCGCTTCATCGACCGGCCGCTCAGCCAGGCCAACAACGTCACGACGGGGCGCATCTACCTGAACGTGATCACCAAGGAGCGCCGCGGCGAGTACCTCGGCTCCACGGTGCAGGTGATTCCGCACATCACCGACGAGATCAAGGCGGCGGTGCGCCGCATGGCACCCGAGAACGACGTGGTGCTCGTCGAGATTGGCGGCACGGTGGGCGACATCGAATCGCAGCCGTTCCTCGAGGCGATCCGCCAGTTCCGGCACGACATCGGCCGCGACAATGCGCTGTTCATTCATCTCACGCTGGTGCCGTTCATCGCCGCGGCGGGCGAGGTGAAGACGAAGCCGACGCAGCATTCGGTGCGCGAACTGATGGAACTCGGCATCCAGCCCGACATCCTGATCTGCCGCACCGAACGCCCGCTGACCGAGGACACCAAGCGCAAGATCGCGCTCTTCTGCAACGTCGAGTTTGGCGCGGTGATCGAGAGCCGCGACGTGCCGACCATCTACCAGATTCCGCTGGCGTTCGCGGAGCAGGGGCTCGACCAGCTCGTCTGCCGCAAGCTGGGACTCGAGACCAAGCCGGCCGAGCTCTCGGCGTGGCGCACGATCGTGCAGAAGGTCGTGGAGCCCAAGTCGAAGGTGCGCATCGCCGTGGTGGGCAAGTACACCGACTATGCGGACAGCTACAAGAGCATCCAGGAGGCGCTGATCCACGGCGGCATCGCCAACGATGTCGGCGTGGACGTGGCGTGGACGTCGTCGGACCTGTTCACTGACAACGACACGGCAAAGCGCCTGCTGGCCTCGTACGACGGCCTGCTCGTCCCCGGCGGTTTCGGGGTGCGCGGCGTCGAGGGGATGGTGGAGGCAATCGCCGGCGCGCGTGAGACCGGCACGCCGTTCTTCGGCATCTGCCTCGGCATGCAGGTGGCCATCATCGAGTTCGCCCGCAACGTGTGCGGCCTGGACGATTCCAACTCGAGCGAGTTCGCACCGGAATGCGCGCACCCGGTGATCGCGCTCATGGAGAGCCAGCACGGCGTGAAGGACATGGGCGGCACCATGCGACTGGGCGCGTATGCCTGCCGGCTGGCGCGCGGATCGCGCGCCGCGGAGATCTATGGCGTGCCGGAGATCAGCGAGCGCCACCGGCATCGGTACGAGGTGGGGAACGGCTTCCGCGAACTCTTCGTCGAGAAGGGGATGCGCCTGGCGGGGCTCTCACCCGACGGGTCGCTGGTGGAGATGATCGAGCTCCCCGACCATCCGTATTTCGTGGCCTGCCAGTTCCATCCGGAACTGAAGTCGCGGCCAACGCGCCCGCATCCACTCTTTGCGGCGTTCATCGGCGCGGCCGTGAACCGGCGCAACGCGCGCGCGGACGCGCCGTCCGCTCCCTCGCTGGCCAAGGCCAAGTAAGCCATGCCCGCTTCGTTCCCGCGTGACCAACTCTTCCTGATCGCCGGCCCGTGCGTCGTCGAGTCCGACGACATCATGCTGCGCGTGGGTGAGCATCTCGCGCGCCTCGCCGAGCGCGTGCCCGGCGGCATCATCTACAAGGCGAGTTTCGACAAGGCCAACCGCTCCAACGCGGGCGCGCATCGCGGCCCGGGCATGGAGGAAGGGCTGGCCGCGCTCGATCGCGTGCGCGAGGCGACGGGACTGCCCGTCATCACCGATGTTCATCTGCCCGAGCAGTGCGCCACGGTCGCGCTGGTGGCCGATGCGCTCCAGATCCCCGCGTTCCTCTGCCGCCAGACGGACCTGCTCGAGGCGGCGGGGCGCGCGGGCAAGCCGGTGAACGTCAAGAAGGGGCAGTTCCTGCATCCGGAGGGCATGAAGGGCGCCGTCGCCAAGGTTCGCGAATCCGACCCCGCCGGGGCGCGCGGCCCGGGCGAGATTGAAGTCGCGGTCACGGAGCGCGGCTCCTTCTTCGGGTACGGCGACCTCGTGGTGGACATGCGCGCAATCCCGCGCATGCGCGACGCGTGCGACTGCCCGGTGATCTTCGACGCCACGCATTCAGTGCAGCAGCCGGGCAAGGGGCAGGGCGGGGCGTCGGGGGGCGTGCGCGCGATGATCCCGCACCTCACGCTGGCGGCGTGCGCCGCGGGCGCCGACGGGCTGTTCATGGAGACGCACCCGGATCCCGACCACGCGCCCAGCGATGGGCCCAACATGATGCCGCTGCATCAACTCGACGAGCTGATCAGGCGCGCGGTGGACGTGTGGAGCGCGGCGCGGGGCCGGCGATGACCGTCGCCAACGTGATCGAGACCGAGGCGGCCCGCCGGGTCAAGTTTGTCGTCTTCGACGTGGACGGCGTGATGACCGATGGCGGGGTCTACCTGGGCGACGTGGACGGCCGCCGGCTCGAGTTCAAGAAGTACGACATCCAGGACGGCCTCGGCATCCTGCTTCTCCGGTGGGCCGGCGTGCGCGTCGGCATCATCACCGGCCGCGTGTCGGAGAGCGTCGCGCTGCGGGCGGCCGAGCTGAAGGTGGACGATCTCATCCAGGACGAGCACGCGCGCAAGCTCCCGTCGCTCAAGAAGCTCTGCCAGCGGCACGGCATCGGCCTCAATGAAGTGGCATTCGTGGGCGACGATCTTCCTGACGTTGGCGTCCTGCGCGAGGTCGGCCTCCCCGTGGTGGTGGCGAACGCCACCGCCGACGCGGCGCAGTGCGCGCGCGTGCAGCTCACGCGCAACGGCGGGGCGGGGGCGGTGCGGGAGTTCTGTGAACTGCTGCTGCGCGCCCGCGGCGAGTGGGACACGCTCGTCGAGCGCTATGTCCAGAGTCGATCGGAGGGAGCAGCCAAGTGACCACGGCCGCCGAAGTCATCGCGCGCGGACAGCGCGTCATCGCCCTCGAACAGGCGGCGCTCGCGCGCACGGGCGCGCGCGTGGGCCCCAGTTTCGCCGCCGCGGTGGATCTCATCGCCACGGCCAAGGGCCGCACCATCGTGGCCGGCATCGGCAAGAGCGGGCTGATTGGCCGCAAGATCGCTGCCACGCTCACCTCCACGGGCACGCCGGCGACCTTCCTCCATCCGACCGAGAGCGTGCACGGCGACCTCGGGATCGTCGGCCAGGACGACGTCGCCATCCTCATCTCGAAGAGCGGCGAGACGGAGGAGTTGCTCCCCCTGCTGGAACAGCTCAAGCGGCTCGGGGTAGGGGTCATCGCCATCACCGGTGAGATCGATTCCACGCTGTCGCGCGCGGCGGACGTGGCGCTCGACGCGTCGGTGGAGGAAGAGGCATGCCCCCACGATCTGGCGCCGACCACCAGCACCACGGTCACGTTGGCGCTCGGCGATGCGCTCGCGGTGGCCCTGCTCGAGGTCAAGGGCTTCCGTCGCGAGGATTTTGCGCGGCTGCATCCCGGCGGCGCGCTGGGACGCAAGCTGCTCACCAAGGTGTCTGACGTGATGCTCACCGAGAGGCTGCCGATCGTCCCGCCAACCGCCACGATGCGCGAGGCCGTGGTGCTCCTTGCCGAGCGGCGCGGCATCGTGCTGGTCGCCGATGACACGGGGCGCCTGCTGGGACTGCTGACCACGGGCGACCTGACCCGGCTGATGGAGCGGGTGCACGACGTCTTCCCGGTGCGCGTCGACACCGTGATGGTGAAGACACCCAAGACCGCGGCGGCCGACGAACTCGGCAGCGCCGTGGTGTTCCGGATGGAACAGCACGGCATCATGGCGATGCCCGTGCTGGCGACGGACGGCGCGATCGTCGGCGTCGTGCATCTCCACGATCTGATGCGGGCGGGGGCGGCGTGAGCGAACGGCAGACGGGAGACGGGAGACGGGAGACGGGAGAGCGCCGGCGTCGCGGGATGCGTGCGCGCGGCCGCGGCGTCTGCGTGGCGCTGCTCGGCGCGGCGGTGCTCGCCGCCTGCAGCGACACGCAGAAGCCCAAGACCGGCTCCGTGGCGTCGGGCATCGATCCCAACGCCGACCAGGTGGTCTTTGGCTCGCGCACCCTGGTGACGGAGAACGGCCTGCGCCGCGCCGAAGTCTTCAGCGACACCGCGCTCTTCTACGACGACAACACGCGGATGGACATGCGTGTGGTGCGTTCGATCTTCTACAACGCCACGGGGGCCAAGGACGCGGTGCTGACGTCGCGCACCGGCCGCTACCTGACGCGCGACAACGTGCTCGAGGCGCGCGGCAACGTCGTCATCATCACGGTGGACGGGCGCCGGCTGGTGACCGAGCAGATCAAGTTCGACTCCCGCGTCAACCAGATCTCGTCGGACAGCGCCTTCGTGCTCACGGAAGAGGGGCGCGAGGCCAGCGGCATTGGCTTCGTCTCCGACCCCGACATGAACAACCTGCGCATCCTCCGCGCCTCACGCGCGAAGGCGCGCGACGTCAAGATGCCGGGCAAGTGATGCGACGACTCTGGGTTGCCGGCGCGCTCTTCGTCCCGGCGGTGCTGGCCTCCCAGCAACCGGCGCGGCGGCGCACGTGCAACCTCGAGCTGTATAACTTCGACTCGACGACCACGCTCGCCATCAAGCTCCCCAGCGGACAATACAACAGCTACTACGGCCGCGGCGTGCGCGGGCGCTGCACCAATTCCGACCAGCGCCTCTCGGGCGACTCGCTGGAGTCGATGGGCGACGTGAAGACCCATATCCTGATCGGCCGCGCCCACTACGACGAAAAGCGCGTGCGCCTCGATGCCGATCGCATCACGTACGTGCAGAGCGAGGAGCGGGTGCTGGCCGAGGGCAACGTCGTCGCGGTGACCGACAGGGGGACGACCATGCGCGGGCCGCGCGCCGAGTATTTCCGCGCGATGCCCGGCATTCGCGCTGAGGCGCGCCTGCTCGCGACCGGCCGCCCGGTGACGCGGCTCAGCCCGGCCGACGCGGGAGAGGGCGCCACCGACACCGTCGAAGTGATCGCCGACCAGATGCTCGACGTTGCCGACTCGCTGATGTATGCGGGCGGGTCCGTCATCATCACGCGCCCCGACCTCGTCGCCACGTCGGACAGCGCGACCATGGACAGCGGCCGCGAGTGGTCGCGCCTGACCGGCCGACCCCGAATCGAAGGGAAGGGGGAGTCGAAGTTCACGTTGGTCGGGCGGCAGATCGACCTCTGGTCGCGCGAGCGCAAGCTCGAACGCGTGCTCTCGGCCGACAGCGCCAAGGCCGTGAGCGAGGACGTGACGCTCGCCTCCGATACCATCGACCTTCGACTCAGCGCGCAGAAACTCTCGCGCGCCTATGCCTGGGGCCGGTCGCGCGCCAAGGCGCACGCCACCGATCGCGACATCCTGGCCGACTCCATCGACGTGGACATGCCGGGCCAGGTGCTGCGCGAGTTGCGCGCCCTGCGCGGCGCCTTCGCCAAGAGCCGCACCGACTCGACGCAGTTCGTCTCCACCGAAGACGATTGGCTGCGCGGCGACACGATCGTTGCCGCGTTCGACAGCGCGCGCGCAGCGGGCGATTCCACCACCAAGCCCGTGATCCGTTCCATTCTCGCCTCCGGCGACGCATCGTCGTTCTACCAGGTGGCATCGTCGGAAGGCGCCAAGGCGGCGCCGAACCTGAACTACGTCAAGGGCAAGGCGATCACGGTGCAGTTTGGCGCCGATCGCGCCGTGAGCACCGTGACCGTGCGCGAGAAGGCCTCCGGCGTCTACCTCGAGCGCCTGCCGTCGGACTCCGCGAAGGCGGATTCCACGAAGGCCGATTCCACCGTGCGATCGGGGAAGGCCGCCGGCGCGCCGGGGAAGACGACCACCGCTCCCGCCCGAACGCCACCGCGTCGCGGAACGACCGCGCCAACTCCCACACCCGTGAAGAAGCCGTGACCACGCCACCCACCGAACCGAACGACGTGCCGTCGGCACCCGAGGCCGAGGCGCCATCGAACGCCGCCTCCGCGACGCCGGACAGCGAGGCGGCCGTGCGGGCCGTGGCCGAGCGCCTCGCGGGCGGCGATCGCTCGGTGGCGCTGGCGCTGATTGCCCTCATCGGAACGGCGGACGACAAGGGCGGCGCGACGTTCAATGACCTGGCCGTCCACTATCGCAATGATCACCTCGCCGCCCTTCAGGCCGAAGGGCGTGACGTCGAGCGCGAGGCGGGACGCCTGAGCCTCGACGAGGTGCGGACGCACCTCGCCAACGTCGCGCTGCCGCGCCTCGTGGACAACGGTTCCATTGCCGTGGGCGACCTCGACGATCCCGACTGCCGCGTGGCGATGACGCCGGCCTTGTGGGCGTCGGTGCGCACGGGGCGCGATGCCTTTGCGGATGCCCTGCGCGTGACGGGCGAACATGCCGCCCCGCGCGTTTCGGCGGCCACGATGCCGCGCGTGGACGGACGCAGCGTGCTGCGCGCCGAAGGACTGGTCAAGACGTACCGCCGCCGCAATGTCGTCAATGACGTCGCGCTCGAGTTGCGACAGGGGGAGATTGTCGGCCTGCTCGGTCCCAACGGCGCAGGAAAGACGACCAGCTTCTACATGATCACCGGTCTCATTCCGCCGGCGGCGGGCCGCATCTACCTCGACGGCACCGACATCACGCAGATGCCGATGTACAAGCGGGCGCGCCTCGGGATCGGATACCTCTCGCAGGAACCGTCCATCTTCCGCAAGCTGACCGTCGAGGAGAACATCCTCGCGATCCTCGAGGAGCTCGACCTGAGCAAGGCAGAGCGCGCCGCGCGCCTGGAGGCGCTCCTCGACGAACTGGGCCTCAAGCACCTCCGGCAGAGCAAGGCGTATCAGCTCTCCGGCGGCGAGCGCCGCCGGCTCGAGATCACCCGCGCGCTGGTGACCCAGCCCAAGTTCATGATGCTCGACGAACCGTTCGCGGGCGTGGACCCCATCGCCGTGCACGACATCCAGGTGATCGTGGCCAGCCTGCGGCACCGGGGGATCGGCGTGCTGATCTCGGATCACAACGTCGAGCAGACGCTCGACATCGTCGATCGCGCGTACATCATGTTCGACGGGCAGGTGAAGGTCTCCGGCACGGTGCGCGAGCTGGTCTTCGATGACACCGTCTCCCGCGTCTACCTCGGCCCGACGCTCACCGCGCGCCTTCGCGAGCGATTC
Organism: Gemmatimonadaceae bacterium; assembly: GCA_036504815.1. Lineage (NCBI taxonomy): Bacteria > Pseudomonadati > Gemmatimonadota > Gemmatimonadia > Gemmatimonadales > Gemmatimonadaceae > Gemmatimonadaceae bacterium. The sequence continues at coordinate 188,253 of DASXUN010000012.1, read as the reverse complement.
CGTCGCGAGCACGGCCCCGACGAGACCGACGCGCTCGTGGCCGACGCGCCCGCGTCCAACGCGCCCGTGTCTGACGCGCCCGCCGCCGGCGAGCTTGAGGTGCCGCCCGAGGCGAGTAGCGAGGCCTCGTCTCCATGAAGACGGGGCTGAGCCAGTCGGTCCGGCTGGGGCAGGAGCTGAAGATCAATCCGCGCCTGTACCAGGCGATGGACATGCTCACGATGCCCCTGCTGGACCTGCAGCAGCACCTGAAGCAGGAGCTGCTCGTCAATCCGTTCCTCGAACTCATTGAAGAGGATGGCGACGACGAGACTGGTGACGCCGACGAGAATGAGGAAGGCTCCAGCACCGCGGGCGACGCGTTCGAGGTGCCGCTGGAATCGTCCGCCCCGACGCCCGAAACCGATCCTCGGCAGCAGGAAACCGACTGGGAGGACATCCTCCTCGACGGCTTCGATGTTTCCGGGGCCCGCGAGAGCTACGAGGCGCGCGAGTACACCGAGCCGGTGAGCGTCGCCCGCGGCGGGCTGGAGGACGACCTGCGCGAGCAGCTCGCGCTCATCCAGCTCACCCCGCGCCAGCAGGTGCTGGCCGAGGAGTTCATTGGCGACATCAATGACGACGGATACCTCGCCTGCGACCTCGAGGAGATCCTCCGCGGCATCAATGCCGAGATCGAGCGCAGCGCCGACGCCACCGGACGGGACGGCGCCGACCTGCCGTTCTTCACGATGGCCGAGGCCGAGGAGATGCTCGCCATCATCCAGGCGCTCGATCCGCCGGGGGTGGGGGCGCGCGACCTGCGCGAATGCCTGCTGCTCCAGCTGCGCGAATCGACGGACGACGTGGCGCTGGCCCGGCGCATCCTCAGCGAGCACTTCGACGAACTGACGTCGCACCGCTGGGTGGAGATCGCGCGTCGCGTCGGAACCACGCCGCTGGAGGTGCAGCATGCCGCCGACCAGATCGCGAAGCTCAACCCGAAGCCCGGCTTCAACAAGAGCTCAACGCCCGACGGCTACGTGATCCCCGACCTCGTCGTGGAGAAGGTGGACGGCCAGTACCTCGTCTTCCTCAACGACACCAACATCCCGCGCCTGCGCCTGAGCCGCGTGTACCAGGAGATGGCGCGGGACCGCAAGAAGTTCACGACCGAGCACAAGGAATTCATCGCCAGCAAGCTCAACGCCGCGCAGTGGCTGATCCAGGCCATCGAGCAGCGGCGCCACACGATGCTCAAGGTGATGCACTTCATCGTCGACCGGCAGCGCGACTTCTTCGAGAAGGGCGTGCAGCACCTCAAGCCGCTGACGCTGCGCGAGGTGGCCGACGTGATCGGGATGCACGAGTCCACGGTCAGCCGCGTGACGAGCGACAAGTACGTGCAGACGCCGCGTGGCGTGCTGCCCCTGAAGTTCTTCTTCTCGTCCGGCATCGCCACCACCGACGGCGAGGACGTGTCGGCGCGCGGCATCAAGGACAAGATCGAGAAGCTCGTGAAGGACGAGGACCCGAAGGATCCGCTCACCGACCAGGCAATTGTGGAGATCCTCGAGCGCGAGGGCATCCGCATCGCCCGGCGCACCGTCGCCAAGTACCGGGATCAGCTGCATGTCCTCCCGGCGCGCATGCGCAAGCGGGTCTAGCCGTGACGACATGCTCCGTGCTTCTTCGCCGCCGGCCGCTGCCGGCCCGCCCGTGACCCTTTCCGTGCCCACACTGTGCCCGTGCCCGTTCCCACCACAGTAGACGTCTCGGTCCTGGTGCCCGCCAAGGACGAGGCGGAGAACCTCCCGCTCTTTCTCGAGCTGTGTGCCCAGACCTTCGCCGGGCGCGCTGAACGCTACGAGGTGATCGTCGTGGACGACGGTTCCGCCGACCGCACCTGGGCGCTGCTCGAGACGCTCCGCGCCACGTATCCCTTTTTGCGTGCCGTGCGGCACCGCGCGCGGCGCGGCATCGCCGATGCGTTGCGCACCGGCTACCTGAACGCGCGCGCGGACGTGCTGGTCTTCTATCCCGCCGACCTCCAGTTCAAGCCCGAGGACATTCCGCGGCTCGTCGCGCCCATCCTCGCCGGCGAAAGCGACATGGTGACGGGCTTCAAGCAGGGCAAGTACGAGAAGGCCTTCGTCTCGCGCATCTACAACGGCCTGAGCCGCGCGCTCTTCGACGTGCGCGTGAAGGACCTCAACAACGTCAAGGCGTACCGCCGCGAGATCATGGACGCGCAACCGTCGCGCCCCGACTGGCACCGCTACATGATCGTGCTCGCCGCGCAGCAGGGGTTCACGGTCAGCGAGATTCCGGTGCCCCTGTATCCACGGCACGCGGGGAAGTCCAAGTTCGGGATCGGGCGCATCCCCATCGGCGTGCTCGACATGCTCTCGGTCTGGTTCGAGCTGCGCTTCGGACAGAAGCCGCTGCTCGCCTTTGGCATGCTCGGCGCGCTGCTCTTCGCCGCGGGATTCGTCGCGGGACTCGTCGCCCTCTACATGCTGTTCACCGAGAACGTCGGCGTGCGCGCGGTGTGGACGGTCATCCAGACCTGCCTGATCCTCGGCGGCATCTTCTTCGCCACGGGCCTGTTGGGCGAACAGATCGCGGTGCAGCGCGCGGAACTGCGTGAACTGCGGCGCCGCATCGACGAGACCACCCAGCCGCCGTCGGCGTGAGCAAGCCGCCGCTGCGGGTTCTCTTCGTCACGCACGCATTTCCCCGTCATGCGGGCGATGCGGCGGGAGCGTTTGTCCTCGCGCTGGCGCGCGCCGTCCAGGCACAGGGGTGCGAGGTGCGCGTGCTCGCTCCGTCCGCACCCGGACTTGCCGCCGTGGACACCATCGACGGCGTCCAGGTGCAGCGCTATCGCTACGCGCCGCGGTCGTGGGAGACGCTCGCTTATACCGGAACGATGGCGGAGCAGGTGAGCGCCTCGTTGCGCGGCAAGACCGCACTGGCACTGCTGCTGTGGCGCGGACGGCGCGCGGCACGCGCCGCCATTCGCGGCTGGCGCCCGGACCTGGTGCACGCGCACTGGTGGTTCCCGTCGGGGATGCAGGCCGGCGGCCACGGCGCGCCGATGATTCTCACGATGCACGGCTCCGACGTGCGGCTGATGCGCTCGGCGTCGTCGCGCACGCTTTTCCAGCGCGTCGCGGCGCAATCGGCCGCGCTCTTCGCCGTGTCGGGCTGGCTCGCCCGACAGGCGCGCGAAGCCCTGGGCAGCCGTCCCGTCGGCACCGCGCCGATGCCGGCCGCCACCGCGCTCTTCACCGCGCCCGCCAATGACGCGCACCAGAAGGACCTCATGCTGTTCGTCGGGCGGCTCAACGCGCAGAAGGGACTCGACCACCTGTTGCAGGCGATGGCGCGCGCCCGCCGGCCCTGGACGCTCGACGTCGTGGGGGACGGGCCCGACCGCGAGGCGCTGCAGGCCCGCGCGCGGGAGCTCGGCGTCGGTGAGCGCGTCACGTGGCTCGGTCATCTCCCACAGGCAGACCTTGCACCGTTGTACGCGCGCAGCGCCGCACTCGTGATTCCGTCGACCGATGAAGGACTGGGCCTCGTCGGCATCGAGGCGGCGCTTTGCGAGACGCCGACGGTCGCGTATGCGAGCGGCGGCCTGACTGACGTCGTGCACGATGGCGTGACCGGCTGGCTCGTTCCCGGCGGCGACATCGACGCGCTAGCGCATGCCGTGGACGGCGTCGTGGACCGCCCCACGAAGGCGCGCGCCGCCGGTGTCACCGCGCGCGTGCGCGCACTGGCCAACTTCTCGCCCGAAGCCGTTGGCGCGCGCTATCGCGAAGCGTACGACGCGGCCCTGGGGCGCCGATGATCGCCTGGCGCCGCATCATCCGCACGGTAATGCAGCTTGCGCTGCTGCTCTTCCTGGGCGGGTACCTCTACGTCAATTGGGGCGACTACGAACAGGTCTTCCGACAGGCGCGGCCGCATTGGGGCCCATTGCTGGCTTCGTGTTTCTTCGTGGGCGTCGCGTACGTCGCGCTGATCCAGACCTGGCGCCAGACGGTCGAGGCGTGGGGCGAACGGCTCAGCTTCTCGAGCGCCGCGCGCATCTGGTTCATCAGCAACCTCGGCAAGTACATCCCGGGCAAGGTCTGGGCGATCGCCGCCATGGGTACGCTGGCGCAGGAACAGGGCATCTCGCCCACGGCCGCGATGGGCTCCTCCGTCGTGGTGCAGCTCGTCAACCTGGTCACGGGCTTTGCCGTCTTCCTCGTTGCCGGTGCCAATGCGGTCGACGTTCCGGCCGCCGCGGCGGCGGGCGTGTTGGCACTGGCCCTGGCGCTCGTGCTGGCGCCGACGCTCCTGCCGCGCGCGGTGGCCTTGGTGAATAGCGTAAGCGGCCGTCAGTTGGCGGTGCCGCATCTCCCGCCGCGCGCCATCTGGTGGGCCGCCGCCGGCACGACGCTGGCCTGGGTGCTCTACGGCGTCGCCTTCGAGTTCTTTGCGGTGGGCATGTCGGCCGGCACGGTCGCCGGCTCGCTGGGCGACTGGACAGCCCTCTTCGTGGGCCCATACCTGATAGGTTTCATCGCGGTATTCGCCCCCGGCGGCATCGGCATGCGCGAAGTGGCGATGGCCGAGGCGTTGCAGCGCTCGGGGCTCGCCGTGGGCGCGCTGGCGGCGCTCCTCGTGGTCGCGTCGCGTGTCTGGCTTACCATTCTCGAGATCATTCCCGGCGTGCTGCTGCTGATGCTGCGGCCGCCGGCTCGCACCGATACTCCATCCCGATAGGTTGATGACTTCCTCGAACACCGGTTCCACGGAACTCGCCCCGCGCCATGGCGCGCTGTGGGCAGCGCTCGTGTGCGCGCTCGCCGCGCTCGCGCTCGGCTATCCCGCGCTCGGCGGCCAGTTCCTCGTGAACCCGATGAGCGATCAGTACATCGCGGGCTTCGCGTTCCGCGACTTCGCCGTGCAGCAGTGGCACGTCACCGGGGCCATTCCTCTATGGAATCCGTACCTCTTTGGCGGCATGCCATTTGTCGCGGCGATGCACGGCGACATCTTCTACCCGACCTTCTGGCTGCGCCTGCTGCTGGGCACGGACGCGGGTATGACGTGGGGCTTCATCAGCCACCTCTGGCTCGCTGGCTTCGGGACGTTCCTGTTCCTTCGCAGCTACGGTCTCGGTTTCGCGCCGTCGCTCGTCGGCGCGCTGGCCTACCAGCTCGGCGGACCGATTGCCGCGTATGCCTCGCCGGGGCACGACGGCAAGCTGTTCGTCAGCGCACTACTGCCGTTCACGCTGTTGCTGCTGACCAAGGGCATCCGTGATGCGCGCCATTGGGCGTGGGGCGTGCTGGCCATCGTCATCGGCCTCGCGGTGCTCTCGCCGCATCCGCAGCTGTTGCAGTATCACCTGCTCGCCGCCGGCGCCTGGGCGCTGATGCTCGCCTTTGGCACGCCGGAACTCGATCGCGCCACCGCGTTCAAGCGGCTGGGATTCGCGTTGGGCGCGGTGCTGCTCGGCGCGGCCATCGGATCCATCCAATATCTGCCGCTCGCCGAGTACACGCCGTGGTCACCGCGCGCCGGCGGACGCGACTATGCGTACGCGTCGTCGTACTCGTGGCCCGTGGAAGAGCTTCTCAACGTCTACCTGCCGCAGTTCTCGGGCATTCTCGAGCGGTACTGGGGACGCAACGGCATCCACCTGCACAGCGAGTACCTGGGAGCGACGGTGCTGATGCTCGCTCCGCTCGCGTTCGGGGCGGGCGGGGAAGCGCGCCGCGGTTTCCGCCGCTTCTGGCTGGGCGTCGGCATCGTCTCCCTGCTTTGGGCGCTCGGCGGCTCGACGCCGTTCTTCCAGATCGTCTATGCCCTGGTGCCCGGCACCAAGTTCTTCCGCGCGCCGAGCACGATGATGTTCGTCTTCGCGTTCGCCGTGGCCATGCTCGCGGCGCTCGGCACCGAGCGACTGCTGGCCGGGAAGGTGACGGCGAAATATGCATACGGTTGGATCGTCGGCGCCGCCGCCGTCGGCCTGCTGGCGATGGCGGGGTTCTTCACCGGTCTCGCGAAGGGACTGGTGGTGGATCCCAGCCTCATTGACGTCGTGCTGGCCAACGCGAGCGCGGTCTCGCTCGGCGCGTGGCGGTCTTTCTTCTTCGTCGCGCTCGCCGCGGGAATGATCATCACCCTGGCGCGCGGGCTCGCCACGCCGCGACAGGTGGCGATGGCGTTGCCAATCCTGCTCGCCGCCGACCTGTGGAGCATCGAGAAGCAGTACTGGATGTTCTCGCCGCCGGCATCGAAGCTGTACGCCAGCGACGCCGCCATCGATTACCTGACGAAGCTCAAGGAGCCGACGCGCGTGGCGGTCATCGCCGTCCCCGACGGCAACCCCGTCGCGCCGCACGACCCCGAACTGATGGGCGACGGCCTGATGGTGCACGGCATTCGCTCCGTCACCGGCTACCACGGCAACGAACTCGGTCGGTACCAATTGCTCGGCAAGAAGGATGAGGGATACAGCGCGCGCCTGAACCCCTCGTTCTGGCAGTTGATGAACGTCAACTACATGCTGACCAACACCGACACGCTCCCCATTGAAGGCGCCCAGCGCGTCGCCGGTCCGCTGACCAACGCCGCGGGAACGAAGGTCTCGCTGTACAAGCTCGCGGGCGAGCATCCCTTTGCCTGGGTGGCGCCGGCGATCGCGAAGTACCCGGACGACGTCGTGCTGCAGGCCGCATCGCAACCCACGTTCGCCACCTATCAGGTGGCAATCGTCGACACCTCGGCGGCGATGCAGACGCAGCCGCTGACGTCGCTGCCCGCGCCGTTGCCGATCACGACGAGCACCGCGGACTATCGTCCCGGACGCTTCACCGTCAAGCTGAGCGCACCTGCGCCGGCGGGATCGGCGCTCGTGGCATCGGAAAACTACTATCCCGGATGGTCGGCGACGGTGGATGGAAAGCCCGCCACGGTGTACCGTACCAACTATGTCCTGATGGGTGTCGCGCTGCCGGCCGGGGCGACCACGGTGGAGTTTTCGTTCCAGAACGCCACGTACAGCAAGGGGCGGAGCATCACCTACGCCGCCGTCCTGCTCAGCCTGTTGCTGGCCATTGCCGGATTCGCCATGGACCGCCGAACCTCGCGGGGAGCCAATGCCTGATAAGGCACTGATCATCGTTCCTACCTACAACGAGCGCGAAAACATTCCGACGCTCATTGCCCAGGTGCTCGAGAAGGATCCGCGCATCGAGGTGCTGGTGGTGGACGACAACTCGCCGGACAAGACGGGCGACCTGGTGGAGGAACTCGGCCGCGCCGAGCCGCGCATTCACCTGCTGCGGCGCCCCGGCAAGATGGGACTCGGCACGGCCTACCGCGACGGTTTCCGGTGGGCCCTGGCGCGGGACTACGAGTACATCTTCGAGATGGACGCGGACTTCTCGCACGATCCGCGCCACCTGCCCGAATTCCTCGCCGCGGCGCAGCAGGCCGATTTCGTGCTCGGCTCGCGCTACTTGAACGGGCGCGTGACGGTGGTGAACTGGCCGATGAAGCGACTGATGCTCAGCTACTTCGCCAACATCTACGCGCGCATCGTCACCGGGCTCCAGCTCTGGGACGGGACGGGCGGCTTCAAGTGTTTCCACCGGCGGGTGCTGGCGGGCATCGACCTCGACAAGGTGAGGTCGAACGGCTACGCGTTCCAGATCGAGATGTCATTCCGCGCCTTCCACAAGGGATTTCGCGGCCAGGAGATCCCGATCGTCTTCACCGATCGCACGGTCGGGGACAGCAAGATGAGCGGCCACATCGTGCGCGAGGCCATCTTCATGGTCTGGCGGCTTCGGTGGTGGCACCTCACGGGGCAACTATGAGCATTCCAAGCGGGCACCCGTTCTACAAGATGTCGGGGTCGGGGAATGACTTCATCTTCTTCGATGCGCGTTCCGACACCGGTTTGGCGCACGCACTCAACGATCCCGAGCATGTCCGGAATCTCTGCGCGACGGGCACCGGGATTGGGGCAGACGGAGTTGTGTTTCTGCAAAGCGATACGTATCAATCCTTTAGGATACGTTACTTCAACCGAGATGGTAGCCTCGGTGAGCTTTGCGGCAACGCATCGCTGTGCAGCGTGCGCCTGGCGCGGGAGTTGGGCATCATTGGCGACGGGACCTGCCATTTCGAGACCGATGCCGGGGCCATGACTGGCCATTTTCGTGACGGCAGGCCCGAGATCGACCTTCAGATGGTACACGAACTGCGGCTGGACACCGAGTTCGAGCGTCAGGCCGGTGAGAAGCGGATCGGGTTTGCCAATACCGGCGTGCCGCACCTCGTGGTCCTCGTTGACGATACCACCAAGCTGGATGTGGTGGGTCGAGGCCGGCCATTGCGGCTCGACAAGAGGCTCAAGCACGGGGCCAACGTGAACTTCGTGGCGCCCGTAGCGGGCATCCCGGACGAGTTCTCCATCAGGACCTACGAGCGCGGCGTCGAGGGTGAGACCTTGGCCTGCGGGACCGGCGCCGTGGCCAGCGCGACGCTCCTGAACGCCTGGGGGCTGGCGGGGAAGGTCGTCCGGCTGCGCACCAAGTCTGACCGGACGCTGACCGTGACGCTGCGCAGCAAGGACGACGGCCATGTCTGGCCGTCCTTGAGCGGCGAGGCCCGGGTGGTCTATCAGGGGCGAACCGCCGAGCTCTAGCGGCCTTCGGTCTCTGAATTGATGACGGGCGGGCGACAGGAGTCGTCCGCCCGTTCTTCACGCCCGGAAGAATAGCGACACCACGGCAACACAAACCGTCCAAGTTGTTGCAGGGACTGGGCGTGGTCTTGTCCACCCGTTCCGGGGTTATCCACTTCAGTTAGTTTACATAATACATATTATCGGTACTATTTCAGGCCTTACTGGGCTATCGGATTACCGCGAGGCGCTTCAGAAGCATGGTACTCGACCGCACTCCCCCGACCCCGAATAGCCAAGCGGGCGTCGGCCAGATCTGGCCAACGCCCGCTTCAAGTAACTTCTGAGCTGCCCGGTCCGGGCCGCGATGTAAACCTGGGGAGCTACGGCTTCGCCGCCGTCGCCGTCAGTTCGCCGACGCGGATCTTGGCTTCGCTCGCCATGGGCGAGTCCGGGCGCGCAGCCAGCTCGCCCCACAGCTTGGCCGCCTCGGCACGCTTGCCCGATGCGGCGAGAGCCCGGGCGGCTTCCCCCTTCAGGAAGTCCTTCTCGCCCTGAAGCTCGGCCTTGTCCACGGCCTTCAGGTAGTGCTCGGCCGCCAGGTCGAACTTCTGCTCGCCCTCGTACCCGGCCGCCTTGAGCGACTCGACGCCGGCCGCGAAGGCCTTGGGCGCGGAGATCCCATCGAGCACTTTCTGGCCGTCGGCGTACCTGCCCTCGTCGAACTTGGACTGGGCATAGAGCAGCGCCGCCTGGATGCCACCCGCCGTGTTGCCGTAGCGCTGGGCCACCTTGATGAGCGCATCGGGCGCCTTCGCGTCACGCTGGCTGACGAGATTCATGGCGTCAAAGAACGCCTTCTCCGCCTGCGTCTCGCGGCGTGCCGAATTGGCCCTCCAGACAAACGCGCCGCCCACCACGACGGCCACGACCACGGCCGCAATCGTCAGCTGCTTCCTGTAGAGCTGGAAGGTGTCGAGCAGCGAATCAGGATCGGCTGTGATGGACGGACGGGCCGCCCCACCAGTCTTCGTCATCGGACAAGATCAAGGCTTGGGTTTGGTCGCGCATCACGGTGACGCGCAATCATCAAATCTACCAGCACGTGCACCAATGAGGCACCCCCTGCCCCACCGTCCCGGCCAGGTTTGCCCGTTATGGATTCGGCCGCCAGACGCCCACCCCGTCCTGGTAGACGATCGTCGTGCCCAGCGGCGCCGACATCTGCGCCAGTCGCTCGATGATCTTGCGACCGGTCGTCTCGTCGGCTAGCCGAGGGGTGCCACGCTGGGAGCGCGGCGCGCGATGGCTCAGCTCGATGGGATAGAGCCGCAGCTCGACCAGCGAGCTGCCCCGGAACGTCGGCAGGGCGACGACGCTTTCATAGTACTCGGCATTCGACGGAAAGCCCGTCGTGCCGTTCCGGAAGCGCGCGTCGTACAGGTTCGACGCGAGCGCCGTGTCGGCCAGGCCGAAGACCTCGTAGTGGTCCTCGGGCATGGGGTCGATGGTTTCGTTCTGGAAGACGAAGTTGGCCAGGCTGTAGAAGATCGGCTTGCCCTTGTAGATCTCGATGCCGCGCAACAGGTGTGGCCCCTGAATGATGTAGGTCGTCGCGCCGGCATCGAGGCACTTCCGGGCCCATTCGGTGAGCCACGCGGGCGGCACGACGGTCGACTCGTGCGAATGACTGGTGACGACGACATAATCGGCCAGCGAGCTCGCGTTGCGGATCTCGCGCAGGATCCGCGCTTCATCGATCTGGTTGACGGTCGTGATGGTGCGGGTCTGCGCGCCCTTGCGCACCGTCTGGGTCAGCAGGCGCACCTGCGCCGCCTCGCCGGTGGGCGCGGCGCTCCCCGCGAGGCCCGCCGCGGCGGCGCGCAGTTGTTCGAAGGTTGCGGGATCCGCCTCGTAGGCGCGCTCGACCCGGAGCGCGTTCAGGCCGGGCCGCCCGACCATGTCCGGTCGCGCATCACCGGCGCGCGACATCGGCGTGAACGAGGTCGCAAGCCCGATGAACGCGATGCGCCCCTTCGGCGTCTCGAGATACCCCGGACGGCTGGCCGCACCCAGGTTCTCGCCCGACCCCGCGTGCACGACGCCGAGCCGGTCGAGCAGACGGTTGGTCAGGCGCATGCCTTCGACGCCGTAATCGGTGGTGTGATTGTTGGCGCGGTTAAAGAGGTCGAAGCCAAGCAGCTTCAGGTCTTCGGCCACCTCCGGCGGCGCAACCTCCCAGTTCCCGCCGTTCTCCACCTCCGGCCAGCCCCGGAATTCGCTGAACCGGAAGGTCGAGAGCTCCAGGTTCACCATGGCCGCGTCGGCGCCGCGGATGACCTTGACCATCTGCTGGAAGCGCGGGTCGGCCGTGTTGTCGAATGGGGCCACGCGGCGGGTGATGATCGCGTCGCCCACCGCGGCCAACGACCAGGTCGTTCCCGGTCCTGGCAAGGCCTCGGGCGCTCGCGCGATCGCCGGCGTCCGCTGGGCCGCGCTGTGCGACGGCAACCCGACGAATGGAACAAGGAAGGCCGCGATGGTCAGCCATCGCGCCGGACCGACGCTTCGATTGGTGGTCATGACGTGCCCGGAAGAGTGCGGCGCGGGGGGCACGCGCGGCGAATCGATTCGCCAAAGTGAGTATGCGCGGCGCCAATTGTGGGTGTCAAGAACAGCCGGCGACCGCCCCCCTTGACTTGCCGCCCAGTATCCGATATTCATACATACGTATGAACTCCCATCAACCAGTTCCTGAACGCCTCCTGGCCGTCGCTGCCGACCTCTTTGCGCGCGAGGGCTTCGACGCCGTCTCCGTGCGCACGATCACGAGCCGCGCCCGGGCCAACCTGGGCGCGATCACCTACCACTTCGGCTCCAAGGAAGCGCTCTTCCATGCGGTCGTGGACCGCGTCGGGGCGCGCCTCGCCGACCGCTTCGTGAGCATCGCCGCGGAGGCGGGCTCGCCGCTCGAGCGCATCGGCCGTATCGTCGGCATGGTGCTCACCGAGAAGGACCTCCCTGCCCCGCTCCTGCTGCGCGAACTCACCACCGATCGCCCGCTCTCCGCGCCGATCGTGCAGATGATGCAGCGCAACCTCGGCATCGTCCTCGGACTGATTCGCGAGGGACAGGCCGACGGCTCCATCAGGAAGGGTGAACCGGCCCTGCTCGCCATGAGCGTGATGGCGCAGCCGTTCATGATGCGCATCGCCGGCAAGATCCCCCAGGAGATCGCCGGCGTGAATCCCAACGACCCGAAGACGCAGCGCAAGCTCGTGAAGCACGTCGTCACCACCATCACCCGCAGTCTCGCCTCCTCCCCCGAGCAACGGTCATGATTCAGATCCTGCTCCTCGCCGCCGCGCTCGCCGCGCCGCCACAGGACACCACGCGATTGTCCGTGACGACGGCCATCGATCGGGCGCTCGCCTCGCATCCGGCGGTCGGCGCGGCCCGCGCCGGTGTGGATGTCGCCACCGCCGACGTGGGCCAGGCGCGCGCCGCCCGCTTCCCTGCGGTCTCGTTCGATGGATCGGTCAACAGGTTCGAGAAACCGATGATCGTCTGGCCGCTGCACGGCCTCGACCTGCGCAACCCGCCGTTCTTCGACACGCAGACCTCGCAGGCGTCACTCGGCGCCGCATACACGCTCTTCGACTTCGGCGCCCGCTCCTCGAAGGTGCGAGCGGCCGAGGCGCAGCGCGGGGCGGCGGACGCCGTGCTCGGCGCCACCGAACAGCAACTGATCGCGCGCACCGTGGCGTCGTACCTTCGCGTGCTGACGGCGCGCGGGGTGCTGGCCGCCGACGACCAGCGCGTGACCGCCCTGCGCGGCGAGGCCACACGCGCGCGCCAGCGGCTCGCCGCCGGCAAGGCGGCCCGCCTCGACACGCTGCGCGCCGCGGTCGAGCTGGCGAGCGCCGAGGCGGACCGTGTGAACAGCACTGCGAGCGTGGATGTCGCCGAGCATGATCTCGCCCGGCTGATGGGCGCCTCATTTTCCGCGGTCCATGGCGCCTCGTTGGACATCGTAAGGCTTGCCCGCGCCACGGACGCCGCCGCCGATGACCGCGCGGCGCTCGTCGCGCGCGCCGGCACCGCGAACACCGACGTGCAGTCGGCGGCCCGGCGGGCCGACGCGGCGGCAGCGTCGGTGGGCGCGGCCAGGGCGGGGCGGCTGCCGCAGTTCCAAGCGTCAACGGCGATCGTGGACCGCAGCAACATCACGGGTCGCTGGATCTCGGAGTGGCAGGTCGGCGTCGGCTTCTCCTGGCCGCTCTACACGGGCGGCGCCCGGACGAGCGCCATTGACCGTGCCGAGGCCTCTTCCCGCGCCGCGCAGGAGCAACTGCGCATCACCCGCCTATCGGCGGAGCAGCAGGTGGACGACGCGCGCGCCGCGTTCGACGCCGCCCGCGCCCGCGCCGCCGCGCTCGACGCGGCCGTGCAGCAGGCCACCGAAGTGGCCCGTATCACCGCCCTGGCGCGCGACGTGGGCGATGGCACGCAGACTGATTATCTGCTGGCCGAATCGGCCCTTTATCGCGCGCGCAGCGGCCTCGTGCAGGCGCGCCATGCCGTGATCGCCGCGCGCGTCGAACTCGCCCGCGTGCTCGGCGAACTGAACCGTTCCTGGATTGCCTCTTCGCTGGAGTCAGAGCCATGAAGCGTGCCCCAATAGCCGTCGTCGTACTCGTGGTCGCCGTCGGCGCCTTCCTGTTGTTTCGTTCGCGCGGCGCCAGCGACTCGCTCGCCGCCTCTGGCACCGTGGAGGCGACGGAAGCGGCCCTCGGATTCCAGACCGCCGGGCGCATCGCGGCGATACGCGTGAACGAGGGAGATCGCGTGCATCGCGGTGACACGATCGCGATCCTCGACCGCACGGAACTCGAGGCGCGGCAGGCGCAGGCGCGCGCCCAAATGAACGCGGCCGCGGCGACGCTCAGCGAACTCGAACGGGGCGCGCGGCGCGAGGAACTGGCCCAGGCGCGCGAGGCCGACAGCACGGCCGCCGTGCGTTTGGCTGACGCCCAGCGCGACCTGGCCCGCGCCCAGCAGCTCTTCAGCGGCGGCGCCGCGTCGCAGGAGGCCTTCGACAAGGCGCGGCTCGCGGCGGACGTCGCGCGCAGCCAGCGCGCCCAGGCCGCGCAGCAGTTGCAGCTGGTGCAGGCAGGACCGCGCGCCGAGCGCATTGCCGCGCAGCGCGCGACGGTGGCGGCGGCGCAGTCGCAGTTGAAGCAGGTGAACGCGATGGTGGACAACGCCGTGGTCGTGGCGCCGTTCGACGGCATCGTGACGGTGCGCCAGCGACAGCCGGGCGAGATCGTCGCGCCGGGCGCGCCGGTGGTGACGATCTCGAACTTCGGCGACCGCTGGGTGCGGATCTACGTCTCCGAGGCGCGCCTCGGCGCCGTAACCGTGGGGCAAGCGGCGACGATCACCACCGACACCTACCGCGATCGCACGTATCCTGGCACGGTGACGTTCATCGCCAGCGTGGCCGAGTTCACCCCGCGCAACGTCCAGACCACGGAAGAGCGCGTGAAGCTGGTCTACGCGGTGAAGGTGCGCATTGCCGGTGACAGCGCGATGGCGCTGAAGCCCGGCATGCCCGCCGACGTCACGTTGACGCTCGCGCGCTAGTTCCCTGCCCTTCGCTCCCGGACGACCATGACCCGCCACGCCCGCGCCGCCAACGCGCCCGCCGCCATCGCGACGCGCGATCTCACGCGCCGCTTCGGTGCCGTGACCGCCGTCGACGGCGTGACGTTCGAAGTCGCGCCCGGCGAGCTGTTCGGGCTGGTGGGCCCGGACGGCGCCGGCAAGACCACCACACTGCGCATGTTGGCGGGAGTGTTGCGCCCCACCAGCGGCGACGCGCTGGTGGACGGCGTGAGCGTGGTCCGCAATCCCGAGGACGTCAAGCGCCATATCGCGTACATGTCGCAGCGATTCGGCCTGTACACGGACCTCACGGTGCGCGAGAACATCGACTTCTACGCCGACCTGTACGAGGTGCCGCCGCGCGAGCGCGCCGCGCGCCTGGCGCGACTGTACGAATTCTCCAACCTCGAGCCGTTCGAGCATCGCCTCGCCGGCCAGCTTTCGGGCGGCATGAAGCAGAAGCTGGGGCTATGCTGCGCGCTCATTCACCAGCCGCGCATCCTGCTGCTGGACGAACCGACGTTCGGCGTGGACCCGATCTCCCGTCGCGACCTGTGGCTAATTCTCGAGGAGATGGTGTCGCAGGGCGTGACCGTGCTGGTGTCAACCGCGTACATGGACGAGGCCGAGCGATGCGACCATGTGGCGCTGCTCGACCATGGCCGGATCGTCGCGCTCGACACCCCGTCCGCGCTTCAGGCGTCAATGGCGGGCCAGGTGATCGCGATGCGAACCAGCCAGGCGCGACGCGCGCTGGACGTGCTGCGCGCGGCCCCGGTGGTGCGGCGGGCCACCCTGTTCGGTGACACGATTCACGTGATCGTCGGGGAGGACGGGCGCTCCCGCGCGACCATCGAGGCGCTGCTCTCCGACGCGGGCGTGGAGATCGCCGAGCTGCACGAGATCGAGGCGTCGCTCGAGGACGTCTTCATCGAGCGCGTGACGACGGACACCGCACCGGCCGGAGCCGGCGCATGACGGGCGCACCGCGTTCCACCGCTGGCGGGTCGCTCGCGACGCGGGCGCCCGGGGGCACTCCGCCGCTGGCGGTGTCGGTGCGCGCGCTGTCGCGCGCGTTCGGCGACTTCGTGGCGGTGGATCGCGTGACCTTCGACGTCGCCGAGGGCGAGGTGTTCGGTTTTCTTGGCCCCAACGGCGCCGGCAAGACCACGACCATCAAGATGCTCACCGGCCTGCTCGCGCCGACGTCGGGCGATGGCCTGGTTGCCGGCTTCGACGTGCGCACGGCCTCCGAGGATATCAAGCGCAACATCGGCTACATGTCGCAGCTCTTTTCGCTCTACGGCGACCTGACGGCGGAGGAGAACATCGCCTTCTTCGCGGGCCTGTATGAGGTCACCGGCGCGCGCTACGCCCAGCGACGCGACTGGGTGCTGGAGATGGCGGGGCTCACCGAGCACCGCGACCAGCTCACATCGAGCCTGCCGCTGGGGTGGAAGCAGCGGCTCGCCCTCGGGTGCGCCGTGCTGCACGAGCCGCCGATCCTTTTCCTCGACGAGCCCACCTCGGGGGTGGACCCGGTGTCGCGGCGCGCCTTCTGGGAGTTGATCTACCAGCTGACGGCGAAGGGGACGACGGTCTTCGTCAGCACGCACTATATGGAAGAGGCCGAGTACTGCGACCGGCTGGCGCTGATGAACCGCGGTCGCATCATTGCGCTGGACAAGCCGGCCGACCTGCGCGGCCAGATGGCCGACCCGATCCTCGAGGTCGAGACGAGCGACGCCTCCGCCGCGGCGCAGGCCCTGCAGCACCAGCCCGGGATCATCGAGGCGGCGATGTTCGGTCGCGCCCTGCACCTCGTGGTACAGGACGTGGCGGCGGCGCGCGCCTTCGTGCCGGCATTCCTCGCCGCGCGCGGCGTCACCACCGGTGCCATGCGGCCGGTGCGCCCGTCGCTCGAGGACGTGTTCGTCTCGCTGGTGCGCCGCGAGGGCGGCGCGGTGCTGGGGTGAGCATGACCTCCATCCGCCTCGGACGTCTTCTCGCGGTCGCGCGCAAGGAAGTGCTGCAGCTGCGCCGCGACGTGCGCAGCCTGATCATGGCCTTCCTGATGCCGGCGGCGCTGATCGTCTTCTTCGGATACATCATCAGCTTCGACATTCGCGACATCAAGATGGCGGTGCTCGACCAGGATCACTCCCGGCAGAGCCGGGAACTGGTGGCCAGCTTCGTCGCCGCGGGGCGTTTCCGCGTGACGGCGAACCTTGGCGCGGCGGCGGAGGTGGCGCCGATGCTGGATCGCGGCGCCGTTCGCCTGGCGCTGGTGATCCCGCCGGGGTTCGCGCGCCGCCTGTCCACCGGGCAGGTGGCGCCCGTGCAGGCGATCATGGACGGCGCCGACGCCAACACGGCCGGCATCGCGCTCAATTACGCGACGGCGATCGTCTCGGCGTACTCGGCGGCGGTCGTGCTCAAGGCCACCCGCCTGCCGACCCCCATCACCGCCGAGGCGCGCGTCTGGTACAACGAGACGCTGGAAAGCCCGCCGATGATCGTCCCGGGACTGATTGCCGTGATCATGATGATGATCGCCGCAATGCTGACGGCGCTGACCGTGGCGCGCGAGTGGGAGCGCGGCACCATGGAGCAGCTCGCCGCGACGCCCGTGCACCGCGTCGAGGTCATCGTCGGCAAGCTGCTGCCGTACCTCGTCATCGGGTTGGTGGACGTGCTCGCCGCGATCCTCATCGGCATGCTCGTGTTTGACGTGCCGTTCCGCGGCAACCCGGCGCTGCTGGCGATCATGGCGACGATGTTCCTCATCGGTTCGCTGGGACTGGGCCTCTTCATCAGCGCCGTGCTGCGGTCGCAGCTGCTGGCGACGCAGGTGGCGATGGTCGCCACGTTCCTGCCGGCGCTGCTGCTGTCGGGGCTGCTGTTCGACCTCAACATGATGCCCCCGGTGCTGCACGCGATTTCGGCGCTGATCCCGGCCCGCTATTTCGTGACGGTGATGCGCGGCATCTTCCTGAAGGACGTCGGCGTTTCGGTGCTCTGGAGCCAGGGCCTGGCGATGGTGGCGTACTCCATCGTTGGCCTGGGGCTGGCGGTGCGCGTGTTCCGCAAGGAGATCGAATGACGCTGCCGTCGCGCGTTCGCGTCCAGCAGCTCCTGCGCAAGGAGCTGGTGCAGCTGCTCCGCGACCCGCGTTCGCGGCGCATGCTGATCATCGCGCCCATTCTGCAACTGCTGGTCTTCGGGTACGCGGTCACCACGGACGTGCGTCACGCGCAGACCTACCTGGTGGACGCCGACGCCACGTCGGAGTCGCGCGCCCTGGCGACGGCGCTGACGGCGGGCGGGTACTTCGACATCACACACCGCGGCGAACGGCCGGCCGAGCTCACGCGCGCCCTCGACGCGGGCGATGTGCTGATTGGCGTGCACATCCCGCGGGGCTTTGCCGCCGACGTCGCGCAGGGGCGCCCGACCACGGTGCAACTGCTCGTCGACGGCTCCAACGCGAACACCGCCAATGTCGCGCTCGGCTATGCGACGCAGATCATCGGGAGCTACGGCCTGCAGCGCGGCGTGGAGATCGCCGCGCGGGCCGGCGTGCCCGCCCCCACCGGCGGGGTTCGCTTCGAGGCGCGGGTGTGGTACAACCCGAATCTCGAGAGCCGTTCGTACAACGTGCCGGCGGTGATGGGCAACGTCGTGATGCTGATGGCGCTGATGCTGACCAGCCTCGCCGTGGTGCGGGAGCGCGAACTCGGCACGCTCGAGCAGCTGATGGTGAGCCCGCTCCGCCCGATCGAACTGATGCTCGGCAAGACCGTGCCTTCGGCGCTGGTGGCGATGTTCGACGTCGTGCTCGTGACCGCGGTCTCGCTGCTCTGGTTCCGCATTCCGTTCGCCGGCAGCTTCGTCGTGCTCGGGGTGGCGAGCCTGCTCTTCGTGCTGACCGGGCTGGGCATCGGCCTGCTGATCTCGACCATCAGCAAGACGCAGCAGGAAGCGTTCATGTCGATGTTCATGTTCTTCCTGCCGGCGATCATGCTCGGCGGCCTGCTCTTCCCCGTGGACAACATGCCGCCGTGGGTGCAGTGGCTGTCGTACCTGGACCCCATTCGGCACTACCTGATCGCGGTGCGCGGCATCTTCCTGCGCGGGGCGGGCTGGAGCGTGATCTGGCCGCAGCTGGTGTGGCTGGCCGGACTCGGCGTCAGCGTGCTGTGGTTTGCCACGAAGCAATTCCACAAGACGGCGGAATGATCCGCCGCCGTCGCGGCTAGTCTTCCGTTTCGGAGTCGGCCGGACCCACGTCCGGCGGAGCGCGCGGGGTGGGCGGACGCTTGGGCAGCTCGAGGAGCACCCAGGGCGTGACCACGACGCGCAGCCAGCGTGAGACACGACGCGACGCTCCGCCCGCCCCCCGCACGCCAACAAGGAGGAACAGCTGATCCACCGGCCACACGACGAGCCACAGCGCGGCAGCCAGCACCATGGCTACGGGCCACAGCGGGATGAGCAGCAGCGCCAGCACGAAGACGAGCGGCGCGACGAACATGCACGGACCGATGGCCAGCGCCATCAGCGCCTCCGCGGGGAAGGCGACGGCATCGTTGCCCGGTTGATCACGGCGGCGTGAACGCGGTGCGGACGCGCCGTGGGGCGATGGGCACGGGCCGGTGTTGCGCGGCCGCGAGATCGGCGAACAACGCCAGCCGCGGGCGCCGGAACGCGACGGTCCGCCAGCGGAAACGCCCCTCTCCCTCCAATCGCGCTCCCGACAGCCAGAGGGCCACCATGTCGGTGCGGGCGTCGTAGGAGAAGGTCGACCGGTACACGATGTGCGAGAGTTCGCGAATGGTGCCCGCGATCAGCACCGGCGTGGGGAGGGTGCGCCACGTGACGCCGTTCCGGCTCGTCGCCAGGAAGAGGGCCGTGGTGGCACAGGTCTCCGGTGCCTTCACTGGATAAAGCGCCCAGAACTCGCCGCGTTCGGGAATCCATTGGACGTCGAGATGCCACGGATAGAGCAGCGATGGCGCTCCCAGCTCGGCGGGCGCGGGATCGGACCACGCAATGCCATCCGTCGACCGCCGGAGGGTGACCTGCGCCGTCCGGTCATTGCATCCCGAACGCGCGTCGACGCTCCACATCCACCAGTCGTCCTTGGCCCGCCGCACGACCGCCGGCGAGAGCGACGCATACCGCTTGGTGGCGAAGAGTTGCCGGGACCTGGACCACTGCGCGCCGTCCGCGGAACGCATCAGGAAGACCCGGTCCGAATCACTCACCTGCCGGTAGTAGAGGAACAGCTCGCCGCGCACGGACGCATGCACGAGATCCGGGTCGGAGAGATGACCGTTTCTCGGCTTCACCAGCGGCATCGGCGCCCGCGGCGCTCCGCTCCATCGCACGCCATCAAGGCTGGCGTACAGGGACGGATTCTCGTAGTACGTCGCGCCAGCGGGGTACGGCGTCAGGGCGAGGTAGAAGAGCCGATGCTTCCACGGCGACCGCGGCGCGGCGAAGTCGGGATGCACCGTCTCACCCGATCCATCGTACGTGCTCAGCGGGAGCGCGATCGGTCCCACCGGAACGTTCAACGCGGCCGTGTCGGACGTGACCCGGTATTCCGGGACGGTCGGCGTCCGATCATGGCTGCCGCAGCCGGCAACCGCCCAGACCGCAAGCACCATGGCCGCGCGTAGTGTGATGGACAAGGAGGCCGGCCGATCGAGGGAGCGAAACGCTCGCGTGACCATGAAGGCGTTCGGCGTCCTCGCCGACACAGACCCGGTACCAATCGCACCTTAGCGCGCGGACGAACGAGCGTCAACACGAACGCCGCGCGCCAGCACCGCCAATGCCCCCGGCCTGATTCGAACAGGCGACCTAGCGTTTAGGAAACGCTTGCTCTATCCACCTGAGCTACGGGGGCGGTCAGCGAAAGTTACGTGGCTGGCGCCGCGGATGCCACGCGATCCATGTTATCGCGGTACGCCGCGTGCCCACTTCGACCCCGCCTGCCATGTCGCCCCGCCTGCTTCGGCTGCTCCCTGCCCTCGCTGTCGCCGTCGAACTCACCGCCCAGCCGGCGCCGCCCAAGCGCATTCAGGAGGTGATGGCGCGCCCGGAGTTCGCCCATGCGACGTGGGGCATGGAGTTCTACGACCTGCAGACCAAGAAGACGGTCTACGCGGTGAACCGCGACCGCCTCTTCGTCCCCGGCTCGACCACCAAGCTCGTCACCACCGGCACGGCCTTCGCCACGCTCGGCGCCGATTACCGGTTCCGCACCCGCATCTTTCGCACGGGGCCCGTGCGCAACGGGATCGTACAGGGCGACCTGGTGCTCGTGGCCAGCGGCGACCCGAACCTGACGCACTGGGAGCATCCGAACGGCCAGTACGCCTTCGTGGACCAGGATCATTCCTACGGCGGGCCGCCGCTTCCGGGTGATCCGCTTGCCGCGCTCCGAGACATGGCGCGGCAAGTGGTGGAACGCGGCATCCACGGCGCGACCGGCCAGGTGATCGTTGACGCTTCGCTCTTCCGTGAAGGCACTCGCGAACTGGGCACGCGCATCGTCATCTCGCCGCTGATCCTCAACGACAATGTCATCGACATCGTGGTGACACCGGGGGTTCGCGCCGGCGATGCCGTGCAGGTCAGCGTCTCACCCAAGACCTCCTACCTCACGGTGCAGGCGAACCTCACGACGGCCGACAGCGGCACGCCGGCCCAGGTTCGCACGGTGGAGGACAGCACCGACAAGGACCATCGCGTCCTGGTGGGCACCGGGCGCATGCCGGTTGGACCAGCCGTGAATGTGCGGTGGGCCGTGGCGGCGCCGAGTCGCTTCGGCGAGATCGTCCTGTCGGAGGTGTTCAACGAAGCGGGCATTCACGTCATTCCGCGGCTCGGCTCGCGGACTGTGGATGCCGCGCAGTTGTCGCGCGGCTACGCCGACTCGCTGGTGGTGGCCGAGCACGTGTCGCTCCCGTTCGAGGCGGCGGCGCGCGTCATTCTCAAGACCAGCCAGAACCTGCATGCGAGCAGCCTGCCGATGCTGCTCGGCGCTCAGCCCGCCGCGCGCGATGCGGGCAAGAACGGCTTTGACGTGGCCAGGGAGTGGCTGCAGGGCGCGGGACTGAATACCGACGGCGCCGTGCAGGGTGACGGCGCGGGAGGCGATGCCTTCTTCTCGCCCGCGTTCATGACACGCTACCTCGAGTACATCGCCACGCAGCCGTGGGCGCAGTCGTTCCACGATGCGCTGCCGGTGCTTGGCACGGACGGGACGCTGGCCGCCATCCAGACCACCGCGCCGGCCGCGGGCCGCGTGCATGCGAAGACCGGGACGTTCTCCTCGTACGATCCGCTGAACAAGCGGTCCATCGTGCATGCGAAGGGACTCGCCGGCTACTTCACGTCCAGAAGCGGGCGACGGATCGCATTCGCGATCTACGTGAACAACTTCGCGGCAAACGTGCCGGATCCGGCGACCTTCGCTGGCCAGGCGCTGGGGGAGATCGCGTCCATCGCCTGGGAAGTGATCAAGTAGCGCACGGGTCCCGCCGGATGCCGAGCCCGTGACCCGGTCCATGGCCGGCGTTCGCCGTCGCGCTACGGCAGCGCGTCGAGGACGCGGCGGCGCGCCTCCGGCTCCACGGCGAAGGCGACGGCCTTCCCCTTGTACACCACGGCACCGCGCACCGTGGCGAGCGCGGTGTAGTAGTCGACGTACGGAAAGTTGGCGATCGCCCCGCGCGCGAACTCGTACTTCGACACCGCGGCGCGCCACGCGTCGAGCTGGTCGGACACTTTCACGTACACGTACGGCGTGAAGTTGGTGGCGTCCTCCCAGTTATCTGCATACCAGACCGACCGTATGCCGCGATGCGCCGGATGCGCCAACTGCACCCCCGGCAACGCGGCGAGCAGCACGGCCTCCTGCACAATGGCGCTGGTGATCGCGTGATCCTTGTGCAGGCTCTCCTTCCAATGCGTGATGATCATGGTGGGCTTCACCTGGCGCATCACGTCGGCCACGTATCGCCGCGCGGAGTCATCGTTCGGGATCTCACCGTCCTTGTACGGCCCGAAGATCACCTCGGCGCCAAGGTCGGCGGCCACCGCCTCGGCCTCCCGTTTCTTCTGCGCGCCGTACTCCACCGGGCTGAGCTTCGGGTTCCCGCCTTCCCCCAGCGTGAGATGCAGCACTACGACCCGATCGCCGCGCTGGTGCGCGCCAAGCAGCACCGCACCGGCGGTGAGCTCCATGTCGCCGGCGTGCGCCCCGATGGCGAGAATGGTTCGGGCCGGCGGGGCCGCGGGCGCCGTGGGCGTGGCTTGTCCACTCACCGCGGTCGCGATCACGCCAAGGCCCGCGAGGGTCCGGCACAAGGGTCCAGCACGCATACGGCGTCTCTCCGACAGAACGGACTGGCCGGAAGTTAGCAGCAATGGCGCCACGCCGTCACATCGCATAGCGTTCGTTCTTCCCCGTCTCCCTCACGCCCATGCGCCTCCGTCTCCTCCCTGCCCTGTTCCTTGCCGTGCCGCTCGCCGCCCAGCAGCCGGTGGCCGATCGGTACCGTGATGTCGCCAACCGGATCATCGCCGCCGCGCTGGCCGACTCGACCGGCGCGTGGAACCGCCTCGCCGAGTTCACCGACTACAGCGGTCCCCGGCTCGCCGGGAGCGCCAACCTCGAGCGCGGCATCGACTGGGTGCTGGCGCGGATGAAGGAAGACGGCCTCGCCAGCGTGCGCGGCGAGCCGGCGATGGTGCCGCGCTGGGTGCGAGGCCGCGAGTCGATCACCATGCAGGCCCCGCGCGTGGCGGACGTGCCGATGCTGGGGCTCGGCGGCTCGATCGGCACACCCGCCGGCGGCATCACCGCCGAAGTGCTCGTGGTGTCGAGCTTCGACGAACTGTCGAAGCGGGCCGGCGAGGCCAACGGGAAGATCGTGCTCTTCGACGTGCCGTTCACCAACTACGGGGAGACGGTGCAGTACCGCAGCAACGGCGCGATTGCCGCGGCAAGGCTGGGCGCGGTGGCGTCGCTCATTCGCGCGGTGGGCCCGTGGGGACTGCGTACGCCGCACACCGGCGCGATGCGGTACGACTCCACGGTGACGCGCATTCCGGCCGCGGCCATTCCGCTGGAAGACGCCACGATGCTGCACCGGATGCAGAACCGGGGCACCAAGGTCGTGCTCACCATCCAAATGGAGGCGCAGACGCTGCCGGACTCGCCCTCGCGCAACCCGATGGGTGAACTGACGGGCCGCGAGAAGCCGAATGAGATCGTCGCCATCGGGGGCCACATCGATTCGTGGGACGTCGGCGTGGGCGCGATGGACGACGCGGGCGGCATCGTCGTGGCATGGGAAGCCGTGCGGCTGCTCAAGAAGCTGGGCCTCACGCCACGCCGCAGCATCCGCGTGGTGGGCTGGGTGAACGAGGAGAACGGCGGGCGCGGCGGCTCCGCGTATCGCGACGCGCACGCCACCGAGGCGCATTCCCTGTTGATCGAATCGGACGCGGGCGTCTTTGCCCCGCTCGGATTCGGCTTCACCGGCAGCGACTCCGCGCGCGTGATCGTGAAACAGATCGGCTCGCTGCTCGACCGCATCGGCGCCGGCAGGATCGGCGCAAGCGGCGGCGGCGCCGACATCGGCCCGCTGATGAGCACCGGCGTGCCGGGGATGGGGCTCGATGTGGAGGGGAGCAAGTACTTCGTATACCACCACACGCCGGCCGACACGCCGGACAAGCTCAGCCCCGCCGACATGCAGAAGTGCGTGGCCGCCTTCGCCGTGATGGCCTACATCGTGGCAGATCTGCCGGACATGCTGCCGCGGAAGTAGCTCAGTACTCCACGATCGCGTCCACCGACGACCCGACGAGCTGCTGACGCCCGTTGAGGAACGTCAGGTCGATCACGAACGAGAACGCCACGACCGTGCCACCAGCGCGCTCCACCAGGCGCCGCGTGGCCGCGGCCGTGCCGCCGGTGGCGAGCACGTCGTCCACGACGAGCACGCGGGCGCCGGCGCCGAGCGCGTCCTCATGCATTTCCAGCGCGTCGGTGCCGTACTCCAGGGCATACTCCTCGCGCACGCGGCGGAAGGGCAGCTTGCCCGGCTTGCGCACGGGGATGAGCGACACGCCCAGCTGCTGCGCGACGGGCGCGGCGAAGAGGAAGCCGCGGCTCTCGATGGCGACCACGTGCGTGATGTTCAGCGCGGCCGCCCCCGCCGCCATGCTCTCCGTCACGCGCGCGAAGAGCGACGCGTCGGCGAGCACGGGGGTAATGTCCTTGAACACGATGCCCGGCTTGGGAAAGTCCGGCACGTCGCGTATCGTCGCGCGCGCCGCACGCGACAGTTCGTCACGCCCTTCGGGCCGTGGCCTGGTAATCATGGCTCGATCTCGAAATTGCCGTTCGGTGCGCCGATCGGCGGCGCGGGCCGTTCCTCAATCTCCACGGACTGCACCCTGGCCTGCGGCGGCCCCCGCCGCAGCGCCTCCAGCAGCCGTTCCACCTGCGCGCTCGCCCCGAACGCGGCCACCTCCACCGAACCATCGGCGGCGTTGCGCACCCAGCCGCCGAGCCCGAGCTCGCTCGCCCGGCGCTCGACGAACCAGCGGAACCCGACGTGCTGCACGCGTCCGCTGATGCGCACGAACACGCCCCGGGTCTCGCCGCTCACGCCGACTCCCACCCGTGCTTGCCCACCAGCGGCACGAAGCGCACGTCGGAGAGGTCGCGCCGTTCGAATCCGGCACTCGTGCGCGTGATCTCCACCAGGCGCTGGTCCTCACGTCCGCCAACGGGAACAATCAGGCGTCCGCCGATGGCGAGCTGGTCCACAAGGGGCTGCGGAATGGTCGGCGCGCCGGCTCCCACCAGGATCGCGTCATACGGCGCAAACTCCGGCCAGCCGTATGTGCCATCGCCGCATAGCAGCGCCACGTTCGTCACGCCGCACGCGGTGATCGCGTCGCGCGCCGTCTCGAGCAGCGGCCGCACGCGTTCCACGGAGTAGACGTGCTGGCACAAGTAGGCGAGCAGCACGGTCTGGTAGCCCGAGCCCGTGCCGATCTCGAGCACCTTCTCGTGTCCCTGCAGCTTCAGCGTCTGCAGGTACATCGCGTGCACGAACGGCTGGCTGATGGTCTGGCCGCTGCCGATGGGGAGCGGCGAGTCCTCGTACGCCCGATGCCGCACGCCCGACGGGACAAACTGGTGCCGCGGTGTCAGGTCGAGGGCGCGCAGCACGGCGAGGTCGTTGATGCCCTTGGCGCGCAGCTCGTCGAGCAGCCGCCGGCGCGCCCCGGTGAACTGCGGCGTTACAGGGGACGCCACCACTGCTCCCGGCGGTCGAGAATGTCGCGATGCGTGAGGTCGAGGTGCAGCGGCGTGATGGACACGAACCCCTCGCTGATCGCCTGGAAGTCGGAGTCGGAAGCGGAGTCCTTCCAGTCCACCGACCCGCCGCCAATCCAGTAGATGGGCCGCCCCCATGGATCCTTCATCGGCATCAGCGAATCGGAGTAGGCGCGCCGCCCCAGGCGCGTCAACCGGAACCCCTTCACCTGGTCCGCCGCGATGGGCGGGATGTTCACGTTGAAGAGCGTGTTCTCGGGGAAGACCGGCAGTGAGGTGAGGTGCCGCAGGATGCGCTCCATCGTCCCGATGTGGTCGTCGAGCAGCGCGTCGGCGCGCAGGACGCTCCCGGCAAACGAGAAGGCGATGGCCGGCACGCCCAGGGCGAGTCCCTCCATGGCCGCGGCCACCGTGCCCGAGTAGAGCACGTCCTCGCCCATGTTGGGGCCGTGGTTGACGCCGCTGAGCACGTAGTCCGGGCGCTCGGGGAGCAGCGCCTCGAGCGCCAGCATCACGCAGTCGGTCGGCGTGCCGTCCACCTGCCAGCGGTTCTCCGCGATCTGCACCGGGCGCAGCGGATGGTGCATCGTCAGCGAATGGCTGGTCGCGCTCTGCTCGCGATCCGGGGCCACCACATAGACGTGGCCCAGCGGCGAGGCCGCGCGTTCAAGCGCCGCGAGACCGCGCGCCAGGATACCGTCGTCGTTGCTCAGCAGCAGTCGCATCAGCGGTTGGATGGGTCGCGCAGCGAGACGAGCAGCGCCTGCAGCTCCGCCTCGAGCGCGAGAATGGTCTGGAGATCGAGCCCGGTGCGGGCCGTCGGACGCAGCGCCCCGGTCTTGCGGTATTCATCGAGCTTCTGCCGGGCGCCGTCGATCGTGTATTTCTCGGTGTACAGCAGGTGTTTCACGAGCATCACCAGTTCGACCTCGCGCCGCGAGTAGACGCGGTTGCCCGAGCGGTTCTTCACCGGGCTCAGGCCCTTGAACTGGCTCTCCCAGTAGCGCAGCACGTGCGGCTTCAGCTCCGTCAGCTCGCACACATCGCCAATGCTGAAGAACTCCTTCACCGGTTCCGCTGGACTGGCTGCCATCAGTCACGCTCCCCGCGCAGTTCACGCGACATCAGCTCCACCATCGCCTGCCGCGCCGGCTGGTGCTCGAAGAGCACGCGATGCACGGCGTTCACGATCGGCATCTCCACCCCGCGCGCAATCGCCAGTTCGCGCGCGCTCTCGGTGGTCACCACGCCCTCGGCCACGGTCTCACGTCCCGCGAGCACCTCGGGGAGCGTCGCGCCCTTCCCGATCTCGAGCCCGACCTGCCGATTGCGGCTCAGCGAACCCGTGCACGTCAGCACGAGATCGCCCATGCCGGCGAGTCCGGCGAAGGTCTGCGGATGCGCGCCCATCGCGACGCCCAGGCGCATCATCTCGGCGAGGCCGCGCGTGATCAGCGCCGCCCGCGTGTTGAACCCGAGGCCGAGGCCGTCGCTCATTCCCGCGGCCACCGCCATGACATTCTTGAGTGCCCCGCCAAGCTCCACGCCCTTGACGTCGTCGCTGGAATACACGCGGAAGAACGGCGCACTGAACGACTGCTGCACCCGCATCGCGGCGGCGGCATCGGCCGAGGCGGCGACGACGGCCGTCGGATGCCTGGTCGCGACTTCGGCGGCAAAACTCGGGCCGGAGAGGGCGACCACCGCATGGCCGTGCAGCTCCTGCTCGACGACGTCCGTCATGAGGGCGAACGAATGGCGCTCGATGCCCTTCGTGGCCACCACGGCCGTCGCGCCGGGGGCCACCCAGGCGCGCGCATGCGAGACAACCTCGCGGAGCACGTGCGACGGTGAGGCCAGCAGCACCAGCTCCGCGCCGTCGAGCGCGGCCGCCTTGTCCGTCGTGCCGCGCAGCCTGGCGCTCAGCTGGATGCCGGGCAGGAACCGCGGATTCGCGGCGGAGTGCGTGATTGCTTCGGCGACGTCGGGCTCGAGGCACCACACCGTGGTTTCGTGGCCGTTGTCGGCCAGCAGGCTCGCAAGCGCCGTCCCCCAGGCGCCGGCGCCCAAGACTGCGCACCTCATTCGCCCTCCCCAGACTTCGCCCGGCTGAATCGATGTTCGGTGCCCGCGCGCAAGCGCTCGATGTTGGCCCGATGCGACCAGAAGACGAAGAGACAGACGGCCACCGCGGCGATCGTCGCCGGGGACTGTCCGCGGTCGAACACGATCACGCCAGCGACCAGCACGACGGCCGCCGTCAGCGATCCGGCGGACACATACCCGGTGCGCCAGAGCACGAGCGCAAACGCGATCAGCGCAAGGACCAAAGGAACAGGCGCGATGGCGGCGAAGATGCCGGCCGCGGTCGCCACTCCCTTGCCGCCGCCCTTCCACAGCAGAAAGACCGGCCTGGCGTGGCCGACGATCGCGGCCACGCCGCAGGCAATGGCAAACCACTGCGGGGTCGTCGAAGCCGCCGCGTCGCCCGGAAAAACCAGTCCCGGCAGGATAATGACCGGCAACGCCCCCTTGAGCACGTCGACAAGGAAGACGACCGCCGCCATCTTCGCCCCCAGCGTGCGGTACACGTTCGTCGCGCCGAGGTTGCCCGAGCCCACCGTGCGCAGATCGATCCCCTTCGCCTTGCCGGCGAGGTACGCCGACGGGATGGAGCCCGAGGCGTACGCGAGCGCGAGCGCCGCGGCGGCGATCATTCCTTGCGGACTCCGCTCTTGCGCTTGAACGTCAGGCGCAACGGGTTCCCGGTGAATCCCCAGACTTCGCGGAAGCAGTTGTGCAGGTAGCGCACGTAATGCTCCTGCAGGAGATCCGGGTTGTTGCCGAAGATCAGGATGGTCGGCGGGGCGGTCTCCACCTGCGTGCCGTAATTGAGCTTGATCTCGAAGCCGGCCGCCTGCGGCGGCTGGCGGCGTCCGACGATGGCCTGCAGCGCCTCGTTCACCTGCGACGTGCTGATGCGCTTGTGGCGCTCGGCATTCACCTCGAGGATGAGGTCGAGCACCTTGGTCACGCGCTGGCCGGTGAGCGCCGAGGTGAAGATGAACGGCACGTACTTGAGGAAGGGCGCCTTCTCCCCCGCTTCCTTCTCGAACTTCGCCGACGTCTTGTCGTCCTTTTCCTTCAGGTCCCACTTGTTCACGATGACGATGAGCGCGCGCCCCTGCTCCCAGGCCATGTTGGCGATCTTGAGGTCCTGGTTGTGCAGTCCCTCCATCGCGTCGATGACGAGCAGGCAGATATCCGATCGGTCGATGGCGCGGCGCGTGCGCAGCGCCGAGTAGAACTCGATGCCGTCGTCCATCTTCGACTGCCGGCGCAACCCCGCCGTGTCGACGAAGATGATGTCGGTGCCGTGGTACGTGAACGGCGTGTCGATGGAGTCGCGGGTCGTCCCCGCAATGTCCGACACCACCAGCCGGTCCTCGCCCAGCAGGCGGTTGATGAACGACGACTTGCCGGTGTTCGGGCGGCCCACCACGGCCACGCGCAGCGCGTCCGCGCTCTCGTCGCCCGTGGAGTCCGGAATGCGCGCCACGATCGCGTCGAGCAGGTCGCCCGAGTTCTTGCCGTTGGCCGCGGATACCGGGAACGGTTCCCCCGCGGCCAGCCGATAGAACTCGAACCAGTCGGTCTCGCGCGGATCGTCCACCTTGTTGGCGACGACCATGAACGGCTTGCCGGACTTGCGCAGCAGTTCCACGATGCGCGCGTCGCTCGGATGAACCCCCACCTGCGCGTCGGCGACCATGAGCAGCAAGTCGGCTTCCTCGATGGCCTGCTCCACCTGCCGGCGGATCTCGAGGTCCATCGGCAGCTTCGAATCCTCGCGCAGGCCGCCGGTGTCCACCAACCAGAACTTCCGCCCCGCCCATTCGGCCAGCGCGAAATGGCGGTCGCGCGTGGTCCCCGCCTCCTCGCTCACGATCGCCTGATCGTGCCCGATGATGCGGTTGAAGAGCTTCGACTTGCCCACGTTGGGGCGGCCGACAAATGCGATGACGGGAATGTTCACGGGAGATCTCCGGCAAGGGACGGCGCCGGCTCACCCTGAAGCGTTAGCACGTCGATGAAGTCGTACGAAGGAAAGGCAGGCATCGGGAGGCGCGCCCGGAGTTCCTCGAACACCACGTCGTCGAGGAAGATGCCATCCTCGTTGATGCTCTCGGCGGGAATGAGCGCGAAATCCGCGCCGTTGACGTCGGCGAGCGCGCGCTCAATGTCGGTTCCCACAAGCAGCCCGGCGGTCGTGACGGTCGGGCCGAAGAGGGAGTTGGTGGTCGGCCGCAGGTCGAAGGTGGCGCCCGTCGCGTTCGTCAGCTGCTCAAGAAGCGCCGGCATGTGCGGTGCCATCGAGACGCCGGTGACGACGGCAATGCGCTTGCCGTCGAGCCGCGGCAGGCGCTCGAGCCCAGATTCCAGACGGTGGCGCAGCATTGGCAGCGCTCCCACGCCATTCTCGATCTGGGAGAAATCGCCGTAGTGCTCGAACGGCGGCAGGTCACACTCGGCGAGCAGGTAAAGCTCGTCGGAGCCATGGACCCACGGGAAGCCGCGTTCCTGCTGCGCGCGCTCCGCCCAGCGGCTGGTGACCTCCACCAGCGAGCGCGCCGCTTCGACATCCATGGAGCGCCCCGTGTACAGGTGCGAGAACTGCGTCAGCCCAACCGGGACGAGAGCCACGGAGAGGCAGGCGTCGCCGAAGTCCCATAGGTCGCTCAGCGACTGCTCCAGCACTTCGCCATCGTTCAGCCCCGGCACCACGACCATCTGGCCGTGGAACTGGATGCCCCCCTCGACCAGGCGCCAGAGCTGCTCCTTGATGTCGGGAACACGCGGGTTGTTCAACAGCACCCGCCGCGCCTCCCATGGGGTGGCATGCACCGACACGTAGAGCGGCGACAGGCGGTACTCGATGATCCGCTGCTCGTCCTTTTCCTTCAGGTTCGAGAGCGTCGCGAAGTTGCCGTACGCGAACGAGAGGCGGTAGTCGTCGTCGCGGATGTAGAGGTTCTTCCGCAGCCCCTTGGGAAGTCCCTCGATGAAGCAGAACTCGCAGCGGTTGGCGCACCGTCGCACCGTGGGCGGCTCGAGCTCCACGCCCAGCGGGATGCCTTCGAGCCGCTCGATGTCGTAGACGACTTCATCACCGTTCGGGAGCCGCGCCTCGACCTCGAGCAGGTCCTCGGCGGTCAGGAATTCCCAGTCGAGGAAATCGCCCAGCTCGCGCCCGTTGACGGTGAGCAACTCCGTCCCGGGCACGATGCCGAGTTCCTGTGCGATGCTGTCGGGTTTAACGCGCGCGACTCGAACCATGCGATCCTCGGAAGCGGACGGGGAAAGAGGGTCGTGATCCCCCTTTCCCCGTCGAAACAGCGTCCTTCAGAACGCCTAAACCAAGTTAGCAGGCGAGAGGTCCGAAGTCAATATTAGCTAAGGACTTCCACGCGTTGATCATCGCATCGTATAACGCCACGCCACCGGCGACGCGCCGACAACGGGCACCGAGAAGTCCTTGGACGATTTCGGCGCGACGGCGTCAGCGACGACCGTGGTCGTGCCCACGCCGTTCCCTGTCTTGTCCACCAACTCGAAAATAACCGTGAAGCTGGCCGTCGTGGCGCCGAGGTTCTCGACGGAGCCGCTCAGCGTCGCGTTGCCGCCACGTCCCACCGTGAACTGATTTACGACGACGCGCACCGGCAGCTTGCCCGCCTTCTCCACGTACGCAATGGTCGAGTCCTGCGCCAGCTTCTTCGCCTTCGGGTCGAAAGCCTGCTTGCCGCGCTCCTGCCACACCGCGCCCGCCAACTTGAGCACATCCGGGTTCATTGGGTCAATGGCGCGCAGTCGTTCGACGACCGATGCCATCTTCTCGGGCTTGTGCTGGGCGAAGTAGACGTTTGCCGCATTGAACAGCGCGTCGCGATAGTATGGGTTCATCGCGAGCCCCGCCTCGTACAGCGCCGCCGCGTCGTCGAACTTCCTGGCGGTGGCCATCACGACGCCGGCCTCGAAGAGCTGGAGGGCGGTGTACTTGGCCGGATTGGCGACCATATCGGCGTAGATCCCCGCCACGGTCACGCTGTCGCCCGATTCCTGCAGGGCGCGCGCGTAGGCGGCGCGCGCCGTTGCAGCGTTCGGGCCGTCCGGAGCTAGCTCGGCCGCCGTCTTGAACAACTCGGCGGCGCGCCGCAGTCCCGCGGAGCGGGCGGCGCCCTGCAGGAGGCTGGCCTGCTGGTGGGTGAGCACCGCCAGGTTGAAGTTCGCCTGGGCGCGGGCCGGCGTGGCGGCCGCGTCGGTCCCCATCTTGGCGATGGCCCGCTCCCAGCTCGCGATCGCGCCGGGCAGGTCTCCCTTGGCCTGCGAGGAGTTGGCGAGCACCTGATACGCCGCGCCAACCTGCGGTGAGCGTGGGCTCAGCTGCAGGGCGTAGTTGGCGTACTCGATGGCCGGGTCGTACTGCTTGGCGTTGTAGTACGCGATGGCGGTATTGAGCACCTTGGCGAAGATGGCGTTGCGATACCGCAGCGTGCTGTCGGCGCAGGCGGGCATCTCGCGTTCCACCGCGCTCATTGCCTCATCCATCGCGGTGGGGAGGAAGAACTCACCCTCGGCGTTGTCGGCGAAACCGACGTCGCCGCGCTTGGCGCGCACGACCGGCCGCGCCCCCTGGTCCTGGAACCAGCGCACGTAGGCGCCGCCGAGCAGGTAGTTGCGCCCGACCTCGTTCTTGATGCGCTCGGGGTTGTCGGTCAACACCTTGATCGCCTGCTTCAGCAGCTTCGCCCGGTCCTCGTCGTTCACCTGCTGGTCGTGCTTCTGGATGTACAGCACGGCGCTGGTGAGCTGGAACGGCTTGCGCGTCTCGATCTCGCAGGTGCCCTGCGCCAGGAGCGGCGCGGCGGTGAGAGCCGCGGCCACGGCGGCGAGCGCAATGCGACGTCGGGTCATCAGGGGAATCCTCGGTACGGGGCTGTCGCGTCGGCAGCCGACGCGGGGAATCTAAGGCCTTTCTACACCGCCTACAGCCGGGCCGTTTCGGCCTCGCGACGGGCGCGGTCGGCCACCTCTTGCGCCGAACGCCCGAGGGCGCGCGCCGCCGACTGCACATCGTCCCACTCGGGCTTCACGCGCGTGGACCCGTCCGGAAGCGTGACCGCCTTGAGCCGGATCACCTGCCCGTCCACCGACACGCGGAGCTCGCGCCGCGGCAGGGCAAGTCGGCTCACCAGCAGGCGCCGGACGCCGATGGAGGAGCTCTCCGTCAGCAGCAGTCCTTCCAGGCGATCGGCATCGGCCAGCGCGCACAGCACCTCGACGCGCACCCCCGGCCGTCCTTTCTTCATCAGCGTCTGCACGAGCGTCACGTCGAGCGCGCCGGCTGCCCGCATCGCGTCGGCGGCCCCGGCGACAAACTCGCCGCCCAGGTCGTCGATATCGCAGGCCAACATCGCCAGCGTTTCGGCGCCCGCCCTGCCGTCGTCGACGTCAGCCAGCACAATGCGCAGCGCGTTCGCGCGCCCCGGCGGATCCTTGGTGCCCGCGCCGTACCCGACCTTCACCGGGGTGTACGCCGGCGGAGGCGCACCCTTCGACAGGACGCGCACGAGCACCGCCCCCGTTGGCGTAGCCAGTTCCCCGCTCCCTTCGGGCCCCGGCCGCACCGAGATCCCTTCCAGCAGGCGAATGGTCGCCGGCGCCGGGACCGCCATACGCCCGTGGGCGGCGTCCACAAACCCGTCCCCCAGCGTGACCGGCGTGTTGTACACCGCCTCGACGCCCAGTTGCTGCAGGCCCCAGATCGAACCGAGGACGTCGAGGATGGCGTCCACCGCACCCACCTCGTGCAGGTGCACCTTCTCGCGCGTCGTCCCGTGAATCGACGCCTCGACGTCGGTCAGCTGGGTGAACGCGTCCATCGCCACCTTCTTCACGGCGTCGGGCGCGCTCGAGCCGTTCACGATCGCGGCGATGTGCGCGAGGTGCCGGCCGTGCGGCTGCGGCGGAATGTCGAAGTCGACCTTCGTGCAGGCGATCTCGCCGCGCGTCACGTCGGTGACGCGCACCGTCACCCCATCGAGCCCCAGCGCCGTCGGCAGGGCGCGCAGCCACTCCCGGTCGACGCCGAGCGCGACGAGCGCGCCCAGCGTCATGTCGCCGGCGATGCCGTGGGCGGGGTCAAGGATGGCGATGCGCATGATCGACGACGGACCGAGGATTTGGAATTCGGATCGCGACTGAGGAATACGAAAGCGGACTGCGACTGGCGATTGGAACAATCGTGCATCGTATTCCGGATTCGCAATCCTCTATCGAAATCCGGATTCCTGATCCTCAATCGCAGTTCACCAGCGGTAACTCGCCCCCGACCCCGTGTTGAACACGACCACGCTCGCGTCGGGCGAGAGCCGGCCGGTCTTCACCAACTGGGCCGCGGCCGCCAGCGCGCAGCCGCCCTCGGGCGCGGCATCGATGCCGCCGCGCGACGCGAGCGTGAACGTGCCCGCTCGAATCGCATCTTCGTCCACCGCTTCGGCGTCGCCGTGGCTCTCGCGCAGCGTGCGCAGGGTCCAGCGGTCACCGAACGGGCCGGGAACGCGCAGACCGCTCGCGTGCGTCTCCGGATTCTCCCACGGAACGGCCCTGTCCTCGCCGGCGTGGAACGCGCGCACGAGCGGCGCGCACCCCGACGCCTGTGCGATGATCATTCGCGACTTCACGATCTCCGTGGGCAACCAACCCCACTCGACCATCTCGCCGATCGCCTTCCAGATGCCGATGGTCCCCTCGCCGCCGCCCGTCGGGTAGATGATGACGTCGGGAAGCTCCCAGCCGAGTTGCTCGGCGACCTCGTACCCCATGGTCTTCATGCCTTCCACGCGATACGGTTCGCGCACCGTGGCGACGTTGAAGAAACCGCTCTCCTTCGCAAACTGCGTCGTGGCCTTCCCCGCGTCGCCGATGTGTCCGTCCACGAGCTCGAGTTCCACGCCGAAGGCGCGAATGCTCCCGAGAATGGGCGGCGGCGTGGTGCGCGGGGCGTAGATGCGCGCCGGGAGTCCGGCGGCCGCCGCATACCCGGCGAGCGCAATCCCCGCATTGCCCGCCGTCGGGACGCACACGCCGGGCAGCCCCAGCGCCTTGGCGCGCGTCACGGCCATCATGAGCCCGCGCGCCTTGAAACTGGCCGTGGGGTTCTGCCCCTCGTCCTTCACCCACAACCGTCGCACCCCGATTTCGCGCGCCAGTGCCGGGAGCTCGACCAGCGGCGTCATCCCCTCGCCGCGATCCACGCGCGCCTCGCCGGCCGCGATCGGCAGCGCGGCGGCATAGCGCCAGAGCGACCATTCCGCGCCGATGTCCGCGCGCTTCGGCGCGACGTCGTAGCGGACGGACAAGGGTTGCGCACACTGCGGACAGAGCGAAGCCAACTTGTTTCCGGGGGCTGTATAGCCGCAGCCGGTGGTGCAATGCAGGGTCCAGGACATATGAGGGCAGACGGGAGACGGGAGATGGAAGACGGAAGACAGTAAGGACAAGACCTCGTGCGCCACGCGAACGGTCGCCGTGGCGCCGCATCGTGTGTCGCATCGCGCGACGCATCGCGCGACGCATCAAAGCTACGGATTGGGCGGCTCGTTCGCTCGAAGATCGGGGCCGTCCGCGGCCTCGTCCGCACCACTCACGGACGGCATGCGCTCGGCCGGCCGGTTTGGGGCCGATGACTTGAG
This sequence comes from Gemmatimonadaceae bacterium, assembly GCA_036504815.1. NCBI lineage: Bacteria > Pseudomonadati > Gemmatimonadota > Gemmatimonadia > Gemmatimonadales > Gemmatimonadaceae > Gemmatimonadaceae bacterium. The sequence continues at coordinate 152,777 of DASXUN010000012.1, read as the reverse complement.
CGCCTCCAGCAGCGCGGCCGCGGACTTGGCCGAGAATCCCTTCAGGGCGGCCACCTGCTCCACCGACGCCGCGCGCACGCCGTCCACGCTGCCGAACGCGCGCAGCAGCTCGCGACGCTTCGTCGGCCCCACGCCGGGGATGTCGAGCAGCGCCGACGTGATCGTCCGCATCGTGCGGCGTTTGCGGTTGTATCCGACTGCCGTGCGATGCGCCTCGTCGCGCGCCTGCTGCAACAGCCGCAGCGCCGGCGACCGGCGCGAAAGGTGCAGCGATTCCGTCCGCCCGAAGATGAACACTTCCTCCTCGCGCTTGGCCAGCGACACGAGTGGCAGCGCGCTCAGCGTCAGCGACGCGAGCGCCTCATGCGCCGCGGCCAGCTGCCCCTTGCCGCCATCGATGACCACCAGGTCGGGGAGCGGCTTCCCTTCGTCCACGCGGCGGCGGAAGTAGCGCTCCACCACCTCGCGCATCGACGCAAAGTCGTCGGGGCCGTGCGCCTCGTCCACCGACTTCACGCGCATGCTGCGGTACTCGGAACGGCGCGGCCGCCCGTTCTCGAACCAGACGATCGCCCCGACATTGTCCTTGCCCTGCGCGGTGGAATTGTCGAAGCAGACCAGCGACCGAGGGATCTTCGCCAGCCCCAGCGCCCGGCCGAGTTCGTAGACGGGATCGCCCGCCCGCTCCTCGGTCTCGTCCTCGGCCAGCTTGAACTCCTCCAGCAGGTGGCGGGCGTTCTTCTCCGCCAGGTCGAGCAATTCGCGCTTGAGCCCCCGCTGCGGGATCAGCACCCGTGTGGGACGAAGCGCCGGCTCGAGCACGTCGAGATCGTCCGGCGCGAACGGCAGCAGCACCTCGGCCGGCCGGTCGGCGACGCGGTAGCATCCGGCGAGGTACGCGGCGAGCACCGCGGCGTCGCTCTCTCCCTCGGCCTGTTCGAGAAACCGCTGGTCGCGCGCGAGCAGCTTGCCGCCGCGCACCTTGAGCAGCGTGACACAGGCATCGTCGCCATCGCGCGCAAAGCCGACGACGTCGCGGTCGTTGCCCTCGACATCCACGATGATTGTCGGCTCCTCGAAGTGCTCGAGGTGCCGCAGGGCGTCGCGCAGTTCGGCGGCGCGCTCGAAGTCGAGGTTCGCCGACGCCGCCTCCATGCGGGCGCGCACGCGCCGCATCACCTCGTCGGGCTTGCCGTCGAGGAAGGCGATCACCTCGTCGATCATCGCCCGATATTCGGCGTGCGACTGCGCCCCAATGCACGGCCCCTGGCAGCGCCGGATGTGGAAGTCGAGACAGGCGCGCTCCGGCATCTCGGCCGGCATGTTCCAGCGGCACGACCGCACGGTGAAGACGCGCTTCACGACGTTGAGCGCGTGGCGCATCGCCCCGACGTCGGTGAACGGCCCGTAGTACCTGGCGCCGTCGTCGAGGACCCGCCGCGTCACGAGCACGCGCGGATACGGCTCCTGCACGGTGACCTTCACGTACGGATAGGTCTTGTCGTCGCGCAGCATCACGTTGAACCGCGGGTGATGCTCCTTGATGAGATTGTGCTCGAGGATCAGCGCGTGCTCCTCGCTGGGCACGACAATCGTCTCGAGGTCGGCCACGTGCTCCATCAGCACCCGCGTCTTGGACCACGCGGGGTGGTCGGTGGCGACGTAGCTGCGGACGCGCTGACGGAGGCGGTTGGCCTTGCCGACGTACAGCACGGTGCCATCGGCCGCCTTCCACAGGTACACGCCGGGCGTGTCGGGGAGGTGCGGCAGCTTCTGGCTGATGGCGTCAGGGACGATGCGCATGGGGCCTCGCCCGCAATCTAGCGGCTGGTCAGCGCCCGCTCACGAGCCGCCGTACGCGGCCGGCCATGGCCGATGCCTCGGGAATAGCCAGCGACGCCGTCGCCGCCAGGTACGTCAGCCCGTACAGCGGGAGCGCCACGAAGCCGAGCACGAGCGGGTGCTCGACGCCAAGCACGAGCTTCACACCCCAGGCCACCACGGCCGCCGCCAGCGCGGCCCCCCAGAGCTTCACCTGGTACGGGCGGTCCACGCCGACGTCGCCAAGGCGCGGCACGAGCGAGCGGCGCAGGAGCAGGCATTCCACCCACGCGGCAACACCGGCCGACACGGTCAGCCCCGCCACGCCCCACCGGGCGTCGATGCCAATCGCGCCCGGCAACCACAGGGCCGCGCCCCACCCGAGGGCGAGCGTGAGCACCACCCGCAACAGGGCGAATCGCAGCGGCGTGCGGGCGTTGCGCAGCGCATACCACGTGGACGCGTAGAGCCGCCCGAGCGTCCCCGCCAGCAGTCCCACGGCGGAACCGGCCAGCACCCCCCACATCCAGACGACGTCGGCGCGCCCGAACCGTCCCGACTGGTACAGCGTCGCGCCGACGATGTCGCCCACCGCGAGAAACGCCATCGACGACGGAATCACGTAGAACGCGATGCGATGCAGGCCGTCCGACAGCCGGCGACGCAGGATGCGCGCAATCTCGTCGTCCGTCCCCACCGTTCCCGACATCGCCGGGAGCTCCGCGGCGGACACCGCCATGCCGAAGAGCGAGACGGGAAGCATCGTGATCACCTGCGCGTACGAGAGCACGGCGACCGCTCCCGCGCCCACGAGCGAGGCCAGCACGTTGTCCACGTAGGCGCTGAGCTGCACCACGCCGCGCCCGACGAAGACCGGCGCGAACTGCGCGAGCACGGTCCGCACGTTGCCGTTCGATGTGTCAACGCGCGCGCGCAGGCGCCGGTCGACCCGCAGCACCGTCGGCACCTGCACCATCAGCTGCGCCAGACTGCCGACGACCGACGCCCACGCGAGCACGCCGGCCAGTCGCGCCTGTCCCGCCGCGTCACCGGCCAGCGACGGCCCGTATCCCAGCAGCGCGCCGATCATCACCACGTTCATCGCGACCGGCGACGCATACGGCAGGAAAAATCGCCGGTGCGAGTTGAGCACGCCGAGCGACCAGGCCGAGAGCACGAGGATGCCGACCCCGGGGAAGATCACCTGCACCAGCCGGATGGTCAGCTCGCGCTTCTCGCCCTCGAACCCCGGCGCAATCAGCGCCACGGCGAACGGAGTCAGCACGATGCCGAGGAGCACGAGCACCGTGCTCGTAAGCGCCAGCAGCGTGCCCACCGCCCCCGCGACGCGCCCGGCCTCCTCTTCGTTGCCCTCCGCGAGCAGTCGACTATACGTCGGCACGAAGGACGCCGAGAGCACGCCTTCGCCAAAGAGATTCTGCAGGATGTTCGGGATGCGAATGGCGGCGTTGAACGCGTCGCCGGCGTCGCTCGTGCCGAGGAAGTGGCCGAGCAGCCGGTTGCGAACGAGGCCGAAGAGGCGGCTCAGCAGGATGCCCGCCGCGACGAAGGCGGCGCCCCTCGCAGTGCGCGATTCCGCGTTCCGGACGGGCGCCTCGGTCACGCGCCAGTCCCGTCCAGCTGATGCGCCGCGGCGCGGGCGGTCACGCGCCGCCGAGCAGCTGCGTGGCGTGCAGGGCCGCGCCCGCGCGCAGCTGCTCCATCAGCGTGTCGCCGTGCCGCGCGACCACCGGGAGTGGATTGAGCACCCGCTCCTGCCGCAGTCCTTCGGGCATGAGCGCCGCGCGCACGCTGCCGAGGTCGCGCATGGCCGCCGTCTCCGCCTTGAGCACCGCCGCGCGATACCGCCGCTCCAGCCGGTCCACGCGGAACTTCAGCTGATGCCGCGCCCCTTCGATGGCTTGCGCATGCACCATCGCCGCGCCTTCGGCGTTATCGCGCAGGGCATTCAGTCGCGCGTCGACGTCGTGGCGCAGCGCCTCGAGTGTATCGCGCAGGAAGGCGGGCATGGCACGGTCGCCCAGGCGCCGTTCCGCCTGATGCGGCGGCTTGATGTCGTCGAAGGTCATGCCGAGCCGGCCCAGCATGCGATCGATCACCGGTTCGACGATCGTGGCGGACCACCGCGGCAGCACGAGCGGCACCGACGTACCCAGCGCCTCGGCCACGGCGCCAACCTGCGCGAAGTAGGCCACCTCCCCCGGACCGCCGAAGTAGCCGATGGTCGGCAGGATGGCGCGCTCGACCACTGGGCGCAGCAGCACGTTGGCCGAGAGCACCAGCTGCGGCTGCAGCGCTACGTCGCCCGCCTGCGCCATCGGGATGCGTTCCTTGACGCCATTCGAAGAGACGCGGAAGACGAGCGACAGCTTGGGCACGCGCGCCACCTGCGCACGGAAACCGGCGCGTTCAATGGCCACGCTGCGCAGCGAGACCGACTCGTCCACCACGGCCGCCCGCCGCAGCGCTTCCACCAGCGTCGGGCGGGCCGCGTCGCGCACGGCCGGGTGCCAGGCGTCGAGCACGGCAATCCCCATTGGCTCGAAGAGCGCGCGCAGCAGCGCCACGTACGCGCCGCCGACCGTCGCCTCCGGATGGTAGGCGCGCCGGGCATGCTCGAGCAGGTCGAGGTGCGGCGCCGAGCCCGCCGACGCCGCGAGGTCGTCGAACTGCCGGCTCACGTCACCCAGCGGCTGCGCCGCCATGACCTGCCCATCGAAGCCCAACCGTTCGATGCGTAGGCGGCGGACTTCGTCGTCAAACGCGACCGCCGTCCAGCTCGCTTCGACGAAATCAGCGTCATCGGTGGCGGCCCAGAAGACGGGGGCGGCCGGGATGCCCGTCTCCTGCTCGATCTTGTCGGCCAGCGCGCGTGCGCTGAGCGCCTTCAGCCACGTGTATCCGGGGCCGCCGAACAATCCCGGCTGCTGGCCGGTCGTGACCACGACACCGCGACCCTGCGCGACGGATTCGAGGCGGCGCGCCGCCGCACCACTGGCGTTGAAAGCCGGGGCAAGCGAGGCAAACCAGTCGGTGTTGAACTCATCGCGAACGCGCTCGGCGTGCTCGCGCCAGGCAGTCGCCCCCTTGGGACGCGGCGCATACCAGCCCGACGGCGTGCGCCCTTCGACGGCGGCGCGTGCCAACGGGCCGCCGCCCACGGGTTCGGCAACGACACGCGGCGGCGTCACGCGACGCCTCCGCCGACCTGCCCCTGCCTTTGACGCCGACTACAGTCCATTGCGCTCCCTGCCTCCGGGGTCCGCGGCGCGTGCCGACCGCGCCGCGTCATAACCTAACCGCTGAACACGGGGGCGCGGAATGCGGCACGGTCACTTGTGGTAGGGCTCGCGGCGCACGATGGTCCCCGCCCGGTACAGCTGCTCCGCCAGCACCAGGCGCGCGAGCTCGTGCGGCAGGGTCCACGGCGCGAGTTCCAGCCGCAGGGCCGCACGCTTCAGCAGCGCCGGCGCGAGGCCAAAGGCCCCGCCGATCACGAAGGCCACGTCTCGCCCTCCCTCGCGATGCCCCTGCAGCCACGCGGCAAAGGCGGCCGAATCTAGTCGCTTGCCGCCGGGATCACAGCAGGCCACCACCGCCGCCGGCGGGAGCTTGGCGGTCAATCGCTCCCCCTCCCGCTCGCGCACGAGGTCGGCGCCCGCCGACTTCGCCGGCTCCTCGCGCACCTCTACGTGCCCCAGCGGCCAGTAGCGCGCGGCGCGTGCCTCGTATTCGCCGATGGCAGCCGCGAGACCCGCGTTGCGTGGCTTGCCAACCGAGACCACCAGGACCTTCACTGGGCGCGCCCGCTAGGGATAGATGCCGCGCAGCTTGTGCACCGTGGCTACGCGATTGATGGACAGCATGTACGAGGCCGTCCGCATGTTCACCTTGTGCTGCCGCGACAGCTGCAGCACCTCGTGGAAGGCACTCACCATGATCTCGCGCAGGCGCTCGTTCACCACCGGCGCGGTCCAGTAGTAGCCGCTCCGGTTCTGCACCCACTCGAAGTACGAGACCGTCACGCCGCCGGCGTTGGCCAGGATGTCCGGAATCACGAAGATTCCCTTGTCCTCGAGGATCGCGTCGGCGCCGGCCGTCGTCGGCCCGTTGGCGCCCTCGCAAATGACCTTGGCCTTGATGTTCGCGGCATTCTTCGTCGTGATCACGTTCTCCAGCGCCGCCGGCAGCAGCACATCGCAGTCGAGTTCAAGCAGTTCCTCGTTCGTCACGCGCTCGCCGACGCCGTAGCCCTCGAGCGTGCCGTGCGCCTGTACGAACGCGATGGCATGCTTCACGTCGAGGCCCTTCCTGCTGAACCAGCCGCCGGTGCGATCGCTGATCGCGACGACTTTGGCCCCTTCGGCGTGCAGCAGCTCCGCGGCGACGGAGCCCACATTGCCGAACCCCTGCACCACGACGCGCGCCCCCTTCATGGACATCCCGAGGTGCGTCAGCGCCTCCCGCGTGGCGATCATGCAGCCGCGTCCGGTCGCCTCGCGACGGCCCAGCGAGCCACCCATCGCCACCGGCTTGCCCGTCGTGACGGCGTTCACCGTGTGGCCGACGTGCATGCTGTAGGTGTCCATCAGCCACGCCATCACCCTCTCGTTGGTGTTCACCTCCGGCGCCGGGACATCGGAGTCGGGGCCGAGCGTGGCGATGATCCCCGCCGTGTAGCGGCGCGTGACCCGCTCGAGTTCGCCGATGCTCAGCTTGAGCGGGTCGCAGATCACGCCGCCCTTGGAGCCGCCGAACGGGATGTTGACCACCGCGCACTTCCACGTCATCCAGGCGGCGAGGGCCTTCATCTCGTCCACCGTCACGTTCTCGTCGAAGCGAATGCCCCCCTTGGCGGGGCCGCGCGACGTGTTGTAGATGCAGCGGATGCCGGTGAACACCTCGACGTCGCCGCTGTCCATCAGCACGGGAATCGAGACGATGATCGTCTTCTCGGGATTCCGCAGCACCTTGTACAACCCCGGCTCGAGATCGAGCAGCTCGGCGGCCCGATCGAAGCGCGCCATCATCGCCTCGAAGGGATTCACCTCGCCCAGGCCGAGAAAGCGATCCTTGTCCGGATGGACGATGGCGTTCGTGGGAAGTCGAAGATCGGCCATGGCAATCGAGAGTGAACGCCGAGCCCGGCGTTGGGAGGAGCTAGCGGGCGGCCAGCCGATCGAGCAGCGCGTGCACGTCCGACGCACCCCGCTCGAAGACCACTGACTGGGAAAGATACCACAGCCCCGGCGCGTCGGCGGGCCAGATGGGACCAAGCTTCACGGCATCCTTGAGCGTGCAGACGACGCGGTGACACCGCATCGCCCGTGCCGCGAGCGCGCTCGCATCCGCCGGGGTGTACGCGTGGTGGTCGCCGAACGAGACGGCCTCGACGTCGGCGCCGAGGGCGCGCAGCTGCGCCTCGAATGCGCCCGGGGCACCGATGCCCGACACCGCCAGGATGTGCTGCCCGTGGACGGCCGCGGACGGCTCTTCCGCTTCGCCCCCCCACCGACGCAACTGGCCGGGCGCAAGATGCGCGATCGCGACGGGGAGCGCCGGGGCGGCCGCGCGCAGGAGGGTGGCCAGCTGCTCGGCGCGTTCGGGCGACGCCGCCTTGCGCGTGACAATGAGGAGCGAGGCACGGCGCAGCGCAAAGAGCGGCTCCCGGAATGGGCCAACTGGGAGCAGGCGCACCGGCAGGTCGTGCCACAGGTCGGCGCTGACCAGCACCACGTCCGCGTCACGCGCCAACTGGCGATGCTGGAAGGCGTCGTCCAGCACGAGCGCGGTGGCACCCTGCGTGACGGCCCGCGTGGCCGATGCGCGTCGCACGGGATGCGCGAGCACTGGCACGCGGGGATTCAGCTGCTCGTGCACGATCTGTTCGTCCGCCCCGTAGCCGCGCAGCAGCAGCGCGGGGACGCGTCCGCGCCGCGCCAGTTGCGCGGCCACCCACGCCGCGATCGGCGTCTTGCCGGTACCACCGACGGTGAGGTTGCCAATGGACACCGTGGGGACGCCGGTGCGCACGGCCTGACGCGCGCGCTGCGCACCCACCAGCAGGCTCGCCGCGCCGTAGAGCCACTCCACGGGCGTCAGCACGGCGCGAGCGAGCAGCGCCGCGAAGCCGTCGCCGTACCACACCAGGCGAATGAACGCGTCACGCACGGGCCATCGCCTCCGTGGCATCCATCGCCGCCACGAATCGCTCGATCTCGCCCGCGGCGAGCATGTCACCGTCGAAGCGCGGCGTGAAGGGTTCGCCAATGGTGACCACCACGCGGGCGAACGGCTTGGGAATCGCGTACCGGTCCCAGCTTCTCAGGTGCCACGCCCGCGCGGGATGCATGGACATCGGCACGATCACCGTGCCCGCGCGGTGCGCGGCGACGAACAGTCCGGCCTGCGGCACGCGCGCCGGGCCGCGCGGGCCGTCGGGGGTGAAGGCCACCGACCGGCCCTCGCGCAACGCCGCCACCAGCGTCAGGAGGCCGCGCACCCCGCCGCGCGACGACGAACCGCGCGCCGGCGGCGCGTAGCCGAGCCGTTCGAGGATGCGCGCGATGATCTCACCGTCGCCGTGCTCGCTGGCGAGCGCCATGATGCCGCGATGCCGCTGGGTCCAGATGGGCGTGAGCATCAGTCCGTGCCAGACGGCGACCACCACGGGAAGCCGCACGCCATTCCGCATGGGCCAGTTCGCCTCGCCGCGGAGCTCGATGCGCCACGTGCGGGCGAGCAGTTGGACGGCCCAATAGCCGGCGCGTGCGGCCCAGCGCACCTTGCGTGCGCGCTTCGCCGCCATGGCGTCGTTCGCGACGTCCGCCGGCGACGCGGGTCCGGTCACCCGTCCCCCTCGCGCAGCATCGTGCTCGCCAACTCCGCCACGCGCGCGGCCGCCCCGGGCGCCCCGAGCATGCGCCGGATCTCCGCCATGCCCTCGAGCATGCGCCGGCGCGCCGGACTGGCGTCACCGAACAGCGGCTCGAGCGCGTCGGCAACCGCCGGCGTCGTGAAGGTCTCCTGCACGAACTCCGGCGCCACCTCGCGGCCCGCCACCACGTTCAGCAGGCCGATGTGAGGAATCTTCACCAGGCGGCGCGCAATCTCGTAGGTGATGCGGCTCGTCTTGTACACGACGGCGCACGGACAACCGGCGACCGCCGCCTCGAGCGTCGTCGTCCCGCTCTTGCACAGCGCGACGTCCGCCGCGCGCAACACGTCGAACGATTGCGCGCGCACCATCGGGTACGGCAGGTGCGAGGCGTCCATCTGGATGGTCGGCGCAACGCTCACCACGACTTCGAGCCCCGGACGCCGCCGCTGGAGTTCGCGCGCCACCGCCTCGAAGGCGCGCACGTGCCGCTCGATCTCCTGCGCCCGGCTGCCGGGGAAGAGCGCGAGCACTTCGCGGTCGAGCGGGAGCCCCAGGCGCCGCCGGGCCTCCGCCTGGTCGGGGAGCGCCTGCGCGCGATCGAGCAGCGGGTGCCCCACGAAGGTCGTGTCGATCCCCGCGCCACGCAGCAGCGGCTCCTCGAACGGGAGGATCACCGCCGCCTTGGTGATGACTTCGGCCATCATCTTCACGCGCCCCGGCTTCCACGCCCAGACCTGCGGCGTGATGTAGTACAGCACCGGCACGCCGGCCGCGCGCGCCGCGCGTGCCACGCGCAGGTTGAAGCCCGGATAGTCGATCAGGATGACGAGCCCGACGCGCCCGCTGCGCAGGTGCGCCTTGACGGTGCGCAGCAGGCGCAGGTGCGCGGGGAGGTGCCTGAGCACCTCGACGAAACCCACGACGCCCTCGGCCCGCTCGAAGAGGGTGACGCCCGCCGCCGCCATGCGATCGCCCCCCATGCCCACCAGCGGAACGTCGGGGCGCACGACGCGCAGTCGCTCGGCGACGCCGGCGCCATGCAGGTCGCCCGACGCCTCACCGGCGATGATCAGGATTTCACGCACCGGAGGCGCGCGCACCCGAAGTGCGCGCCGCGTCCATCACTCCCCGGGCGCGCTCGATGTCCGCCACGATCTGCAACGCCACCGCTAGCGCATCACGCCCGTCCTCGCCCGTGACCGGCACGTCGGCCTCGCCGCGCGCCGCCGCGACGAACGACTCGAGTTCCAGCCGCAGCGCGTCGCCTTCCGGCGCCTCGAGCGGAATGCGCTCGACGAACGCCGCCACGTCCGGTTGCGCCTGCATCGCCAGCGCCGCCAGGTTCACGTCGCTCCGCAGGCGGAAAAGCTCCCCGTTCCCCGCCCCCAGGTCGAGCGTGAGGTACGCGTTGCGCTGGAACAGGCGCAGCTTGCGCGTCCGGTCCCGCGAGATCCGGCTCGCCGTGATGTTGGCGATGGCGCCGTTGGCGAACGCGACGCGCGCATCCGCGATGTCCACGCTCGGCGTCAGGATGCCGACGCCGGCCGCGCGTACTTCGGCCACCTTCGCGCGCGTCAGCGTGAGCACGAGGTCGATGTCGTGGATCATCAGGTCGAGCACGACGGCCACGTCCGACCCGCGGGGATTGAACGGCGCCAGCCGCTCACTCTCGATGAACAGCGGCTGGTCCACGTACTGCCAGGCCGCGCGAATCGCGCGATTGAATCGCTCGATGTGCCCGATCTGCACGAGCGCGCCCTTGGCCCGGGCCAGCGCCAGCAGCTCATCCGCCTCGGCCAGCGTCGTGGTGATCGGCTTCTCGATCAGCACGTGCTTGCCGCGCGCCAGCGCCGCCTTGGCCACCGCGAAGTGCGCCGGGGTCGGCACGGCGATGGACACCGCGTCCACGCCGTCGAGCAGCGCGTCCAGCGACGCGGCCGCCGCCACGCCGAGCTCTTCGCCAACCTTGGCGGCGCGCGCGGCGTCCGCCTCGAAGAACCCGGGCACGTTCACCGCGTCGAGCGTGCGCAGGTGCCGCAGGTGGTGATAGCCCAGCGCGCCCGTGCCCACGACTCCCACCCGCAGCGGCCTGGTCATACCACGATGCCCCGCTGGCTCTCGTCCACGAAGTCCACGAACGCCTTCACCTCGGCGCTCATCGACAGCTCGCGGCGCGCCGTCTCGAGCGCCTGCGCAATGTTCAGTTCGCTCCGGAAGAAGAGCCGGTACGCCTTCTTCAGCTCGGCAATCGTCTCGGGCGTGAACCCGTTGCGCTGCAGCCCGATGCTGTTGAGGCCGTACAGCTTGATCGGGTTGCCCACCGCCTTCACGTACGGCGGCACGTCCTTGTTGACGCGCGACATCCCGCCCACGAAGCAGTAGCGGCCGATCTTCCCGAACTGGTGGATGGCGCAGAGTCCCGAGACGATCGCCTTGTCCTCGATCGTCACGTGCCCGGCCAGCTGCGTCCCGTTGGAGATGATCACGCCGTTGCCGACGTGGCAGTCGTGCGCGAGATGCACGTACGTCATCAGGAAGCAGTCGCTGCCGACCGTCGTCCGGAACGACTGCGAGGTGCCGCGGTTGATCGTCGTGTATTCGCGAATCGTCGTTCGGTCGCCCACCTCCACCCACGTCTCCTCACCCTTGAACTTGAGGTCCTGGGGCAGGCCGCCGAGCACGCTGCCGACGCCGATCTTCACCTCGGTCCCGAGCTTGACGTACTCCTCGAGCACCGCCCGGGTGCTGATCACGCAGCCGTCGCCTACGGTGCAGTGCGGGCCAATGATCACGCCCGCGCCGATGGTCACGTTGTCGCCGATCTGCGCGTCCGCGTCGATGACGGCGGACGGATGTATGCGATTGCTCATCGATCCCTCACCATGGCGGCCATCTCGGCCTCGCAAACGACTTCGCCGTCAACTTTTGCCACACCCTGCATGCGGCAGATCATCCCGCGCACCTGCTTCATCTCCAATTCGAAGCGGAGCTGGTCGCCGGGCTTCACCGGCTTGCGGAATTTCACGTTGTCGAGCGACATGAAGTACACGACCTTCTTGTCCGGATCCTCCACGGTGCCCATCAGCAGCATGCCGCCGACCTGCGCCATCGCCTCGACGATCAACACGCCGGGCATGATGGGGTGGCCGGGGAAATGCCCCTGGAAGAAGGGTTCGTTGATGGTGACGTTCTTGAGGCCGACAATGCGTTTCTCATCCAGCTCGAGGACGCGGTCCACGAGCAGGAAGGGATAGCGATGCGGCAGCACCTTCATGATCTCTTCAATTCCGAGCACCTGTGCCTCCCGCCGGGCCTGCGCCAGTAGCGCCCGCACCAGCAAGACTGTTCCGCGATGGCTGGGCCTGGTCGCCGTGATGCGTGCCTGCACCCGCTTGCCGGCCAGCGCCAGATCACCCACGAAATCCATCGCCTTGTGCCGGACGAACTCATCCGGCCACCGCAGCGTCGTTCCCACCACGCCCGTCTCGTCCAGCACGACGGCATTCTCGACCGTCGCACCCTGGATGAGCCCCTTGGCCCGCAACGCTTCCACTTCCCGCAGGAAGCCGAAGGTGCGGGCGCCCGCCAGTTCATGCTGGAAGGTCGCCGGGGTCACGACCCACGTCCCCCGCTGCGTGCCCACGAGAGGATGCGGAAACTCGATCTCCACGTCCAGCGTCAGCCCGTCGGCGGGGTGCGCCTCGTACACGGACTGGCCGTCCACCACGCGCACCGGGCGGCTGACTTTCAGGTACTCGACCGTGCCGGCCTGCTCGACGAAACCCGCATGCTGCAGCGCCTCGAGAAACGGCCGCGAACTGCCATCGAGGATGGGCGGCTCGGGCGCATCCATGGCGATCAGCACGTCGTCGACGCCCGCGCCCGCGACTGCGGCCAGCACGTGCTCCACGGTGTGCAACGCCGAATCGCCCGTGCCGAGTTGGGTGCGCCGTTCGGCGAGTTCCGCCGTGTCCGCGTGGGCCTGCGTTTCGGGGGCGCCGGCAAGGTCGACGCGGCGAAACCGGATCCCCACGCCGGCCTTGGCAGGCTCGAACGAGAGACGGCATGGCTTTCCGAGATGCAGGCCGACGCCGGACACCGACACGGCGCGCGCAATCGTGCGCCGACCGCTCACTGCCCGTCCCGTTCGAGCAGCCGTTCGAGGCGCTTGATCATGCCGGCCAGCTTGAAGAGCGCGGCCGTCGCGCGCAGCGACTCCCGGTGCGGACGCGCCGGATACCCCGACCACGACTCACCCGGCGGAATGTCGCTGATCACGCCGCCCTGCGCGCCAACCTTCGCGCCGGCGCCGATCGTGAGATGCCCGCTCACGCCGACCTGGCCGGCGAGCACCACGCCGTCCTCGATGCGCGCGCTCCCGCTGACGCCGCACTGCGCAATGAGCAGGCAGAGCCGCCCGACGCGGGCATTGTGTCCAATGTGCACGAGGTTGTCGATCTTGGTGCCGGCCCCGACCACGGTGTCGTCCACGCTGCCGCGGTCGACTGCGCTGTTGGCGCCGATCTCCACGTCATCCCCGATGATCGCGCGTCCGATGTGCGGGATCTTCTGGTGCGTGAACTGCCCGTCCACCGTGTGCGAGACGTAGCCGAAGCCGTCGCTGCCGATCCGCGCGCCCGAGTGGAGGATCACCCGGTGCCCGATCTGGCTGTTCGGATAGACGGTGACCTGCGGGTGGAGCTGGCAATCATCCCCGAGCGTCGCGCCGGCGCCCACCACCGAGTGCGCGCCGATCCAGGTGCGATCGCCGATGCGGGCGCCGTCCTCGACCACGGCGCCGGCATCGATGCAGACATCCCGGCCGAGCGCGGCGCCGCGCCCCACATGCGCCGACGGATGAATGCCCGGGGTTCGCACCGCCGCCCGGTAGAAGCGCGGAATCAGCCGGAGCATCGCCTCGTGCGGCTGGGCCACGATCACGCGGGCGCGCGGCGTCCCCGGAGTGTCCTGCAGGTCGGGCGCCACCAGCACCACGCCGGCGCCGCTCGTGGCCAGCATCGGCGCGTACTTGAGGAAGGCGAGAAAGCTCAGATCCTCGGGCCCGGCACGATCGAGCGGCGCGATGGAGCGCACCGTCGCCGCCGCATCACCGACGAGCCGGCCGCCCGTCGCCTCAGCGAGCTGGGCGGCGGTCATCGTCAGTGGGGATTGCTCCTGCGTCATGCGGCGTTCCGGGGTGGGGATTCCGATCGCGTCAGTTGACCGGCGGAACCTTCGGCTTGGCCGCGCCGGCCGGCGCCGACACCGGACCCGCCGGTGCCGCCGTGGGCGGCTTGGTTGCGGGCGCCGCGGCCGGGGTCGCCGGCTTCGGCGTCGTCGTCGGGGCGCTCACCTGCGGCACCGGCATCGACCGGAGCTTCACCAGCACCTTGTCGGTGATGTTGAGGTTCTTGTCGATGGCGACGATCGGGTTGGCCTGGCTGCCGACATCGAGGATCATGGTCAGCCCTTCATCCTTGCGAATGTCCTCGAGCGCGACCTTGATCTGCTCGATGATCGGCTGCAGCAGCTGCGCCTGGCGCTGCTGCGCCTGGAGGTCGAGCGCCTGCGTGCGCGTCTGGTACTCCTGCTCCTTCTCGCCAATGCCCTTCTGGCGCGTCTCACGCGCCGCCGGGCTCAGCCCCGCCTCCGCCTTCTGATAGGCGGCGATCATCGCCTGCAGCGAATCCTGCATGCGCGTGACCTGATCCTGCATGGCCTGCGCCTCCTTCTTCCACTGCGCGTCGGCTTCGGTCCGGCCGGGCGCCTTGTCGAGCAGTTCTCGCGTGTCGACGTAGGCGACCTTCACGGCGGTCCCCTGCGACATGGCCACCGCGGGGAGGAGGAGGAGGGGAACGATGGCGCTGAGCAGCGCGCGTACACGGACGTGCATTGCAAACTCCAGGTGTTAGAAGAACTGGCCGAGGCGGAAGTGCAGCTGGAACTTGGGATCCGGCCGCCCGAAGATGTCGGTGCGGTCGAAGCCGTAGGCCCAGTCCAGGCCGAGAGGCCCGAGCGGCGTCACGACGGAGGCGCCGAGACCCGCGCCCCGGTACAGGCGGGACGGGTCGATTTCGCGGGGATGATTCCAGATGTTGCCCGCGTCGTAGAACAGGTTGATGTAGAGCTGCTGGCTCACGCGCAGGCCGACTTCCGCCGTCGTCGTGAAGAAGGCGTTGCCGAACGACGAGCGCTGCGCGTTGTACGTCCCCGTCGACCCCGAGAAGCCGCGGGGGGTCACCGAGAACTCCGGATAGCCGCGCAGCATCTCGCCGAACTGCACGCCGCCCAGCGAGAAGGACTGGGAGTAGAAGAACGCCCCCGGGTCGCCGAAGACGGCGCCCGTCTTGGTCGTCAGTCCGACGGTCAGCTTCAGCGGGTTCGCCCCCATCTTCTTGCCGCCGATCTCCGCGAGCAGCGCGTGCGCGCGCATTTCGGTGTAGTAACGCTGGAAGTTGGACGTGCCGCCGAGGATGCCGCCGTTGAAGTCGGCCTTGACGCTCTGCATGCTCCCCTGCGTCGCAAAGGGCAGGTCGACGCGCGTGTCGCGCTGCAGCGTGAGGCCCATGTTGGACCGGAAGCAGCGCGTGCAGGCGGTCGTCGAGGCCACCGAGCCCAGCAGGCCGCCGCTGCCGAATTTCACGCCTTCGGCGCCGTACGACACGAAGAGGCGCGTGAACCGCGAGTTCGGCAGCGGGAAACCGACCTGGAGGCTCGCGCCGGTGCGGATCGAACGGCCGAGGTCGGCAATCTGGTAGCGCGCCTGCGAGTTGTACGCGGTGACCGTCCCCGAAATGCGGCTCTTGCGAATTGCCGGGTCGGTGTAGCTCAGGTTGAAGTCGTTGATGTAGCGGCCGTACTGCCACTGCACCGACCCGCGCTTGCAGTTGCCCCACAGGTTGGGCTGCTCGAGGCCGATGAAGCCGCCGATCCCCGTGCCCTGCCCCATGGACGCGCCGAAGTTGATGTTGCCGGTGCGCTTCTCCTTCACGCGGAAGATCACGTCCACGTCACCGGCCTCGTTCGCCGGGCGCGTGTCGGGCGGCGCGATGGGCGTCTCGAAGAAGCCCATGTTGCCCAGGCTCTGGTACGAGCGGATCAACCGGTCCTGGTTGAAGACGTCGCCCGGAATCACGAACAGCTGTTCGCGGATGCACGACTCGTTGGTGTAGTCGTTGCCAAGGATGTCCACGCGATTGATGATCGCGGGCTGTCCCTCGTTGATCTCCCAGCGCAGGTTCACCTTCGGCACCGAATCGGCGCCCGTTGCCGCCGGCTCCGCGACCGGACGGACCTGCGCGTAGATGTACCCCTCGTTGGAATACATCGTCCGCACCTTCTGCGTCGCGTCGTCCCACTGCGTCCGGTCGAACAGGTTCGACGCCACCTTCTTGCGGCGCGCCAGCGCCACCACGCGCTGCGGCAGCGACGCGGCCGTGGTGGTGAAGGGATACGCGCGCTGGATGTCCTCGGTGGAGAAGTGCTTGTTGCCGTCCACCGCGAAGGCGCCGACGTTGTACCGGCGCCCCTCATTGACCGTCAGTTCGATCAGCCCCTTCCCGCGGGCGCGGTCGATCAGGAGCGTGTCCTTCAGGAACTGGAAGTCGACGAACCCCTGCTTGGCGAACAGCGTCGGAATGCGCTCCCCGAGGTCGCCGGCGTACTTGTCCTCGTCGAACGTGCCCTTCTTCCACCAGAGAAAACTCTCCGGGCGCGTCTTCATCGCCTTCACGATCGACTTGGACGGAACGAGCGAGTTGCCGATGACGTTCACGCCCGAGATCGCGAGCCGGCGCCCCTCGTCCACGCGGAAGAGCAGCTTGACGCGATCGCCGACCACCGTCGTTTCCGGCTTGATCTGCGCCAGGTAGAAGCCGTTGGCCTGGTAGAGCGAATCAATGCGGGTGATGGCCAGCGCCACCTGCGCCGGGTCCACCGGGCGCCCGACCAGGAGGTCCACCCGGTCACGGACCGTGCGGAGCGAGACCACCTCGGGTCCCGTCACGTCCACGTCCGAGAGCACGGGACGCTCGACCACCTTGATGACGAGCGTCGCCTGCTGGCCGTCGGGTGACAGGAGGCACGCCAACTGGACGTCATCGAACTGCCCGCTCTCGAAAACGCCGCGAATCGCCCGCTGCAGCGAAGGGTAGTTCAGCGCCGTCTTGGCCTTCAGGCCCGCGTCGGACAGGATGGTCGACGCCGGGACACGTTTGTTGCCGGAGACGGCAATCGTGTCCGGTGTCTGGCACCGGGCATCATCGGGTTGCTGGGCGGCCAGCGCGAGGGGGCCCGCCAGGACCACCAGCGCCAGGGCGGAATACATCGATCGGAGCATAAGTAGGGAAATATACACTAAGAGGCCGGGTGGATTGCAGTTGCAACCCGCCCAGCCTCCTCAGGTTCCCGCTACGCCTTCGGGGTGCTTGCGGGGACCCGAAACTCGAGTCGCGTGCCATCCACGGCCACGTCCACCTCGATTTCGTCGCCTCGCGAGAACTCGGCCAGCAGGATCTTCTCCGACAGGGGGTCCTCGATATAACGCTGGATGGCCCGCTTGAGCGGACGGGCGCCGTACGCCTCGTCGTAGCCGTGCTTGACCAGGAAGTCGAGCGCGGCGTCCGAGAGCTTCATCACCAGCTCCTCCTCGGACAGGCGCTTCTGCACGTCCCGCAGCAGGATGCCGACGATCTGGGCGATGTGCTCCCGCTGCAGCGGGTGGAAGACGATGGTGTCGTCCAGCCGGTTCAGGAACTCGGGGTTGAAGGTGTTCTGCAGCTCCTCGCGCACCTTCTCCGCCATCTTCTCGAAACGGGACGGCCCGTCGGCGCTGCCGAAGCCCACCGTCCGGCTCTTGGTGATGTCCTTGGCCCCGACGTTCGACGTCATGATGACGACCGTGTTCTTGAAGTCGATCACGCGCCCGTAGTTGTCCGTCAGGTGCCCCTCA
Source organism: Gemmatimonadaceae bacterium (assembly GCA_036504815.1). Classification (NCBI taxonomy): domain Bacteria; kingdom Pseudomonadati; phylum Gemmatimonadota; class Gemmatimonadia; order Gemmatimonadales; family Gemmatimonadaceae; species Gemmatimonadaceae bacterium. The sequence continues at coordinate 135,105 of DASXUN010000012.1, read as the reverse complement.
TCGAGGACCTGCAGGAGGATGTTGAACACGTCCGGGTGCGCCTTCTCGATCTCGTCGAGCAGCACCACGCTATACGGCTTCCGCCGCACGGCCTTGGTGAGCGCCCCCGAATCCTCGTAGCCCACGTAGCCCGGCGGTGCGCCGATCAGCCGCGACACCGAGAACTTCTCCATGTACTCCGACATGTCCACGCGAATCAGCGCCGACACGTCGGCGAACAGGAACTTCGCGAGCGCCCGGGCCAGCTCCGTCTTGCCCACCCCGGTCGGGCCGCAGAAGATGAACGAGCCGATCGGGCGCTTCGGGTCCTTGAGCCCCGCGCGGCTGCGGCGGATGGACCGCGCGATCGCCTTGATCGCGTCCTCCTGCGCCACCACGCTCTGGTGCAGCTCCTCCTCCATGCGCAGCAGGCGCGCCGTCTCGGCCTCTTGCAGGCGCGTGACGGGGATCCCCGTCCACCGGCTGACGATGAAGGCGATCTCCTCCTCGCCGAGCACCGGCCGGAACGACTGCCGGCGCTGCTCCCACGCCTCCTGCCGCGTGCGGATCTCGCCCTGCAGTTCGCGCTCGCTGTCGCGCAGCGCCGCGGCGCGCTCGAAGTTCTGGTCGCGCACCGCTGCGTCCTTCTCGGTGTTCACCTGCTCCAGCTTGCCCTTGAGCTCCGCCACCTCCGGCGGCGGCACCTGCGCCGCGAGGCGCGCCCGCGCCCCCGCCTCGTCGATCACGTCGATCGCCTTGTCGGGGAGGAAGCGGTCGGTGATGTACCGTTCGCTCAGCTTGGCCGCCACCACGAGCGTCTCGTCGGGGATCGTCACGCGGTGGTGATCCTCGTAGCGCTTCCGCAGTCCCTTGAGAATCTCGACCGTCTCCTCGATGGAAGGCGGCTCGACCACCACGGTCTGGAAGCGACGCTCGAGCGCGCCGTCCTTCTCGATGTACTTGCGGTATTCGTTGAGCGTCGAGGCGCCGACGCACTGCAGCTCGCCGCGCGCCAGCGCGGGCTTGAGCATGTTGCTGGCGTCGATCGCGCCTTCCGCGGCGCCCGCGCCAACCAGCGTGTGCAGCTCGTCGATGAAGAGGATCACCTGCTTGTTCAGGGCGATCTCGTTCATCACCGCCTTCAGCCGCTCCTCGAACTGGCCGCGATACTTGGTTCCGGCGATCACCGCCGCCATGTCGAGCGAGAGCACGCGGTGCTCGCGCAGCGAGTCCGGGGATTCGCCGTTCGCGATGAGCTGCGCGAGCCCCTCGACGATGGCCGTCTTGCCGACGCCCGGCTCGCCGATGAGCACCGGGTTGTTCTTCTTGCGGCGCGTGAGGACTTCCATGACGCGCTCGATTTCCTTGAAGCGCCCGATGGTCGGATCGAGCTGACCCTCCGCCGCGAGCGTCGTCAGGTCGCGGCAGAAATGGTCCAGCGCGGGCGTCTTGGACTTCTTCTCGCCCTTTCCGCCCGGTGCCCCCGGCGCGGGCTGCGGCGCCACGCCCGGGGCCGGCTGGGCGCCGCCCTGCGGAGTCTCGCTGCCGCCGAGCAGGCGCAGCGTCTCGGCGCGGGCGGCCTCGAGCGACACGTTGGCGTCGGCCAGGACCTGCGCGGCGATCCCCTTCTCTTCCCGGAGCAAGCCCAGCAGCAGGTGCTCGGTCCCCACATAGGAGTGCCCCAGCTCGCGGGCCTCGCCCATGGCGAGCTCCAGCACCTTCTTGGCGCGCGACGTGTACGGCAAGTCGGGACCGGTGGCCTGCGCCGCCTTCCCCTTCTTCACCGTTTCCTCGATCTTCTGCTGGATCTCATCGAGTTCGACGTTGAGGTGCTGCAGCACGGCGGCCGCCACCCCTTCGCCCTCGCGGATAAGCCCGAGCAGGATGTGCTCCGTGCCGACGTACTCGTGGTGGAGGCGGGCCGCCTCCTCCCGAGCCATCGCCAGCACCTTGCGCACGCGTTCGGTGAAGTTGTAGCCGTTCATCGTGTCCCCGTCGTCCCGGGCGCTGGCGTCATGCCCCGCCCGCTTCCGCGGCCAGCACGCCGCGCACGTAGCGTGCCCGGGCGAGATTGGCCTCGATTTCCGTCAGCGGCCGCCCCTCCGCCAGCGAGAGGTGCGCCGTCTGGCTGAACACCAGCAGCTTGTTCAGCGTGTACACACTCAGTCCGCCCAGCAGGAACATGCCGACGGCCAGCCGAACACCGCTGAGGAGGTTCATCGCCTCGTCGGCGCCCAGGCTGCGCGCGTACCGCAGCGTCCCGTAGGCCCGCCACAGCTTGTCTTCGATAATATAACCGGCGTCCCGAGTCAGGACACGGCGGGCCTCCGACTCGCGCGAAATCACGTGGGCCACCACCCGCGACAGGTGGTCACAGAGCTCGTCCTCGGTCCGTCCCAGGGTCGTCTGGTTGGAGATCTGGAAGAAGTTCCCCACGACCTCGCTCCCCTCGCCGTACAGCCCGCGGTAGGTCAGTCCCATCTGCTGGAGGCCGGTGAGGACCTTGCCGATCTCCTGCGTCAACACCAGGCCGGGCAGGTGCACCAGGACCGAGGCGCGAAGTCCCGTCCCCACGTTCGTCGGGCACGACGTCAGGAAGCCGAACTCATGGTGGAAGGCCAGCGGCAGCCGCTCGCCCAGTTCACGTTCCAGCCGGGCGGCCCGTTCCCACGCCCCGCTGATGTCGAACCCCGACCGGAAGACCTGCAGTCGCAAATGGTCTTCCTCGTTCACCATCAGCGCCGCCTCGTCCCCCACCAGCACCGCCGCCCCGAGCCGCGCCGTCGCCGCATCGAGCTCCGCGAGCTCGCGGCTCACCAGATGCCGCTCGTGCAGCAAGCGGCGTTCGTTGGCCGTCATCTCGTCCACCCGAACCAGGACGGACTGTGCCAGCAGCGCCGAATGCGACGCGGCATCGCGCACCTGCTGCAGCACGCGCAGCCGGTCGCTGTCGCCGGCCCGGGGACTGAACGGGAACCCGGCGACGTTCCGCGCCAGGCGGACCCGCGAGGACAGCACGATGTCCGCGTGCGGCCCCGAGGCCGTGATCCACGGCATCCCGCCGTCGGGGAGGAGGGACAGGTCGAGTGTCACTCGAGGGCCCGGATCTGGTCGCGCAGCGCGGCCGCGAGCTCGAACTCCTCGGCGGCGACGGCCCGCTGGAGCCGTTCGCGCAGCGAGTCGAGCTCCGAGCCGACGATGCCCGCGGCCACCGGGGCGTCGTACTCGCGCCCGCGATGGCGCGCCGCCCCGTGCACCCGGCGCAGGAGCTCCCGCAAGGCCCCCTCGAATGCCGTGTAGCACTGGGCGCAGCCCAGCCGGCCCGACGCCCGGAAGTCGCGCAGCGACGTCTGGCAGTAGGCGCAGCGGGCCTGGTCCCCGACGGACGGCGCCGACTGCTGCTGCACCGCGTGCAGAAAGTCGCCCAGCGGATGCTTCGGCATCGCGACCGTCGTCTCGATGCCCTTCGCGGCGGCGCATTTCTCGCACAGGTGGAGCTGCGTCACCTCCGCGTTCACGATCTGCGTGAGGTGCACCACCGCGTCGCGCTCCTTGCACTGGTCGCAGAGCATCAGACCAGCCCCTCGCCGTGCGAGGCGTGCAGCACGCCATCCTCGAGCAGCAGGATGCGCTGCGCGCGCGACGCGAGCGATCGGTTGTGCGTCACGACCACGAGTCCCACGCCCATCTCCGACGCCAAGGTGGCGAACAGCGCGTGCAGCGACTCGGCGTTCGCATGATCGAGGTTGCCGGAGGGTTCGTCGGCGAGGATGAGCGGCGGCGACGCCGCCAGCGCCCGCGCCACCGCCGTCCGCTGCTGCTCGCCCCCGGAGAGCTCGGCCGGGCGGTGCTGCATGCGCGCCCCCAGCCCTACCCGCTCGAGTAGCTCCCGCGCCCGTGCCCGCGCCTCGCCCGAGGACTTGCCCCCAATTCGAAGGGGCATCATCACGTTCTCGAGCGCCGTGAATTCCTTGAGCAGATGATGGAACTGGAAGACGAAGCCCACCGACGTGTTGCGAAGCGCGGCCAGCTGGGCGTCGGCCACCTGGCTCACCGCCGTCCCCGCCAGCTCGACGTCGCCGCCGGTGGGACGCTCCAGCGCGCCCAGGACCTGCAGCAGCGTGCTCTTGCCGGCGCCGCTGGCGCCGACGATCGCCACCATCTCCCCCCGTGCCACCTGCAGGTCCACGCCGTCGAGCACGACAATCGCGCCGCCGTCGCCGCCGGTGAAGACCTTCCGCACGCCCCGCGCTTGGAGGATGGGTGTCATTCGTCGCGGATGGCCTCGATCGGGAAGAGGCGCGACGCCTGACGCGCCGGATAGAGCGTCGCCAGCGCCGCGACGGCAAAGCCGAGCAATGCCATCAGGAGGGTGTCGCCGACCTCGAGCTTCACCGGCAGGTGATCGATGAAATAGACGGTCGGGTCGAGTGTGATCAGGCGGTAGCGATCGACGATGACGCCGAGCACCGCGCCCAGCAGCGTGCCGGCGAGCGTCCCCACGCACCCGATCACCGTCCCCTGGATCAGGAAGATCCGGCGAATGGATGCCTCGGTGGCGCCCATCGCCTTGAGGATGCCGATCTCCCGCGTCTTGTCGCGCACGACCATCGTGAGCGTGCTCACGATGTTGAATGCGGCGACGACGATGATCAGCAGCAGTATCACGCCCATTCCCATCTTCTCGAGCTTCAGCGCCTTGAAGAGCGAGCTGTTCTGCTCCTGCCAGTCCACGGTGTGGTACGGGAAGCCGAGCGCGGTCATCGTGCGCTCCGCCACGACGGGGGCCGACCAGCGGTCCGCCGTGGCGACCTCGAGCCCGGTCACCGCGCTGTCGAGCCCGGCAAACTCCTGCGCGGCCTGCAGGTCCACGAAGACGAAGGCGTTGTCGTATTCGTACATCCCCGTTTCGAAGACGCCCGTCACCTCGAACTCCGCCACGCGCGGAATGAGCGCCCCCAGCACCGCGTCGGGCTTGAGCCCAGCGGCGGAGACCATCGTGAGGCGTGTCCCCGGATTACCGGGATAGGCGGCCAAACGCTCCGCGAGCAGCTTGCCCACCACCGCGCCGCGCCGCTGGCCGTCCGCCGTCTTGAACGAGAAGTCGCCCATGATGGCGTGGTCGCGAATGGTCGTCACGCCGCGCCGGGTCGCGCCGGCCGGTTCGATGCCCGAGACCGAGGCCCCCTCGGTGTAATCGTGCCCGGCATTGACCAGCGCCTGCGTGAGCACGAAGGGCGCGACGGCCACCACGCCATCCACCTTGGCCACCTTCGCCTGCAGCGCGCGCCACGCCGTGATCTTCAGGTCGTCACCGAACGCGAGGACGCGAAAGTCGGGACTGCCGACGAGGATCTTCTCGCGCAGGTCGGTCTGCAGGCCGTTCATCACGCCGATGATGAGGATCAGCGCGCTGACGCCCACCACGATGCCGCCGATGGCGATGAGCGAGATGAAGGAGAGCCAGCGCGTGCGGCCGCGCGAGCGGAGGTAGCGCCAGGCGATCTCAAGTTCCAGCCGGTTCACCATCGGCACCCCGCGAGTAACCCCATCCTTCCGCACCCCACCCCGCACCGTTCCCCTGCACCACACCGTGTACCGTGCCTTTCACCCGCGCTATTCCGGACGCATCGTCGGGAACAGGATCACATCCCGAATGTGCGCCGTCCCCGTCAGGTACATGAAGAGCCGGTCGATCCCCACGCCGACGCCGCCCATCGGCGGCATGCCGTATTCCATGGCGCGCAGGTAATCCTCGTCCACCCCCGAGGCCTCCTCGTCGCCCGCGGCCTTCAGCCGCGCCTGCGCCTCGAACCGCTGACGCTGGTCGATGGGATCGTTCAGCTCGGAGAACGCATTGGCGAGTTCCCGGCCGCGGGCGAACAACTCGAATCGCTCGGTCAGCGCCGGATTCCCCCGCTTCGGCTTGGCAAGCGGCGAGAGCTCCTTGGGATAGTCGACGACGAAGGTCGGGCGGTCGATCTTGCTCTCCACGTGGTGCTGGAAGAGTTCATCCATCAGCTTGGGACGCGACAGCGACGCGACGCCGTGCACGCCGGCCTGTTCCGCCGCCGTGCGAAGGGCCGCGTCCGTCATCTGCGTCACGTCGTCGACGTGCAGCGCGGACGACAGCGCCGGGAGCCAGTCGATGCGCGGGAACGGCCCCTGCAGCACCGCGGCATCGAACGCCGGCGCATCGGTCGCCAGCCCCGCCGCGGTCAGCGTGTCGCGCACCGCCGTCGCCGCGGCGATGATCAGCGCCTCCACCCGCCCCATCATCACCGTGTAGTCGGCATACGCCTCGTAGAACTCGAGCATCGTGAACTCCGGATTGTGCGTCCGGTCGATGCCCTCGTTGCGGAAGTCGTGCCCGATCTCGTATACGCGGTCGAAGCCGCCGATGACGAGGCGCTTCAGGTACAGCTCGTCGGCGATGCGCAGGTAGAGCGGCATGTCGAGCGCGTTGTGGTGCGTCACGAACGGCTTGGCCGCCGCGCCGCCGTACAGCGGCTGCAGCACCGGCGTCTCCACCTCGAGATAGCCGAGACCGTCCATGAACCCGCGCACCGCGGCGGTCATCCGCGAGCGCGCCGTGAACAGCGCCCGCACCTCGGGATGCACCGCGAGGTCGGCGTAGCGTTGGCGCGACCGCTGTTCGCCGTCGGCGAACGCCGAGTGCCGCACCACCTTGCCATCCACCACCTCTTCCTTGCCGAATGGGAGCGGACGCAGTGACTTGGCGAGCAGTTCGAGGTGCAGCACCTTCACCGTCACTTCACCCGTGCGCGTGCGGAAGAGCGGCCCGCGCACGCCGATCACGTCGCCCAGGTCGAGCAGGTCGCACACCGCGTACGCGGCCTCGCCCACCACATCCTTCTTGAAGTACAACTGCACGCGGCCCGAGGGGTCGCCCAGGTGCGCAAAGGTCGTCTTGCCGTGCGTGCGCAGCGCCACCACGCGCCCGGCGAGCTGCACCTCCGGCCCCTCTTCCGCATCGCCGAGCAGCGCGGGGCACTGCGCCGCCTGGTGCCGCCGGTCGAAGCCGTAGGCGAACGGCGCGACCCCCATGGCTTCCAGCGCCGCCAGCTTCTCGTGGCGTGCCTGCAGCACGTAGTTCAGTTCATCGCTCATCGCGCCGCTCCGGCGTTGCCGGCCATCTTGAGGTAGGCCTCGATGAACGGGTCGATGGCGCCGTCCATGATCTTCTGCACGTCGGGAATCTTCAGTTCGGTCCGGTGATCGTTGACCATCGTGTACGGCTGGAACACATAACTGCGAATCTGGCTGCCGAAGGTGACGTCCTGCTTGTTCGCGTCCAGCTTGGCCTTCACGGCGGCCTGCTTGTCGAGCTCCAGCTGGTAGAGCTTGTTCTTCAGCTGCTTCATCGCCTGCGCCTTGTTCTTGCCCTGGCTGCGCTCCTGCTGGCAGGCCACGATGATGCCCGACGGGATGTGCGTCAGCCGCACCGCCGAGCTCGTCTTGTTCACGTGCTGGCCGCCGGCGCCGCTCGCCCGGTAGACGTCCATCTTGATGTCTTCTTCCCGAATCTCGATGTTGATCTCGGTGTCGACCACCGGATAGATGAAAATCGACGCGAAGCTCGTGTGCCGCCGCGCCTGCGAATCGAACGGCGAGATGCGCACCAGCCGGTGCACGCCGGCCTCCGGGCGGAGGAAGCCGTACGCGTACATGCCCTTGATTTCGAGCACCGCGCCCTTGATGCCGGCCTCTTCCCCCTCGCTCAGGTCGAGAATCTCCACACTGTAGCCCCGGCGCTCGGCCCAGCGCGTGTACATGCGCATCAGCATCTGGGCCCAATCCTGCGCCTCGGTGCCGCCGGCGCCGGCGCTGATCTCGACCTGCGCGTCGCGGTAATCGTCGCGCCCCTGCAGCAGCGACCGCAGCTTGAACGCCTCCACCTCCTCGCCCAGCGCGGTCGATTCGCGCTCGACCTCGGCGATCATCTCGGGGTCGGGTTCGCTCTCCAGCATCTGGTCGAGCTCCAGCGCCGACTGCACCCGCCCCCAGAGCTTCTCGAACGGGTCCGTCCACCCCTTTAGCAGCTTCATTTCCTGCACGAGCCCCTGCGCGCGCTCCTGGGCGTCCCAGAACCCCGGGGCGGCCATCTCGGTCTCCAGGGCCGCCAGCCGGGCGCGCTTGCTCTCTAGGTCAAAGGAACCTCCGCAGCTCGATGAGCCGTTCCTCATCCTGCCGCAGGGACTTGCTGCGCTCGCTTTCGGCCATCTGCTCGAAGTGTGTTTGGGAATGCTCAGGGAGTGCCGGTCTATGGAAAGCTAATAGCGCAGCAGACAAACAACAGAGAGACAACAGAGAGAAAACAGAGAGACAACAGCGCCCCGTCGCGGCGGCCGTCTGTTGTCTCTCTGTTGTTTGTCTGTTGTCTCTCTGTTGTTTCTCTCTAGAAAATCTTCTTCCCGCTCGCCAGAATGTCGTTCAGCGCTTCCTGGAAGTGCGTGGTCGTCTCGGCGAATTCCTTGCCGATCTGGTCGCAGTACTCCTCGTAGCTCTTCTTGATCTCTTCGCGGAAGAGTTCCTTGAGCGTCCCGTTCTTCAGCCCTTCCTCGCGCTTCTGCGGGAGGTAGGCCACCATGTCCGACACGAGGGCGCGCGCCAGGCGCTTCGCCTTTTGGTTCGGATCATTGTTGAGGAACGGATTGATCACGCGCCGCTGCGACGTGGGCGTCGCCCCGAGCGCGGCGGGGGACGCTGCCGCGGGAGCTGCCGGCACTGGCGCCGGCACTGGCGCCGGCACTGGCGGCGCCGGCCTCGGCGCGGGCGGCGGTGCGGCAACGGGCGGCGTGATGGGCCGCGTGATCGGCGGCAGGGTGGAACGCGGCACGGTGGGAATCGGCTGCGTCCGGCCAGGATCGTCGACGCGCACCGGTGTCGGCGGGGCCGCCGGTGCGGCCGTCATCGGCGGCATCATCCGCGGCATCGTCGTGCGTGGCGCCGGCGACGGTGGCACCGCCGGGGCCAGCGGCATCATGGGCGTTGGCGCCGCGGCGCGCGGGGCGCCCATGGGCGGCATCGGCGGCATGAAACCGCCGCGCGGTGGCGTCACGATTGGCGGCGGCGCTGGCGGCGGCGCTGGAGGCGGCGCTGGAGGCGGCGCTGGAGGCGGCGCTGCCGGCGGCGGTACGCTCGGCATCGACGGCGTGATCGGCGGCGTGACCATCGTGGGGCGCAGACCGGGCACGCCAACCATCGGTGTCGACGTCGGCGGCACCGCCGACGACGGACGACGTGCCGGAGCCGCCGGCGTCATGGGTGTCGCAAACGGCGACGGCGGCCCGCCACCCGTCGCGGCCGGTGTGGCCGTGCGTGGTGGCGTAAACGGCCCCGGCGCACCGGGGCGCGGTGGCGGCGGCGTGGCGCCCGCCGGCATCGGCGGTGGCAATGGCGGCATGGTGGGGCGCGGAATCGCGGTCACCGGCGGCGGCGCCGGCATCTCGAACGCGGGACTCGGCGCGGCCTCGGCCTCGGACATCACTGCCGCGCGCGACACGCGCCCCGACACGCGGGGCTGAGTCGCGGGCTCTACCACCGGCTCCGCCGATCGCGGCATCGCGGGCGCCGGCGCGCGCCCGGCCGCCGGCGATCCACCGGCGGCGACGGCACCGGGCGGGGCGATCGTGATCACGCCGCCGCACACCGAACAGCGCGCGCGCACGCCCACCGTCGGCACCTTCGACGGGTCGACACGGAAGACGGACCGGCATTCAGGACACGATACGTTCACTTCTCCTCCACCCCGGAAGCAGCGTCCGCCGTCGACGACCGCGGCGCGCCCTCATCCGCAGCGACGTCGCCGCGGCGGTCGATCGTGAACACAGAGCCCGGCAGGCTCTTGGCGTAACTCTTCATTTCCGTCGCCAGTTCGCTGACCTGCGACGGGTGCGAGAACTTCCGGCGCTCGTTGGTCACGACGCCGATGGAAACCGTCATCAGCGGCACCTTGTGCAACTGGCCGCGCCGGTCCTTTCCAAAGTAATACCCCGCGCGTCGGTCCTGCTCCGAATACTGGTACGGCACGATCGCGTCGAACACCGACACCACCTCGGTGCAGACTTCCGACACCGCCTCCACCGGGATGACGAACAGGAAGTCGTCGCCCCCGATGTGCCCGACGAAGCCGCGTTCGGCCACCGTGCCCTTCACGACGTCGTGCAGGATCTTCGACAGGATGCGGATCACGCGATCGCCGTCGTAGTAGCTGTAGCGATCGTTGTATTCCTTGAAGTGATCCAGGTCGGCGTAGCACGCCGCGAACAACTCGTCGGCCTCGAGGCGCCGCAGGATCTCCGTCTCGATTTCGATGCCGCCGGGCAGGCGCGTCGAGGGGTGCACGTACGTGTCGCGGTCCGAACGCCGCAGCAGCGCCTCCGCGCGCAGCGCGACTTCGGCGACATCGGTGCCCTCGCGAATCACCTCATCGGCCAGCACGTCGAAGGCGGCCGCGAACGACGTGGGATCGTTGCGCACGAGCACGAGCGCCGGCACGATGCCGGTGAAGGAGTCGGCCTTCAGGCGTTGACATCCCTTGAGTCCCGCCACCGGATGCGTGCGCGCGTCGATGATCGCCAGACGCGGACGCGACCGCAGCGCCGCCGACATCAAATCGTCAGCCGTCGCGACGCGCGCCGTCGGCAGACGATGCTTGTCAAGCCAGGCACGGATGGAATCCGGCACGGCTTGCCCGTCTGGCGCGAAGACTATTGCAGTCGTGTGCGTCACGCGGCCCGCTCAACTCCTCTCTGGAAGTCGTAACGTACCCGCTGTGAACGAGGGTGTCAAACACAAGCAAGGACACGACTTGCGCACCGCCATGTCGTGGTCGCTGTACAACCCTTGTTCAGCGGATGGGAAGCGAACCTCGCACGGCGAACCCGCGACCGGCGCTCCCTGCGAGCCCTTCAACCCTCAGCGTCACAAATGCGTCCACCGACGACAGCAGGTGGTTCGCGAGCACGATGCCCAGCGCTGAGCGCGCCTCGCGGAACGACGTGTTGCTGCGGCGAATCGTCCGAATGAAGAGATCCTGCTCGAGCTGCGCGCTGCGCCATGACCACCGGAATTCCGGGCGGATCGCGCGATCCAGATAGAAATTCATCGCGCGGCGATACTCGGGGCTGCCGGTCGACGGCGACACGTTCGGGTCGTTCCAGTACGTGGTGCGCGCGAGCAGCCAGATTGCCCCGTTGTACGTACCCGAATTGATGTCCGGGTCCACCTCGCCGCCCGGGAGCCGGTCGAAGACACCGCTCTCCAGGAACTTCTCCATCCACTCGTAGTACTCGCCGGTGCCCACCGGGAACGTCGGCCCGTACAACGAGCGGGCGACATCGCGCGCCAGGCCCCGGTACCGATTCTGCTGCCGGCGAGCCTCGGTCCGCTGGTTCGCGAACTCGACCACGGCCCACGCCTCCACGGCGAGGTACGCCACAAACCGATCCTGGTGCAGCAGCGCCTGGCCCGCTCCCGGAACGATCAGCGACGCCACCGGGGCCCAGCGGCGGCGCTCCGCGTCATCCCGTCCGAGGCCGCCCGCACGTCGCGCGAGCGCGTGCGCTGCGTCGTGCGCGCCCAGGCCGCGGAGTGCCGCCCCGGACGCCGGCGCAATGTCGGCGACGTCGCGCACGGCCCCCGTGCGCCACGGCGCCGCCCACTGTGCGGTCGCCGGGCGCACGTTCACGGCCAGGCAGGCGAGCGCCATCGCGCCCTGCAGGGCGAACCGCACGCTCACCAGCTCACCCGCAGCGTGAGGAACGTCGGCGGCACGCCGGCGTCGGAGGACAGGCCGCCGAAGACGCGCGCAAAGTCGATGCGCATCGCGCCGCGCACGAAGCCGAATCCCATGGCCGGCCCCGTGGCATCGCCGACGCCTGAGGCATAGCCCGCGCGCAGGTACAGTTGCTTCTGAAATCCGAGTTCGCCCCCGAGCCGGAAGGCGGGATCATCGAGGGACGTCCGGTTCACGATTTCGACGGCCCACCGCAGTTCGGCCCCGGGCAGCGCCTTCTCCACGCGCGGCACGCGCGCGCCGATGCCCAGATGCAGGCGGGTGGGCAGCGCGTCGGACTGGTACGCGTCATTCACCTGGAGCCTGAGGCCCATCTGCCGCACCGCAAAACCAACGACCAGGCTGTCGGCGTGCGCACGCTGCCACTGGAAGCCGCCGTCGAAACCGCTCGTCGTGGCCACGTAGGACATGTTGGTCGAACACGGTCCCGTGCAGTCGTTGCGGCGCTGCAGGAGCTTGTAGGTCACGCCGGCCCGCAGCGATGGGCCGAGAGTCGCCGCATAGGTGAACATGGCCACGACTTCGCGCGTCAGCAGCTGCCCCACCGAGTTGCCGACATCGTCCGTCAGCTCCTGCTCGCCGTAGTCATAGAGCTGCGCCCCGACGCCGATGACCCCCGCCCGCCCCGCGGGATACACGACGCCGAGGGCGGATCCGTTGGCCACCACGGACTTCGAGTAGTGCAACGCCACTTCCCGCGTCGTGGCGCGCGCGATGCCGGCGGGATTGCTCCAGAGGGAAGCCGAGCCGGCCTCCGCGGTCACCCCCGTCTGGCCGACGCCGACGGCCCGTGCGCCCACGGGAACGAGCAGCACCAGCGAGCCTTCGGTCGAGAGCCCGCCCTGGGCGCGCAACGGACCGGCGCCGGCCGCAAGGGCCAGCGACGCACCGAGCGCCGCGACAAGCGCGCCGAACGGATTAGAGCGGCAACGCCTCATCGACGAGCATGACGGGGATGTCGTCGCGCACGGGGTACCGCAGTTTGCACGCGGGGCAGTCGAGGGCCTGCTCGGCCTCGCGATAGGCGAGGGCCCCCTTGCACTTGGGGCAGACCAGGATCGCCAGCAGTTGCGGAGAGATCGTCATTTCGAGTCGTCCGGGGGCAGCGTGTATCCGAGCCGCGCGAGCGCCGCCGGATTCCGCCGCCAGTTGGGAAGCACCTTCACCCACAAGTCCAGATACACCGCACCGCCGACGAGCGCCTCAATGCGTTGGCGCGCGGACTGGCCGATGCTCTTGATGCGCTGGCCGCCGCTGCCGATCAGGATGCGCTTCTGGCTGTCGCGCTCCACGTGGAGCACGGCACGAATGTACACCGGCGCACTCCCCTCACGAAACTCCTCGATCTCGCAGGCCACCGCGTGCGGCACCTCCTCGTCGAGCTGCTCGAGGGCCGCCTCCCGCACGGCCTCGCGCGCGAAGAACCGCAGGTGCTGCGTCGAGAGATCGTCCTCCGGATACAGGAACGGGCTCTCCGGCAGGTGCGCGGCGATCGCCGCGAGCAGTTCGGGCATCCCGTCGCCCGTGCGCGCCGACATCACGATCGCGCCCGGATGCGCACGCGCGAGGTCGCGCCGCACGACCTGGTTCACCAGGTCGCACTTGTTGAGGGCGACGACCACCGGCGCCTTCGGCGCCGCGTCGAGCCCGGCCACCGTCGCCAGCGGCTCCACGGGATCGCTGGTGGCGTCCACCACGTGCACGATCACATCGGCCTCGCGCAGCGCCGCCAGGGCGGCGCCGAGCATCGACCGGTGCAGGTGATGCTTGGGCGCGAGGAGTCCCGGGGTGTCGAGAATGACCATCTGCACGCCCTGCTCGGTGCGCAGTCCCACGATCCGGTCGCGCGTCGACTGCGGCTTGGGGCTGGTGATGGCCAGGTGCTGCCCGACCAGGCGGTTGAGCAGCGTGCTCTTGCCGGCGTTGGGCTTCCCCGCCACGGTGACGATTCCGGCGTGTGTGGTCATCTCTGACAGACGATCCGGGGAGAAGGGGAGAAACGGACGGGGTGGAAAAGATTGAACCCCCCAGCCGAGCGAATCGACTGGGGGGTTCAAAGGGGTGCCGGCGACGGCCTACTCTCCCGCGCCCTCTCGGGCGGAGTACCATCGGCGCTGTCAGGCTTAACGACCGTGTTCGGAATGGGAACGGGTGTGGCCCTGACGCTCTAATCGCCAGCGAATTGGAGACAATGGAGGAGAAGTGTTCGTGTGTGGTGAATCTGACTGTTTACGCGTTGTGTCGCGAATGCTCTGCGAAGGCCCTCTTTCGAGGGCGATTGGGAGTAGTCAAGCCTCACGGGCGATTAGGATCGCTACGCTCGGAACGCATTGCTGCGCTTCCACGGGCGACCTATCGACGTCGTAGTCTCCGACGGCCCTTCAGGGTGCTCAAGGCACCAGGGAGAGTTCATCTTGGGGACAGCTTCCCACTTAGATGCTTTCAGCGGTTATCTGTACCGATCATCGCTACCCGGCGTTGCAACTGGCGTCACAGCCGGGACACGAGCGGATCGTCCGACTCGGTCCTCTCGTACTAGAGTCCGCGCCCCTCAACTCTCCAACGCCCACAGCGGATACAGACCGAACTGTCTCACGACGTTCTGAACCCAGCTCATGTACCACTTTAACCGGCGAACAGCCGGACCCTTGGGACCTTCTCCAGCCCCAGGATGTGATAAGCCGACATCGAGGTGCCAAACCGCGCCGTCGATGTGAACTCTCGGGCGCGATAAGCCTGTTATCCCCAGCGTACCTTTTATCCGTTGCGCGATAGCCGATCCACACCGGTCTACCGGATCACTACGGCCCACTTTCGTGGCGGCTCGACCCGTCGGTCTCACCGTCAGGCCCCCTTATGCCGTTACACTCAAAAGCGCGAGTACCGACCGCGCTGAGGGGACCTTGCGCGCGCCTCCGTTACTCTTTCGGAGGCGACCGCCCCAGTCAAACTGCCCACCTGCCACGGTCCCAGCCTAGGTTTGCTAGAGCGTGGTGAGGACGTTACACGAGCCAGGGTGGTATTTCACTGATGACTCCGCCCAAGCTAGCGCCTGGGCCTCAAAGTCTCCCACCTATGCTACACAGTCACGTGCGACGTCCAATGGCAAGCTACAGTAAAGGTGCATGGGGTCTTTTTGTCCTGCTGCGGGTAATCGGAATCCTCACCGATACTGCTATTTCGCCGAGCACTGGGTCGAGACAGTGACCAAGTCGTTACGCCATTCGTGCAGGTCGGAACTTACCCGACAAGGAATTTCGCTACCTTAGGACCGTTATAGTTACGGCCGCCGTTTACCGGGGCTTCGGCTCAATGCTTCGGGTTGCCCCTAACATCTCCCCTTAACCTTCCGGCACCGGGCAGGCGTCAGTGTGTATACGGCGCCTTGTGCGGCTTGGCACACACCTGTGTTTTTGCTAAACAGTCGCTTGGCCCGATTCTCTGCGACCCGTACCAGCAGCCGGCGCGAAGCCGACAACCAGAACGGGCATCCCTTCTTCCGAAGTTACGGGATCATTATGCCGAGTTCCTTGACCCAGTTTCACTCGTTCACCTTAGGCTACTCGCCTTGCCCACCTGTGTCGGTTTGCGGTACGGACATCTGCAGCATTCCCTCCGGAGCTTTTCTTGCCTGCCGACTCTACGCGACTCGAGGTTGGGTTGCCCCGCCCTCTCGTACTCAGGTCTCGATGGCTTACGCCCTCTACACCCTTGAACGGTCATCCACAAAACCGCCCGCGCTTCGTTTCAGGGTCCCTCCGAAGATCAACACACTACAGACGGGGCCGGAATTTTAACCGGCTGTCCATCGGCTACGCCTCTGGGGCCTCGCCTTAGGGTCCGCCTCACCCTGCGCTGATTGCCATGGCGCAGGAATCCTTGGGCTTACGGTGTGCGGGGTTTTCACCCGCATTTGCGCGTACTCAAACCGGCATCCTCACTTCTGTACGCTCCACCGGTGGTTTCCACCCCGGCTTCACGGCATACAGAACGCTCCCCTACCCCTGCAACTAAGTTGCAAGACCAAGCTTCGGCGGGCCGCTTAATCCCGACCATTCTCGGCGCATTCACGCTGGACTGGTGAGCTATTACGCACTCTTTAAAGGAATGGCTGCTTCTAAGCCAACCTCCCAGTTGTCACGGCACGAACACATCCTTCGCTATACTCAGCGGCCACTTTGGGGCCTTAGCTGTGGTTCTGGGTTCTTTCCCTCTCGCCGCCGGACATTATCGCTCGGCGACTGCCTCCCGAGGTCCATTAGTCAGGTATTCGGAGTTTGGTTGGGGTTGGTACCGGCTACGCCAGCCCGCGCCCATCCAGTCGCTCTACCCCCTGCTAACACGCCTCGAGGCTCTACCTCAATAGATTTCGGGGAGAACCAGCTATCTCCAGGCTTGATTGACCTTTCACCCCTACCCACAAGTCATCCGAGCGGTTTTCAACCCACACCGGTTCGGGCCTCCACTAAGTGTTACCTCAGCTTCACCCTGCTCATGGGTAGATCGCCCTGGCTTCGGGTCTACCCCCAGATACTGTATCGCCCTCGTTACAGGACTCGCTTTCGCTATGGCTCCGCCGCTAAACGGCTTAGCCTCGCATCTGAGGAGTAACTCGCCGGTTCATAATGCAAAAGGCACGCAGTCAGGCGCGTACAATCCGAAGACTGCACCGCCCTCCTACCGCTTGTATGCAGATGGTTTCAGGATCTCTTTCACTCCCCGCACAGGGGTGCTTTTCACCTTTCCCTCACGGTACTCGTTCACTATCGGTCACACGAGAGTCTTTAGCCTTGGAGGGTGGTCCCCCCGGTTTCACGCCCGATTACTCGGGTCGGGCGTTACTCAGGAACTCCACTACAGCAAGTGCATCGTCTTTGCGTACCGGGCTGTCACCGTCTCTGGCGCCCCGTTCCAGGGGACTTCGGCTGACTTCGCCTGCTGCGTGCGTGGGTCCTACAACCCCGGCGCCCTTGCGGACCCCGGTTTGGGCTCTGCCCCGTTCGCTCGCCACTACTGAGGGCATCTCGTTTGATTTCTCTTCCTCAAGGTACTTAGATGTTTCAGTTCCCTTGGTTTGCTCGGCTTGCGCCGTAACCGGTGTTGCCACCAGCTGGGTTGCCCCATTCGGAGATCTTGGGATCGATGCGTGTGTGCCGCTCCCCCAAGCTTATCGCAGCTTACCGCGTCCTTCATCGCCTTCGTGTGCCCAGGCATCCTCCATCTGCATTCACTCGCTTGACCACATATCTGTCAAGCAGAGCACGCGCGATCTACAACGAGTGAATACTGCTTTGCCTCTTGCGAGGCGCTTCAGCGATTCACTTCAGTGAGATTCATTTTCCCACGAACACTTCTCGTTCCATTGTCAAACAGCGGGGGTGCTGCGCGCCGCCCCGAGGGGCGGCGCCAACCCACAATATGAAAATCGAGATGAGATCAGGGTGATGCGAGGCGGCGACTTCCAGGAAGAGCTTTCGTGCCCGCGGTCCGAAGACCCGGCCTACTCGCTGCTCCGTTAAGGAGGTGATCCAGCCGCAGGTTCCCCTACGGCTACCTTGTTACGACTTCGCCCCAGTCACTGCGCTTGCCTTCGGCGGCTTGGCCCCTTGCGGGTTCCGGCACCGACTTCGGGCACTCACAGCTTCCATGGCGTGACGGGCGGTGTGTACAAGGCCCGGGAACGTATTCACCGTGGCGTAGCTGATCCACGATTACTAGCGATTCCAGCTTCATGTAGTCGAGTTGCAGACTACAATCCGAACTGAGGCCGAGTTTGGGGATTGGCTCCCTCTCGCGAGTTCGCAGCCCTCTGTCTCGGCCATTGTAGCACGTGTGTAGCCCTGGATGTAAGAGCCATGATGACTTGACGTCATCCCCACCTTCCTCCGGTTTGGCACCGGCAGTCCCTCCAGAGTCCCCGGCATTACCCGCTGGTAACTGGAGATGAGGGTTGCGCTCGTTGCGGGACTTAACCCAACATCTCACGACACGAGCTGACGACAGCCATGCAGCATCTGTGCAGGAACTCCGAAGAGGGGCTCACGTTTCTGCGAGCTTTCTCCTGCATGTCAAACCCAGGTAAGGTTCTTCGCGTTGCGTCGAATTGAACCACATGCTCCACCGCTTGTGCGGGCCCCCGTCAATTCCTTTGAGTTTCAGCCTTGCGGCCGTACTCCCCAGGCGGGGCACTTCATGCGTTAGCGCCGGCACTCAGGGGGTCGCTCCCCCAAGCACCTAGTGCCCATCGTTTACGGCGTGGACTACCAGGGTATCTAATCCTGTTTGCTCCCCACGCTGTCGCGCCTCAGTGTCAGCAATGGCCCAGCAGGCCGCCTTCGCCACCGGTGTTCTTCCGGATATCTACGCATTCCACCGCTACACCCGGAATTCCACCTGCCTCTACCATGCTCGAGCTCGGCAGTTCGCATGGCCGACTCGGGGTTGAGCCCCGAGCTTTCACCACACGCTTACCAAGCCACCTACGCGCCCTTTACGCCCAGTGATTCCGGACAACGCTCGCACCCTCTGTATTACCGCGGCTGCTGGCACAGAGTTAGCCGGTGCTTCCTCACCCGGTACCGTCAGTCCCCTCGAAAGGGGAGGTTCGTCCCGGGCAACAGTGGTTTACACCCCGAAGAGCTTCATCCCACACGCGGCGTCGCTGCGTCAGACTTTCGTCCATTGCGCAATATTCCCCACTGCTGCCTCCCGTAGGAGTCTGGGCCGTGTCGCAGTCCCAATGTGGCTGGCCATCCTCTCAGACCAGCTACCCGTCGTCGCCTTGGTGCGCCGTTACCGCACCAACTAGCTGATAGGCCGCGAGCTCCTCGATTTCCCCCGGAGGTTTCCTCATCAGGGGATGTCCCCCAATGAGCGTATGCGGTATTACCCGGTCGTTGGACCGGCTATCCCCCAGAAATCGGCAGATTGCTCACGTGTTACGCACCCGTTCGCCGGTTGCCCTTGCGGGCCCCCGTGACTTGCATGTGTTAGGCACGCCGCCAGCGTTCGTCCTGAGCCAGGATCAAACTCTCCAATGAGTGTTTGTCAGCTCTCTTCCGAAACGCTGTCACGCTGTCGCGTGACAGCGTGTTCGGAATCACTTGTATTTAGGTTCGGGTTGATCGCTCCCCGGGTCCCCGAACGGGCCCGGATCAAAGCGATCGCCTCGCACACCCTACAGTGATCTCATCTCGATTATCAATCAGCTCATCGTCGCGCTTTCCGCGACAGCCTTTAACTATACTGCGATGTGTGCCCCGTGTCAACTGTTGTCGCGTAACTTCCGCGCCACTTCTTCCCGCCGACACGAACGGGCCCTCGCGGGCCCGCGGCACCACCCTCCACAAGAACGCCGTTCTCGTGAGGAGGGGTATAGTAGCATACTAGAGTCGGCCGCGCAAGCCCCGTCATACGAATCAATTGCGGAACTCTGATACCGATTTTCATCCGCCACGCCGCCCCACCCCGCCAACCCCAAAAACAAAGGCCGTCGCAACCATCCGCGACGGCCTCAGTGCACCCAGTAGGAGTCGAACCTACAACCTGCAGATTAAGAGTCTGTTGCTCTGCCAGTTGAGCTATGGGTGCGGATACTACAGAAAACTACAGACAAACAACAGAAAGACAACAGAGAAAAAACAGACAACAACAACCGCCATCACCACTTCCGCGAAGCGCGCCAGGAGGGAGTCGAACCCCCGACCCACAGCTTAGAAGGCTGTTGCTCTATCCACCTGAGCTACTGGCGCTGAGCTCCTCCCCTTCACCGCACCCGGCATGCTTCCCCCGCCGTCTCGCATTCCACTTGGAGCACACCATCGGGGCGGCCGGATTCGAACCGGCGACCTCCTGCTCCCAAAGCAGGCGCGATACCGGGCTACGCTACGCCCCGCGAAGACTCGCAAAATATCCGGACGTCACCACAAGATCAACTCCCTTGCTGCACTTTCTCGAGCAAAAGCGCCACCGCACGCGCCCGATGGCTCACCGTCGCCTTCGCCGCCGCCGACACCCGCCCAAAGGGGGCGCCGAGGTCATCGCTGAAGAACAACGGATCGTACCCGAACCCCTCCGTCCCCTCCGCGCGCTCGAGAATGCGCCCCGCCGTCTCGCCGCGCGCGACGAGCGCGCGCGCCGCATCCACATACGCCGCCGCGCACACATAGCGCGCGACGCGCGTCGTCACCCCCGCGCGCGCCGCGGCCGCCAGCTCTCGCAACAGCCGCGCGTTGTTCTCGTCGTCGAGCGCCACTCCGTGCAAGTCGGGACGCGCACTCCACCGCTTGCTGTGCACGCCCGGCGCGCCGCCCAGCGCGTCGCACGCCAACCCGCTGTCATCGGCGATCGTCGGGAGGCCGCTGCGCGCAAAGAAATACCGCGCCTTCGCCAGGGCATTCTCCTCGAACGTCGCCGCCGTCTCCAGCGCGTCTTCCGCCAACGCTTCCAGCGCCACGCCAGCACGCTCGAGATCGATCACGTCCCAGCCGTGCGCGCGCAGCATCGCCTCGAGTTCGCGCCGCTTCCCCGCACTGCGCGTCGCCAGCAGCACGCGACCGCACCCCGCGCCGCCGTGATGCCCTCCTGGTTCGCTCACACGAGTCCCAGCGCGCGCCGCTGGTGCGCGTCCAGTTCCGTGATCGACGCCGTCGCCAGCGCCAGCAGCGCGTCGAGCTGCGCGCGGTCGAACGTGCCGTGCTCGCCGGTCCCCTGCACTTCCACGAACTGGCCGTTGCTCGCCATCACGACATTCATGTCCACCTCGGCGCGCACGTCTTCCGCGTAGCACAGGTCGGTGCACGGCCGGCCGTCGATCACGCCCACGCTCACCGCCGCCACGCGCCGCTGCACCGGCGTCGCCGCGAGATGTCCGTGCAGGACCATCCAGTCGAAGGCGTCCACCACCGCCACGCAGGCGCCGGTGATGGCCGCGGTGCGCGTCCCGCCGTCGGCCTGCAGCACGTCGCAGTCCACCTTGATGGTCCACTCGCCCCAGGCGAAGCCGTCGAGCATGGCGCGCACCGAGCGTCCGATCAGGCGCTGGATTTCCTGCGTGCGCCCGCCCACCTGGCCGCGCTCGCGCGACGTGCGCGTGTGCGTGGCGCGCGGCAGCATCGCGTACTCGGCCGTCAGCCACCCCTCGCCGCGCCCCTTCTTCCACGAGGGCACGCCCTGCTCCACCGACGCCGCGCACAGCACGCGCGTGTTGCCGAAGACGCTCAGGCAGCTCCCCTCCGCGTAGGCGACGGCCTCGCGCTGCAGTGTCACGGGGCGCAGCGCCGACGGCGCGCGCCCATCCGGTCGAGTCTCAGCCACCCGTGCCTCGCAGTTTCTCGATGATGCCGGACGTCGACTGGCCCGGCGTGAGCGGAATGATCACCACGCGCCCGCCGCGCGCCATCACGTCGCTGGCGCCCACCACCGTCTCCGGCGCGTAGTCGCCGCCCTTCACGATGACGTCGGGCGCGAGGTGCCGCACGAGGTCGCGCGGCGTGTCCTCGGCGAAGATCACCACCGCGTCGACGCACTCGAGCGCGGCGAGCACGTAGGCGCGCTCCGCCTCGCCGCGCACCGGCCGCTCCGGCCCCTTGAGCCGGCGCACCGAGTCATCGCTGTTGAGGCCGACCACGAGGTGCGTCCCCTGCGCGCGCGCACCGGTGAGCACGTCCACGTGCCCGGGATGCAGCAGGTCGAAGACGCCATTGGTGAAGACCAGCGTCCCGCGCAGGGTGCGCCGCCACGCGGCGGCCGCCTCCCACGTGAGGATCTTGTCGGCGGGCGCCCGGGGACTCAGTACGTCCACTCGACGCGCGGCGACAGCAGGAGTTCCCGCGAGAGGAACGGGAGTTCGATCAACTCGTAGTACTCCGCCCAGATGTGGATGCGCTTCTGGGCGCGGCGGATGCGCACCTGCTTGGCCCCTTCCGGCAGGCCGAGCGAGTCGGCGAACATCGAGATGCGCCGCTTGATCACGCCGTCGGTGCGGCTGCCGGCGAACCGCGCCTCCTGCAGCATGCGGTCGCGATACTGGTAGTAGTTCCAGTACACGTTCCCGACGCCGAGGCCGAAGTACCCCACCGCCGCCACCACCAAGAGCATCACCAGGCATCCTGCCCGCCCGGAGCCCCGCCGCGCGCGCGTCACCATTGTGACTGTGCCCCCTCGATGACCTCGTTCACAATTCGATTGATCGCCTGCTTGCGTCCCTCGGCCTCGAAGCGCTCCGAATACTCGCCTTCGCCGATGATCCCCTTTTTCTGCCAGATCGTGCGTCCGGTCACCTGGTCAAAGAGCTCGACGTCCACCACAATCTGCAGCTTCCGGCGCGTCGCGCTGGCCTGCTGGCGGTCCGCGCTGTACGCCACCGGAACGTCAATCTCGTAGCGCACGATGGCGCCGCGCGCAATCGCACTGGCCTTCTCCTCGCTCGCGTCGCGCAGGCCGAGGCGCTTGGACAGCCCCTCGCGCAGCGCGTCCGTCACCTCGCGCGTGATCTCCGGCGACGCCGTCTCGTTGGAGAACGGGATCACCGCCACGGTGCGCACGTGCGAGGGCAGTCCGCCGCCGCTCAGCCCGTAGGCGCACGCCGACGCGGCCGCCGCGAGGGCGACGGTCAGCCGGCGCAAGGGGAGTGACTGGGACATTTGTTAATCGACGACTGGCCCGCGTTCCAGCAACGCGCGAATGTCGGGTCGCAGCGACACGGTGCGCCCGTCGGCCGAGACCGACATCAGGGTGGTGGTGGCCGACGCGATGCGCGCCCCGTCGGCCGCCCGCGTGATCTCATACGCAAACTCGACGGCCCGCGAGCGGAGTCCGGCCAGGCGCGTCGTGACGTGCACGATCTCCTCGTAGCGCGCCGAGGCGTGCAGGCGCAGCGTCGCCTCGACGACGGCCAGCCGCACCCCTTCGCGCTCCATGTCCGCATACGACATGCCGCACTGCCGGATGAAGTCCGTGCGACCGACCTCGCACCAGACCAGGTAGTTGCCGTGGTACACCACGCCCATCTGGTCGGTCTCGGCGTACCGTACGCGCAGTTCCGAAACCGTCTCCCGTAGCATCGCGTTCATCGCGCTCCAGCTGTGTGCCGTGTGTCCAAGGAAGTCTCCCGGCCCGCGCGACGTTTGTAAAGGCCGCGTCCGCGCGATAGAATCTGGCGATGCCTGCAGCCGTCCCGGATTCCCTCCCCACCCCCGTCTACGTCCTCGCCGACGCCCATCTCGGCGTGGCGTTGCCCGAGCAGGAGCGCCTGCTGTGGAGCTTCCTCGCGCACGTGCGCCGGGAACGCGGGTCGCTGGTGATGAACGGCGACATGTTCGAGTTCTGGTTCGAGTGGGGCCACGTCGTCCCGCACGTGGGGGTGCGCCTGCTGGCCGAGTGCGCGCAGTTCGCCGAGCAGGCGCTGCCCGTGCTCTGGATCATCGGCAACCACGACTGTTGGGGCGGCGACGTGCTGCGCCGGGAGAGCGGCGCCGCGTATCTCGACGGGCCGTGGACGGGGACGTTGGCCGGCTGGCGAGCGCATGTTGCGCACGGCGACGGACTGCGGCCGGAACTCGACAAGGGATATCGCGCCCTGCGCGCGGTGATCCGGCACCGGTGGGCGGTGCGCGCCTTCCGCCTGCTGCACCCCGACTGGGGCGCGGCGATCGCGCGCGCGACGTCGCACACCAGCCGCAACGTCCGGCCGCGCGACGGCGGCGAAGGACTGCGCGCCGTCGCGCACCAGACGCTGGCGGGCGACGCGTCGCTCGACGTCGTCATTTACGGCCATACGCATATCGCGATGCTCGAACACCACTCGCGCGAAGCGGGGCTCTACGCGAACCCCGGGGCGTGGCTCAACGAGCCGACCTTCCTGAAGTTCACGCCCGAGCGCGTCTCGCTGGGCCGCTGGGACGGGACGCGTGAATGCGCCGAGGTGGAGCTCGACCGCAGCGCGCGTTAGCGAAACCTGAGTGACGCGACCACGGCGGGCTGGCCGTCGGGCGCCGTGCGCACCCCGACGCGCGCCGGCAGGTCCCACAACTGCGCCGCGACGTACGCGTCGGCGCCGGCGATCAGGTGGTTGAAGACCAGCACCGCGAGCCAGTCTTCGTAGTGCGTCCGGCGGGCGCGCACCCGCGCCGCCGAGTAGCGGCTGACGGTCCACGTGGCCACGGCGGGGCGTCCGTCACCGCCGACGATGGGCAGGCCGCTGGCGTCCACCTGATACGTCTCGGGGACCGAGTCGGCGCGAAAGTGCCGGGCGAGCCGCAGGTCCTCGGCGCTGCGATAGACCAACGCCAGCGAGAGGCCCTCGGCGAGGAAGAAGGCGCCGCCCCAGAAGTGCCGCTCGAGCGCGGCCTGTCCCGCGCCGGGAATTGCGAGCGAGTAGAGGAACGCGCGCCGTGGCGTCACCGGCGGCTTCAGGCGCAGCGAGTCCACGTCGAGGGTTGGTGTGCCGGCGGCCCGCGGGTTGCGCGCCGCCCCCGCCGGCCGTTCGGCGCGCGGCGCGCTGCCCGGGGTAGCGACCGGCGCTCCTCCCCCCTGCGCGGCGAGCCGCTCGCGCGACGGAATCGCGAGAGCGGCGATGAGCAGCACGAACGAGAGGAGGGGACGCATCACGTATCGAGACTATACCCTGTGTCGCGGCGCGAGTGCCGCGGGGCAAAGATAACACCGCGCCCCAGGGCGCACCGCGTGCGGCGGTGCCACGCCGCTTCGAGGCGCCCGCGCGCTGGCGGGAGTGTGTAGGAGTCGAACCCACCCAGCCTGACCAAGTCAGGCCGCACTGGTTTTGAAGACCAGGAGGACCACCAGGCCCCCTCCACCCCCGCGGCGCAGCGCGATCAGACCAGCATGAGCGCGTGTTCGCCTCGCGGCAGCACGTCCCCGATGCGGACGGCATCGGCGACCAGCGCAAGATACTCGTCGATGCGATCGGGCGGGACTGCGAGCAGCAGTCCGCCGGAGGTCTGCGGATCCACGACGAGCGCGCTGACGACGGCCGACACCGACGGCGCGCAGTAGATCTGCGACAGGACGAAGCGTTCGTTGCGCTTGGCGCCCCCCGTGGTGATGCCGAGCCGCAGCGCCTCCTCGGCGCCGGGGAGCGCGGGAATGGACGCCGCCTCGAAGCGCAGCGTCACGCCGCTCGCCTTGGCCACGTGCGACGCGTGCCCCATCAGGCCGAAGCCCGAGATATCCGTGGCGCAGCGCACGCCCAGCTGCACGGCGGCGTGCGAGGCGACGTCGTTCAGGCGCGACATGGAGGCGATGAGCGCGTGCGCACGCTCGGTCGTCAGCGCGCCGGCCTTCATCTCCGTCGCGAGCACGCCGGTGCCGAGCGGCTTGGTGAGCACCAGCACATCGCCGGCGCGGGCGCCGGCATTCGACATCACCTGGTCCGGGTGCACGGTGCCAGTGACGGCCAGCCCGTACTTGACCTCTTCATCACTGATCGTGTGTCCGCCGACCACGATGGCGCCGGCCGCGCGCACCACGTCCTCGCCGCCGCGCAGGATCTCGCTGAGCAGCGTGAGCGGCAGCTTGTTCTCGGGGAATGCCGCGAGCGCAAGCGCCGTCAACGGCGTCCCGCCCATCGCGTAGACGTCGGACAGCGCGTTCGCCGCCGCGATACGCCCGAAGTCGTACGCATCGTCGACGATGGGCGCGAAGAAGTCCACCGTCTGCACGAGCGCGAGGTCGTCGCGCAGCCGGAAGACCGCAGCGTCGTCGAAGGTGTCAGGACCGACGAGCAGCCGCGGATCCACGTGTCGCGCGAGCGGCGCGAGCGCTTCGGATAGGTCCGCCGGACCCATCTTCGACGCTCAACCGGCGCAGCGGGCGAACTGGGTCAGGCGGAAGATCTGGTCGCGCGTCATGACGGTTTCGGGATGGGGGACTCGGATTGGGACTACGGCACTCGATCGGCGATACGGTTGACGATTGGTTGCCGGCTTACGGGAGCTTGGCGATCAGCTCGATTTCGACCTGCGCATCCTTCGGCAGGCCGGCCACCGCGACCGTGGAGCGCGCGGGGCGGCTCTCGCCCAGCGTGGCCGCGTAGACCTCGTTGACCTTCGCGAAATCGCCCATGCTGCGCAGGAAGATCGTGGTCTTCACGACGTCCTTCCACGTGCAGCCGGCCGATTGCAGCACGGCGTGGAGGTTCTTGAGCACCTGCGCAGCCTGCACGCCGACATCGCCCTCGACGAGCGCCATCGTCTTCGGGTCGAGCGGCGTCTGGCCGGCGCAGAAAAGGAAGCCGCCCGCGGCAATCGCCTGCGAGTACGGGCCAATGGCGGCGGGGGCAAGCTCGGTGTGATGAATCTTGGTCATGATACCAACGATTGAGGATATGGAATCCGGAATTGGATCAAGGATCACGAAACAGGATTGCGACTTGGATTGTATCGCGCGGCAACGGGCAGACGATAGTGCCTCGCACCACCGCCCGCCCTGCCGTGCCCTGTCGTACTCTGTCTTACTCCGTCGTACTCTGTCGTACTCTGTCGTACTCTGCAGTCCTAGAACAGACCAGCAATCGTCCCATCCGCCGCGACGCTCATGCGCTCCGCCGCCGGCTCCTTGGGCAGGCCGGGCATCGTCATGATGTCGCCGCACTGCGCGACCACGAAGCCGGCGCCGGCCGCCGGGTACACCTCGTTGATCGTCATGCGGAACCCCGTCGGACGGCCGAGCTTGCTCGCGTCGTCGGTGAGCGAGTACTGCGTCTTGGCCATGCACATCGGCGTGCGACCCAGGCCGTTCGCCTCGAGGTACTCGATGGCCTTGTCGGCCTTGGGCGAGTAGTCGGCGCCGTCGGCGCCGTACACCTTGGTCACGATCTCGTGGATCTTGTGCTTGATCGGCTTGTCGGCGTCGTAGATGGGGGCAAACTTCGACTTCCCTTCCGCCAGCACCTCGAGCACTTCCTTCGCCAGCTCCTCGCCCCCGGCGCCGCCGCGGGCGAAGACCTCGTTCATGGCGACGCGCACCTTGGCGCGCTTCGCGCACTCCATGACCATCTGCAGCTCGGCGTCGGTGTCGGTGGCGAACCGGTTCATCGCCACCACCACCGGGAGTCCGTACTGCTGCATGTTGGCGATGTGGTGCTCCAGGTTCGGCAGCCCCTTCTCGAGCGCCTTCAGGTCTTCCTTCGACAAGTCCTTCTTGTTCGCGCCGCCGTTCATCTTGAGCGCGCGAATGGTGGCCACGACGACCGCGACCTCGGGATTCAGCCCGCCGAAGCGGCACTTGATGTCGAGGAACTTCTCGGCGCCGAGATCCGAGCCGAAGCCGGCCTCCGTCACCACCACGTCGCCGAGCGCCAGTGCCGCGCGCGTGGCGAGGATGGAATTGCAGCCGTGGGCGATGTTGCCGAAGGGGCCGGCGTGCACGAAGGCGGGGCCGCCCTCGAGCGTCTGCACGAGGTTCGGACGGATGGCGTCCTTCAGCAGCAGCGCCATCGCGCCGGCCGCCTTGAGTTCGCGGGCGCGCACCGGATGACGCAGCGGGCCCGCGGTGCTGCCGACGACGATGTCGCCGAGGCGCCGCTCGAGGTCGGCGGGGCTGGTGGCCAGCGCGACGATCGCCATGATCTCGCTCGCCGGAATGATCACGAAGCGCTCTTCGCGCGGCACGCCATCCATCGGGCCGCCCAGGCCGATGATGCACTTCCGCAGCGCCCGGTCGTTCATGTCGATCGTGCGCGGCCAGGTGATGCGGCGGTGGTCGATGCCCAGCAGGTTGCCCTGCTGCAGGTGATTGTCGAGCATCGCGCTCAGCAGGCCGTGCGCGCTGCTGATCGCGTGGAAGTCGCCGGTGAAGTGCAGGTTGATGTCGTCCATCGGCAGCACCTGCGAGTAGCCGCCGCCGGCCGCGCCGCCCTTCACGCCAAAGACCGGTCCCAGCGACGGTTCGCGAATGGCGAGCACGGCGTTGGTGCCGAGGCGGCGCAGCGCCTGCGCCAGCCCGACGGAGGTCGTCGTCTTCCCTTCCCCCGCCGCCGTCGGATTGATGGCGGTGACGAGCACCAGCCGCCCCTTGGGCGGACGCTGTGTCACTTCGAGGGAAATCTTCGCCTTGTACTTGCCGTACAGGTCGAGGTCGTCTTCGCCGAGGCCCAGGTCGGCGGCAACTTCAACGATGGGGCGCAGCTTCGCGCGCTGGGCAATCTCAATGTCCGTGGGGACGACGATATGCGGATCGTGGGGCATGGTTTACGAAAGCGGAGAAAGGAGTGGGCGGACAGGGATGGCGGATGGCAGAGGGCGGATGGCGGAGGACAACACTGCTTCTATGACGGCGCGGCGAGGCCGAAGCATCTTCGCGCGTTCTCCGTGACTACGGCGCCCATGCGTTCGACGCTGAGGCCGCGCACCTCGGCGAGGCGCGTGACGGTCTGGAGCACGAACGCGGGCTCGTTGCGCTGGCCGCGATGGGGAACGGGCGCGAGGTACGGGGCATCCGACTCGACCAGCAGCCGGTCGGCGGGGGGAAGGCGCACGAGCGCCTCATCCGCCCACTTCTTGAAGGTGATGATGCCGGCAAACGAGATGTACCACCCGGCGGCAACCGCCACCTCGGCGAGCGCGCCCGGCCCGGCAAAGCAGTGCATGATGCCCACCACCCCCGCTTCGCCTGCTTCCTGCACCATCGCGGCGGTGTCATCGGCCGCCTCGCGGGAGTGCACCACCACCGGGAGGCGGAGCTCCGAGGCCAGCGCCAGCTGCGCGGCAAAGGCCCGGCGCTGCTGGTCGCGCGGCGAGTGGTCGTAGTGGTAGTCGAGGCCGCATTCGCCGAGCGCCACGGCGCCGTGCGCCAATTCGTCGCGCAGGGCCGCGAGGTCGCGCACCGGGTCAAACGAGGCCGCGTCGTGCGGATGCACGCCCGCCGTGTGCACGATGAACCCCGGATGCTGCGCCGCGACCGCGCGCGCGCGCCGCGCCATCTCGGGTGATTCGCCAATGCAGACCAGCGCCGTCGCCCCCGCCGCGCGGGCGCGGGCGATCGCGTCGTCGCGGTCGGCGTCGAACGCCGGATCCGCCAGATGACAGTGCGAATCGATGAAGGCCGGCATCGGGATGAATCTAGGGGACGGACCGTCCACAAGCCCACGGCCTGCGCCCGTACACGACGTCAGGGTGTGACCTACAGCAAAGAGGGCGCCCCAACCGCGAGGCGCCCTCTCGTTTCAACCGCGGGATCTTACGGCCGTGCCGCCACGGCGCGCGTTCCCGAGCGCGCCTCGTTCTTGCGCGGGTACTTGTTCTCCACCCACATCAGGATCGGCGACGCCACGTAGATGGAGCTGAACGTGCCGGTGAAGATGCCGAACGACATCACCCAGGCGAACGGGCGGATGACCTCACCCGCCAGCACGAGCAGCGACAGCGTCGCGGCCAGCGTCGTGGCGTGCGTCAGGATGGACCGCGGCAGCGTCTCGTTGACCGAGATGTTGAGCAGGTCGTAGAACGGCATCTTGCGGTTCTTGTGCAGGTTCTCGCGCACGCGGTCGAAGATGATGATCGTGTCGTTCAGCGAGTAGCCGATCACCGTCAGGATCGCCGCGATGACCGTCAGCGAGATCTCGAGGTGCAGCAGCTTGATGAACGCGATCGTCGTCAGGATGTCGTGCGCGGTGGCGAGCACCGCGGCCAGGCCAAAGCGCCACTCGAATCGCCACGCCAGGTAGGCGAGGGTCACGAGGAACGAGATCAGGATGGCGAGAACCGCGCCGCGGCGCAGTTCGCCGCCGACGCGCGGGCCGACCGACTCGACGCGGCCCACCTTGAACGAGTTGTCGCCGAAGGCCTGCCGCAGCGTCGCCTCGATCTTGTTGGCGACCTTCTCGGCGCCGGCCGCCTGCTCTTCCACCTGCGCCGCTTCCTGCGCACGGATGGTGTACTCGCGGTTCGAGCCGAACGAGGTGATCTCCGCGCCGGTGATGCCGGCGGCGTCGAGCGAGGACCGGATCTTCGCCACATCGGGCGGCGCCGTGAACTCGACCTGCATCAGGGTGCCGCCCGTGAACTCGATGGAGTACGGGAAGCCCCCCTTGAAGAGGGCGGAGCCCACGCCCAGCAGGATGAAGGCGATGGTCAGTACGGCGGCGGTGCGCCAGTACTTGATGAAGTCGATCGAGGTGCCGTGTAGGATGCGCAGCATCAGATGCTCAGCGACTCGACGCCGCGGTTACGGTTGAGCCAAACGAGATAGAACGTGCGAACCGAGAAGACGCACGCCACGAGCGTGGAGACGAGGCCCGCGATGAGGGTCACCGCGAAGCCCTTCACCGGGCCGGTGCCGTACTGGTACAGCACCAGCGCCGTCAGCGCCGTCGACACGTTGGTGTCGATGATGGCCGTCATCGCGTGCTTGAAGCCCTCCTCGATGGCGGTGCGCACGCTCTTGCCGTGATCGAGCTCCTCCCGGATGCGCTCGAAGATCAGCACGTTGGCGTCGACCGCGATGCCGATGCCGAGCACGAAGCCGGCCAGTCCGGGCAGCGTCAGCGTAGCGTGGAAGCCGGCCAGCGCGGCCAGCGTGTACAGCACGTAGAGCACGAGGCCGCCCAGCGCCATCAGCCCGGAGAAGCGGTAGTAGACCACCATGATCACGCAGACGAGCGCGATGGCCACGAGGCCCGCCAGCATCCCCTTGTTGATGGAGTCCTGGCCGAGCGAGGCGCCGATGGTGCGCGTGTCGGCCACCTTCAGCGGCACCGGCAGCGCGCCGGCGCGAAGCACGAGCGCGAGGTCCTGCGCCGCCTGCAGCCCCGACCCGCCCATCGTGATCTGGCCGCGCGTGCCGATGGCGCTCTGGATGATGGGCGCCGACATCACGCGATCGTCGAGCACGATGGCCATGTAGTCGCGCACATGCTTGCCGGTCTCGCTCTTGAAGCGACGGCCGCCCTCGTTATTCAGCTGGAACTCGACGATCGTCCCTTCCACCGGCACCGTGTTGGGCTTGGCGTCGGTGAGGTACTCGCCGGTGATGATCGGGCGCGCATCCAGCACGTACAGCCCGCGATACGCCTTCTGCCCGGCGACGATCGTGTCGGCGCCCCACTTGAGCTGCTTGCCCGGCGGGAGCGCGGCCTTGATGTCGGGATGCTGGAGGTACGAGTCGATCTCTTCGCGATCCGACTCGGCCACCATGTACATCCCCGGATCACCGCCCGGCGCCTTGGCCACCTTGGTCGCGAACGGACCGTCCGACGACTTGGCGCTGTCGGCCTTGGTGCTGTCCTTGGCCAGATTCTTCGCACTGTCGCCCGCGGCGAAGAGGTTCGGCAGCGCCGACTTCGAGGCGCCAGCCGCGGCCGCCGCCCCCGACGTCTTGGCGACGATCCCCTTCTCCTTCAGGATCGCATCCAAACGCGCCACGCTCTTCTCGAACGCCTGCGTCTTGTCGGTGATCTGGAACTGGAGGTACGCCGATTTCTGCACCACTTCCGTGGCGCGCTGCGGATCGTCGATGCCCGGGAGTTCCACCGCGATGCGGTCGTTCCCGATCTTCTGGACGACCGGTTCGGCAACGCCGAACTCGTCGATGCGGGTGCGCACGACCGTGAGGGCCCGATCCAGGGCTTCCGCCTTGTTGGTGATGGTCCCCTTGGACTCATCGACCTCGAGCGTCAGGTGCATGCCGCCCTGCAGGTCGAGGCCGAGTTTGAGCGGCACTCGCTGGACAGTATCGAAGACGAATTGGCCGTTGCGCTTGACGCGCTCAACCACCGTGCGGGGGTACAGCGCCCACACCGAGGCGAGGATAAGCAGCGCGATGGTAATCAGCCGGTACTTCAGGTTGGTCATTGCCCGGACTGGCAAAGGGTTTATGCGAAACCTTGAAGAGTAGTGTTGGGACGCGGTCTAGTCAATCATCTTGCGTACTGACAACGAGTTGCCTCAATCCTGCGCCAGGGCGGTCCGCGCGGCCTGTTCGTCGCGCGCCAACTGCTCCACCAGTGAGGCCGCACTCTCGAACGCACGGGTTTCCCGCAACCGCCGCACGAGGTCGACGCGCACGCGGCGGCCGTACAATTCCGGTGCGGTGTCGAAGAGGTGGGTCTCGATGGTGCGGGCCGGATCTCCGAACGTCGGGCGACCGCCGAGGTTCATCATCCCGCCGAACGACCCGAGCGGGGTGCAGACGCGCACTGCATAGACGCCGTCGGGCGGCAGCAGCTTGCGTGGCGGGGGGAACGACAGATTGATCGTGCGGAAGCCAAGGGTCCTCCCCCGCCCCACGCCCTCGATGACGACGCCGGAGATGCCGTAGTGGCGGCCGAGCCCCCCTTCGGCGCGCTCGAGATCGCCACCGGCGATCGCCCGCCGAATCGACGTCGAAGAGACCGGACGGCCATCCGGCGCGATGACCGGAGGCACGACTTCGACCCCGAAGCCGCGCGCCGCTCCCAGTTGCTGCAGCACCGTGGCGTCGCCCGAGCGTCCGCGCCCGAAGCCGTGGTCGTAGCCGATGAGCAGTTCGCGCATGCCGAAGCGCTCGCGCAGGACGGCGTCCACGAAGGTGGGCGCGTCGTACTGCGCGAGCGCCGGGGTAAACGGCAGCACCGCGAGGTAGTCGAGCTCGCTTTCGGCGAGCACTTCGAGCTTCTCATCCCCGACCGTGAGCAGGTGCGGCGCGTTGGCGGGGTTCACCACCTCGAGCGGGTGCGGCTCGAACGTGACGAGCACGCTGCGCAGTCCCGTCTCGGCGGCGCGGGCCGCGAGCCGCTGGAGGACGAGGCGATGACCGGCGTGCACGCCGTCGAAGGTGCCCACGGTGACCACCGTCCCTTCCACATCGGGCGGGAGCCCCGATTCGACATGCCAGTCCATGCGCTCAGGCATCGCGCATCACCACGCGCGGCTGCCAGCGTTCGCCGCGCTCCGAGGGCCGGCGCTCGGCGAAGGCAATGAGGCAGACTCCGACAGAATTCGACAGAGGACGACCGAGGGCGGCAGGGACGGCTGCATCGGATGAGGCGCGCCCGCTGATTAGGGCAGCGTAGGCGCCTTCTACCCTCGCCTCGACATCTATTCCCCGCACCACCTGCCCCACTTCCTCCTCCGACAGGACCTGGAAGGGGTAGCCCTCGAGCGCATCAATGGCCGGAGCGAGATTGACCGGCGCGCCGGAGCGCAGGAGTTCGAGCGGAATGGCGCGCGCCAGCGAGAAGACGCCGGCGCGCTCCCGCCGCAGCGCGGTGAGGTGCGCCGCCGAGCCCGCGGCGCGCGCCAGGTCGCGCGCGAGCGAGCGCACATACGTGCCGCCCCCGCAGGTGACGCGCATGCGGCACGCCGACACCGCGTCGTCACTCCCCTCGAAGCTCCCGAGAAGGATGTCGTCAATGCGCACGCGCGACGGCGCCAGCTCCACGTCACGCCCGGCGCGCGCGAGTTCATAGGCGCGGCGCCCATCCACGCGCTTGGCGGAATAGGCCGGCGGCACCTGATCGATCTCGCCGAGCAGCGATGGCACGGCTGCCTCGAGCGCGGCACGCGTCGGGAGCGGCGCTTCGCGCGTCACCGCGCCGCCGAGGTCCTCGGTGTCGGTCTCCGCACCGAAGCGCACCGTCGCTTCATAGACCTTGGGCTCGGCGTGCAGCCACTGCAGCAGGCGCGTCGCGCGCCCGACGAGCAGCACCAGCAGTCCCGTCGCGAAGGGATCGAGCGTGCCGCCGTGCCCCACGCGCTTCTCGCCCAGGGCACGGCGCGCGGCATTCACGACGTCGTGCGAGGTGACGTCCGCCGGCTTGTCCACCAGCAGCAGGCCGTCAGGCGCCGGACGGGGAGCCATCGCCGGGTGCGTCCGTCGGGCGGACGGAAGCCAGCAGCGTCTCGATGCGCGCCGCGCGCGCCACGCTCTCGTCGTACCGGAAGGTGATCTCGGGCGCGACGCGCAAGCGCAGCGCGCGCCCGACGCGGGCGCGCAGGTGCGTGGTGGTGCTCGCGAGCCCCTCCAGCGCGGAGTCCCGCTCGGCGTCGCTGCCCATGATGGAGACGAAGACCGTGGCGTGCCCGAGATCGCGCGTCACCTCGACGGCGGTGACGGTCACGAGCGCGCCGCGGACGCGCGGATCCTTGACGTCGCCGGCGAGGAACGTGGCGACCTCCATCCGAATGCCCTCGGCCACCCGGTCGGGGCGGCGCGTGTCACGCGGCGGCATCAGTGCACCTCCCCGTGCGCGCTCAGCCGGCGTGCGCCGGCTGCAGCGTGCGCGCCACGCTGTCCATCCGGAAGCACTCGAGCACGTCGCCGACCTTGATGTCGTTGAAGCTCTCGACGCCGATGCCGCACTCGAACCCTTCCTTCACTTCCTTCACGTCGTCCTTGAAGCGGCGCAGCGAGCCGATGTTGCCGCTGTAGACCTCCACGCCGTTGCGGACGACGCGCACCTTGCCCTGGCGATTGATGACGCCATGGCGCACCGAGCAGCCGGCAATGACGCCGACCTTCGACACCTTGAAGACCTCGCGCACTTCCGCCTCGCCGAGGACCGTTTCCTTTTCCTCGGGACGCAGCAGGCCCTCAAGGGCCAGCTTCACGTCGGCCACCGCCTCGTAAATGATCTTGTACAACTTGATGTCCACGCCCTCGCGCTCGGCCATCTGGCGCGCCTTGTTGTCCGGGCGCACGTGGAAGCCGATGATGATGGCCCCCGACGCCTTGGCGAGCAGGATGTCGCTCTCCGTGATGGCGCCGACACTGCGCTGCACGACCTCCACCTGCACTTCCTCGTTGGAGAGCTGCTGCAGGGCGTCGGCGAGCGCTTCCGCCGGACCGCCCTGGTCGGCCTTGATGAGGAGCTTGAGCGAGCGCTTCTCGCCCGCCCCGGACTGCGACATGAAGTCCTCGAGCGAGACGGCGCCCTTGGCGGTGCGGCGGCTCTTGGCTTCGCGGTCGAGCCGCTCGCGCCGCTGCGCGATCTCGCGCGCCTCGGACGCATCGGCCACGGCGATGAACTGGTCGCCCGCCATCGGGACGCCGGTGAGGCCCAGCACCTGCACCGGGATGGCCGGGCCGGCTTCCTTGACGGCCTTGCCGCGCTCGTCGAGCAGGGCGCGGACGCGGCCCGAGTAGAGCCCGCAGATGAAATCGTCGCCCACGCGCAGCGTGCCGTTCTGCACGAGCACGGTGGCCACCGGCCCCTTGCCCGCGTCGAGCTGCGCCTCGACCACGGTGCCCGTCGCCTTGCGGTTCGGGTTGGCCTTGAGGTCGAGGATCTCCGCCTGGAGGAGCAGCTGCTCCAGCAGGGCCTGGACGCCGGTCCCCTTCTTGGCCGACACCTCGGTGTGCAGCGTCTGGCCGCCGAACTCCTCGAGCACGACGCTGTGGTTGAGCAGTTCCTGCTTGACCTTCAGCGCATTGGCCGCCGGGAGGTCGATCTTGTTGATGGCGACGATGATCGGGACGCCGGCGTTCCGGGCGTGCGAAATCGCCTCGATGGTCTGCGGCATCACCGAGTCATCCGCGGCCACGACGAGCACGACGATGTCCGTCACCTGCGCGCCGCGGGCGCGCATGGCGGTGAACGCCTGGTGACCCGGGGTGTCGAGGAAGGTGATGTGCTTGCCGTTGGCCAGCGTGACGTGGTAGGCGCCGATGTGCTGCGTGATGCCGCCGGCTTCGCCGGCCACGACGTTGGCCTTGCGGATGTAGTCGAGGAGCGACGTCTTGCCGTGATCGACGTGGCCCATGATGGTGACGACGGGCGGACGGAACGACAGCTGCTCCGGCGTATCCTCCACCTTCGCCTCGGTGGGGGCGGCCGCGTACTCGGCCTCCTTCACCGCGATGAAGCCGAACTCGCCGGCGATGAGCTCGATCTGGTCGAAGTCCAGGCGCTGGTTGATGGTGACCATCAGCCCGAGGTGCTTGAACGCGAACGAGACGATCTGCGTGGCCGGGATCTTGAGGATGTCGGCGAGTTCGTTGACCGTGATGAACTCGTTGACGTGCACCGTCTTCTTCTCCTGCTCGGCGACGGCGGCGCGCATTGCCTCCAGCTCCTCGCGGCCGGAATCGTCGCGGCGGCGCTTGCCCGGCGCGCCGCGCATCTCGCGCATCGTGCGCGAGATGTTCGACGACACCGCTTCCTGGTCGACCTGGCCGCGCTTTCCCTTCTTGCGGCGCGGGCCGCTGGACGGCGTCTGCGGCGCGGCACTGCCACCGCCCATGGCCGGGCGGCCGCGATCCTCGCGCCGGCCCCCGCTCAGTCCGCCGCCCGGGGCGGCGGAGGCGATGGGACGCGGCGCGTTCGA
Source organism: Gemmatimonadaceae bacterium (assembly GCA_036504815.1). Lineage (NCBI taxonomy): Bacteria > Pseudomonadati > Gemmatimonadota > Gemmatimonadia > Gemmatimonadales > Gemmatimonadaceae > Gemmatimonadaceae bacterium. Next base: position 99,045 of record DASXUN010000012.1, on the reverse strand, counting down.
CATGCGACCGCCGGCTTGCGCCGGGCGGCCGCGCGGGGCGCCCGGCACCACCGGACGTGGACGCGGACGATCGGCCGCCGACTGCGCGGACGACGGCACCGAGGGAGGCGTCGGGGGCGACAGCGGCCGCGCCGGACGCGGTGCGGCGGGGGCGGAAGGCACCCGAGGCGCGGACGGAGCAGGCGGCGCGGACGGAGCGGACGGCGCTACCGCCTCGGCAGCCGGCGGCGCCGGTGCGACGGGAGCAGGCGCCGGTGCTTCGAGCGCTGGAACCGGTTCGGGCGTCGGGGGCGTGACGGCGGCTTCGGCAGCCCGCGCGATGACGGGCGGCTCCACGACCGGAGTCTCGATGACCTCGGGAGCGGGAGCCGGCTCGGGCACAGCGGGCGCCGGCGGGGCCGCGCGACGGCGGCGAACCTTGTGGGCATCGGCCGGTTCGCGCTCGGGCGCCGGCTCCTCGGCCTTCTTGGGGGCCTTCGCCTTGGCGGACGGTTTCTTCGCCGCCGGCGCGGCGGTGGCTTCGGCGGCCGCGCTGCCGCGCTTGCGGCTCTTCGCCGATCCCGTCGGCGTCTCGACCGACTTGTGCGCACGCACGCGCTTCTCGCGTTCCCAGCGGGCCCGCGCGCGCGAAATCTGATCATCCGTCAAGGGCGTCAGGTGGCTGCGCACAACGACATCCATCGCGCGAAGCATGGACAACACTTCGTCGCTCGAGATGCCGAATTCGGCCGCCAGGTCACTCACCCGAAGCTTCGTCAAACCGCCTCCCTCGTGCTGCTACTCGCCCGCGGGGCGGAGCGCCCCGCGAATTCCTTTCGCCAACTGTGCGTCGACAATGCCGATCACCGCCGTCGCGTCCCGCCCGGCCACGGCGCCCAACTCGGCCGCCGTGAACCCGTCCAGCACTGCAATACCCTTCGCCGCCAGCAGCGGCACCACCTTGTCGCGGCTGTGCCGCGACACGTCCTCCGCCACCAACGCCACCCGCAGCTCGCCACTCTGGGCCGCGGCCCGCACCTGATCGACGCCCACCACCGCGTTGCGCGCGCGCACCCCCAGGCCGGCAAGCCCCAGCAGTCGTCGGCGCAGCGCGGCGTCCATCATCTGCCCCTGCTCACACCGGCTCCGGAGCGTCCGCATCGCCGCCCGCGGATTCGCCGCCCGCATCGTCGGTGGTCAGCTCGTTGATCAGCGCGATGATCCGATCCGCTTCCTCGGGCGCGATGCCCGGCAGGCGGAGGAAGTCGTCGCGCTCGAGATCGAGAATGTCGTTCAGCGTGCGATAGCCGCCCGCCTCGAGCACCGCGACCGTCGCCGGCGGCAGACCCTCGATGGACGACAGATGCACGTCGGCAGCGGTGTCGTCGTCCGGCAGCGGCTGGAAGAGCGGCATGTCGCCCCCGCGCTCGAGCCACTCGCGGCTCGAGTACAGGTCGATCTTCCACCCCGTGATCTCCGAGGCGAGGCGCACGTTCTGCCCGTTGCGGCCGATCGCCAGCGAAAGCTGGTCCTCGTCCACGACGGCCTGGATGGTCTTGGTCGCCGCGTCGCTGAAGACGCGCGCCACCTTGGCCGGCGCCAGCGCGAGCTTGGCGAACCGCTCGGGATCGGGCGACCACGGCACGATGTCGATGCGCTCGCCGCCGAGTTCCTGCACGACGGCCTGCACGCGCGCGCCCTTGAGGCCCACGCACGCGCCCACCGGATCGATGGCATCGTCCTTGGACACCACGGCGATCTTCGTGCGGCTGCCGCACTCGCGCGATGCCGCCTTGATCTCGACGATCCCCTGCTGGATCTCGGGCACCTCGAGCTTGAAGAGCGCCTGCACGAACATCGGATCGGCGCGCGAGAGGACGAGGCGCGGCCCCTTGGGCGTCTCCTCGATCTTCTTGAGCACCGAGCGGATGGGCTCGCCCTGCTTGTAATCCTCGCGGTGATTCTGCTCGCGGTATGGAATGATCGCTTCCGCCTCGCGGAACTTGTTGAGCATCACGACGATCTTGCCGCGCTCGATCTGCTGGATCTCGCCCGAGAGCAGGTCGCCGACGCGCCCGGAGAACTCGTCGCGGATCTTGGTGCGCTCACCCTCGCGCACCCGCTGGATGATGCGCTGCTTCGCCGCCTGCACCGCGGAGCGCCCGAACTCGGCGAACTCGACGGGCTCTTCCATGATGTCGCCCACCGCGAACTCGGGATCCTCGAACTGCGCTTCCTCGAGGCTGATCTCGCGGCTCGGGTCCTCGACCGACGCCACCACCGTCTTCAGCAGGACGATGCGAATCTCGCCGCGCCCCTCGTCGATCGTGATGTCGGCCTGAACGTTGGGCCCGTGCTTCTTGGCCAGGGCGGCATGAATGCCGTCCTGCAGCAGCGCGTGCAGCTCCGCGCGGTCGATCTGCTTGGAGTTCGACAGCTCTCGGAAGGCAGCAAGGATTTCAGCCGATCCAGACATCCACGACCTCGTTACGGTTTCCAGTGAAACACCAGGCGGGCCTCTTCGACGTCGGCCAGCCCGAGCACGTGCTCAACTCCCTTGGCGTCGCGCAGGTGCAGGCGCGGCGCGCCGGCGTCCTCCGTCACGCCCACGATCTCCACCTCGAGGCGTCCGCCGAGGGCCGCACTCTTGACACTCGCCCGGCGCCCGGTGAAGCGACGCCAGTCGCCCTCCGTGCGCACCGGCCGTTCCATTCCCGGTGACGACACCTCGAGCACGTAACGATCCCCGAAGAGCGACGGATCTGCATCCAGCCGCGCCTCGATGGCCCGTGACGCCCCGGCGCAATCGTCCACCGTGACTTTTTGCAGGTCCCGGCGATCGATGCGCACGTCGAGCAACGGACGCTGGCGAGTGCCACCGATCCGTAACTCGACGAGGTCGAACCCTAGTGAGTCAAGTGCAGCAATAACAATGGGTTCCAGCGCCTGCTTCACTTGATTTCAATCCGAAAAAGAGAAAAAAAGATGTGGGGGGCTACCCCACATCTCCAGGGCGGATGGAACCCGCCCAGCCTGAGTATTATAGATGCCCGGCCAGTCAGCGTCAAGACACGACGTATCTCGCTGCGCCCTGCCACGGCCAGAAGACGCTCACCGTCTTGCCGCCGTCGTCGTGCAGGCCCACCTCCACGCGCCCACCCGCCTCGCCCACGATGCGCACCGCCGTGTCGAGTTCCGACTCGCGCGTCACCGGCTCGCCATCCGCCCTGAGTGTCGTCCAGTCGGTCGCGGGGGATTCCGGGTTGCCGCCGCTGGGGCAATGGCGCACGTCGAGGCGTCCCATCGAGGCCGCGCCGCGCGAGAGACGCACGCGCACCTCCCCGCCCGACGACAGCGCCGTGCGTGCGGAGAGCGCGAGCGCGGTGACGACGTGCTCGAACTTCAGTTCGTCGCCCGACAGCGGACACGAGCGTTCGCTGGACACGGTGAGGACCACCCGCGACGGCATCGCGCCGCGCAGTAGCAGCGACATCCGCTTCACGACGCCCGCCCCATCGAATCCCTCGACGCCGTCCGGCGTCTGCTGGCCGAGCGTCAGCAGGTCCGCCATCATCTGATGCGCCCGCTCGGCATTCGCGAGCAGCGTGATCGCCGCCTGCCGTTCCTCCCGCCCCGTTGCGGTGTCGCGCAGCAATCGCATCCGGGCGAAGTCCTGCGAGAGCAACGCGTGCATGTCCTTGGCGAGGCCGGTCACGAGCGAGATGACCAACTGACGGCGCTGCAGCGTGTCGGCCTGCGCCTCCGCGGCGATGCGCGCGGTTTCCGCGGCGCTTCGCGCCTGCAGCGCGTCGAACTCGCGCACGCGCATCGACTCGTACGCCCGCCGCGCGGCGAGGACCACGAATCCCGACAGCACCGCGCCGATGAGCGCGACGAGCGTGTAGCGCAGCCAGTAGCCCCACTCGTTGGGCTGAATCATCAGCTGCGCGGACGCGTCGTTGCCGATGAACGTCGTCGCCGCCGCGACGTAGAGCACCAGCAGGGCGCCCGAAACGCTCCACAGTCCGCGCTCGCCGAAGAAGAGCGTTGCCCAGACCACGGCGAGCGCCGATGCCGACACGTTGCCCGCGGTCAGTCCGGCCGCGAAGACGCCGATCGCGACGCCCAGGACCAGCAGCGCGATGCCCACCATCGCCTGCTGCGCGAGTCGGCGCTTCCAGGGCCGCCAGAGCAGCGCGGCGCCAACGAACGCGGAACCGGCCTGCACAAAACCGGAGACGGCGCGCGCCTGGTCGACGGCGAGATACTGCAGCGCGCCGACCACGAGCGCCGGACCCCAGACGAAGGCGAAGACCCGACCGGTGAACGTGATGAGCCGTTCGCGTGACGCGAGGAGCGCGGCCGACTTGAACTGCGCCGACGAATCGGCCTCGGACCTCATTGGCGCGATACGATCGCCCTGCCCCGCGCCCGTCCACCGGGGTCCCGATTCCGTGTTGTCGCCGTACAGTCCCGTCACATCCCTCTCCAGACCTTCGTCGGCCCTAGCCTGCTAGTTGAATGCAGCGAGGGGGACCACCGCTGCCGAATTCCGCGCGCCATCGCGTCCGTTGCGGGAAAAGTCTAAGATGCCGGCGCGATCACGGCCACCTGCCGGCCCGTGTCGCCACCGCGGTGCGAGAAGAAACGATCGCGGTGGCAGCGCGTGCAGCACGCGCTCGTTTCCACCTGCTTCACGCCGGCAAGGCGCGCCTGGTCGGCGAGCAGCGCGCGCAAGTCCACTGGCGCCGCGCGCTCCGCGGACCGCCGCATCAGCTGCGCGTAGACGTCGGGGCCCACTTCGTAGCACGCCCCGCAGATGGCCGGACCGAGATGCACCACGAGGTCGCGATGGTGGCACCCCATCGCCTGCAGGGCGCGAAGCCCGGCGTCGAGAATGCCGCCGGCGACGCCGCGCCACCCGGCGTGCAGCAGCGCCGACGCGCCGTTCGGATGTCCGATGAAGACGGGGACGCAGTCGGCGATCGTCACGACCAGCGCCGTGTCGTGGTGCGCGGTGGCGTGACCGTCGGCCGAGTCCACCCGCAGCCAGCCGTCCCAGCCGGGGCGGTGCGTGATCACCTTGGCGCCGTGCACCTGATGCGCCGACGCCAGGCGGCCGCCGGTGCCGCGCATCAGCGCGAACCAACGGTCGCTCACCGCCTGCACGGGCGCGTCATCCGTGAAGCCGTACGTCCCGGCCTCACGCGTGGTCGTGAAGGCGGTCAGTCCGAGCACGGCGAACGAAGGGACGCGCTCCCGCGGCGGGAGCGCGCCGCTCACCGGTCCTCCGGCACCCGCGTGATCTTCGCGCCGAGGGCGTTGAGCCGCTCGTCGATCCGCTCGTACCCGCGATCGATCTGTCCGACGTTCTTGATGGTGCTCGTCCCCTTGGCGCAGAGCGCCGCGAGGAGCATCGCCATGCCGGCGCGGATGTCGGGACTCTCGACCGTCCCGGCGCGCAGTTCGGACGGGCCCGCCACGAGCGCCCGGTGCGGATCGCAGAGCACGATGCGCGCGCCCATCGACACGAGCTTGTCGACGAAGAACATGCGCGACTCGAACATCTTCTCGAACATCAGGATGAGCCCGTGGCACTGCGTCGCCGTGACGATGGCGATGGACATCACGTCCGCCGGGAACGCCGGCCACGGCTGATCCTCGAGCTTGGGCACGTGCCCGCCCAGGTCGTTCTGGATGACCATCGACTGCTTGGCGGGAATGATGAGGTCATCGCCCTCGGTGCGGCCGGTGATGCCGAGCCGCTCGAAGCCCATGAGGATCGAGCGCAGGTGGCGCACGCCGGCCCCGGCGATGCGCAGTTCGCTGCGCGTGACCGCCGCGAGCCCGATGAAGGAGCCGACCTCGATGTGGTCGGGACCGATCGCATGCGTGGCGCCGCCCAGCGTCGCGCCGCCGTACACCGTGAGGGTGTTGGTGCCGATCCCCTCGATGCGCGCGCCGAGCGCGACGAGGAATTCGCAGAGGTCCTGCACGTGCGGCTCGCTGGCGGCGTTGCGCAGGATGGTCGTGCCGCGCGCCGCCACCGCCGCCATCACCGCATTCTCGGTGCCCGTGACACTGGGCTCGTCGAGGAAGACATCCGCCCCCACCAGGCCCTTCGTCGTGAAGCGGATCTGGTCGGAGAGCACGTGGTCGGCGCCGAGTTGCTGCAGCGCGAGGAAATGCGTGTCGAGCCGGCGGCGGCCGATGACGTCACCGCCGGGCGGCGAGAGCGTCACCTCGCCGCAGCGCGCCAGGAGCGGCGCGGCCAGCAGGATGGAGCCGCGAATGCGCTTGCACCTCTCGAGGTCGAGGGCGCGCGCCGACACGGACTTGGCGTGGACGCTCAGCGTGTTGGGTCCGCTCCATCTCGCCTCGGCGCCGGTCGTGGCCAGGAGCTCGACCAGGATCTCGATGTCCTTGATGCGCGGCACGTTCTGCAGCGTGACCGGCTGCTCGGTGAGGAGCGTGGCGGCCACGATGGGCAGGGCTGCGTTCTTGTTACCGGAGGGACGGATGGTGCCGCTGAGCGGCCGGCCGCCTTCGACGAGAAATTTCATGGACAAAAACTTACGCCTGCGAGACGGGTTCGGGAATTGGAGGCGCGGACCGCCCGCCCTTGCGTTTGCCACCGCAACGGCGGAAGCTACGGATATGCACTCTCTCCTTCAGGCTGCCGCCGACACGCTGCTGGTGCGCCAGGTTCCGCCCGATCGCGGCGGGTTCGAACAGGTCGTGTTCGTTGCCGCGGGACTCGCGCAGATCGTCACGCTTGTCGCGCTCATCCTGCTGCTGGTGATCTTCTTCCGCATGTGGAAGGCGCAGCAGGCGATGCAGGAGCAGCTGAGCCGGCTGGCGTCGAAGATCGACCCGATGGTGGCGAGTGCGACCGCCGCCGCGGAGAACGTCCGTGACCTGACGGACGCCGTGAAGCAGGACGCCATGGCCGCCGCCGAGGCGCTCTCCAACGCGACCGAACGCGTGCGCGATTCGGTGAGCGGGATTGCGGATCGCATCGATGACTTCGGTGAGCTGCTGGGACGCGTGACGAGCAAGGCCGAGGCCGTCGCCGACATTGCAGAAGCGGCGGTGAGCACCTTCAAGGCGGGGCGCCAGCTCTTCCGGCCGCAGGCGGCGCCACCGCACCGCCGCGGCGAGCCGGCACCGCGACGCCACGAGCGGGCGGCCGGACGGGACGACGCGCCCCGCCGCCTCGACACCCAGCCGGCGCCCGACCTGTTCGAGGAGCCACGCGAGGTTCATGCGGCGGAGCTGGATGAACCGAGGCACCTGGCGGACGACGGCGAGGGGCAGGAGTCCCCCTATGCGGATGAGGCGTCGACGGAGCGCCCGCGTTCGCGCCGGCGCCGGAATCGCCGTCGCCGCGGGGGTGGCGGCGCGCCCGGACCTGCAGCCGGCGACGCTCCCGCGCCGTAGGCCCGTGACCCTGGCACGATTCGCGCGCTCCCATCGGGGACTCGCGACGGTTGGGCGCGGCTTCGCGTTGATCGTCGTGTTGCTGGTGCTGACCCCGGCCGTCGCCCACGCCTGGACCCCGGGCACGCACATCCTGCTGGGCGAGGCGGTGCTGCGCTCGGCCTTCCTGCTCCCGCCGAAACTGGCCGACCTGCTGCTCGCCTTCCCGTACGACTTTCTGTACGGATCGATCGCCGCCGACACGAGCCTGGCCAAGAAGTACGCGCGCTTCGGACGCCACTGCCATCACTGGTACGTGGGCCTCGAGATCCTCGACCGCGCGCGCGACGAGACGCTGCAGGCCTTTGCGTATGGCTACCTGGCGCATCTCGCCGCCGATGTCGTGGCCCACAACTGGTTCGTCCCGCATCAGCTCGCGGCCACCTCGAGCACGAGCGCCATCGGGCACTCGTACTGGGAGAGCCGCTTCGAGTGGCACCTGGGCGCGCGCCACAGCCGGCGTGCGCACGAGATCATCCTGCTCGACCACGGCCGCGCCGACGACCATCTCGATCGCATCCTGAGCCCGACGATCTTCAGCACCCACACCAACCGCCGGATCTTCCGCGGCATGGTGCGGGTGACGGACGCGGACAGCTGGCAGCGGGTCTTCAACCTGATGGCCGAGCGCAGCCGCTGGGATCTCGAGGAGCGCGAGGTCGGCGCGTACCTGACGCGTTCGTTCGACTACGTGGTGGACTTCCTGCGGCGCGCGGACGGCAGCGAGCCGTATGCGCACGATCCGTCGGGGGAAGAACCGCTGCGCGCCGCCAAGGCGGTGCGGCGCACGGCACTGCGGCGCGGCGACGGCGACACGGCGCGCGAGGCGGCGCTGCGGCATTTCGGTCTCCCGGCCACGTCGCTGGGCTTCACGAGCCGGCTCGCGGAGCCGCTGTACGTGCCCGCGCGGGGAGAGGTGAGCTAGTCGTCTTCGCGCTCCAGCCCGGCGAAGGCGACGACGAGGCGCTTGCGCCCCACGGCTTCGTCATCGAACTCGATGGTGACCTTCGTATCGCGCCCTGCCCCGCCGAGCTCGACGATCGTCCCGCTGCCGAACGCCTTGTGCCGCACCCGCGCCCCCTTGATGTAGCGCGGCGCCACCTGCGACTCCTCCTCGGAAGGCGCTTCCCACGCCGCCGGACGGGACATCGGCACTCCCGGACGGCGCAGCGCCGGCGACCCATAGGCAAACGCGTTCGCACTGCCGCGCAGCTTCGCCGTCATCTGGGCGTCGTACAGCTCGCGCGGCACGGGCGACAGGAACGATGACAGGATGCCGGGCATCAGTTCGCCGTTGCGGCGCCGCGACATTGCGTAGGTGAGTGTCAGCTTCCGTTCGGCGCGCGTGATGCCGACGTACAGGAGGCGGCGTTCCTCCTCGAGCATCGCCGGATCGTCGAAGGCGCGGGCCAGCGGGAAGAGCCCGTCCTCGAGGCCCGCGATGAAGACGACCGGAAATTCGAGCCCCTTGGCGGTGTGCACGGTCATGAGCGTCACCGCCTCCGCATCCGCGCCGAGCTGGTCCGCCGCGGTCACGAGCATGGCCTTCTGCAGGAAGTGATCGAGGGGGCGCAGCCCCAGCTCGCCGCCGTCGTCGACCACGGTTTCCGCCGCCCCTTCCACCATCGCGCGCACATTGTCGAGCCGGTCGAGCCCCTCCGGCCCTTCGGCGCGCAACGCCTCGTCGTAGCCGGTGGCCTGGAGGATCTCGAGGATCAGCTGGTCGACGCTGGCGTCGGCGGCGCTCGCGCGGAAGCGATCGGCGAGCTGCGTGATCTCGCCGAGTGCGGCGCGCGTGGCCGGGCGCACGCCGTCGAGTTCGCCGGAGCGACGCGCCATGTCGAGCAGCGTCGCGCCTTGCGCGCGCGCCGTGGCGGCCAGCAGCTCGACGGTGGCGTCGCCGATGCCGCGCCGCGGCGCGGTGATCGCCCGGCGGAACGCCTCGTCGTCCGCCGGGTTGGCGGCGAGCCGCAGCCAGGCGAGCAGGTCACGCACCTCGCGCCGGTCGTAGAAGCGGACCGCGCCCACGAGCCGATACGGGATGCTGCGCCGGCGGAGCGACTCCTCGATGGCGCGGCTCTGCGCGTTGGTGCGGTACAGCACCGCCACCTCGGAGGGGCGCTCGCGCAGGTTCAGCCGGCGATGCTCGATGGCATCGGCGATGGCGTCGGCCTCGTCGCGGTCGTCGAGCGCCTTGAGCACGGTCACCGGCTCGCCGCCGGGGCGCGTCGCGCGCAGCGTCTTCCCGCGCCGCTCGGCGTTCTGCGCGATCACCACGTTCGCCATGGCGAGGATGCCCGGCGTGGAGCGGTAGTTCTCCTCGAGCCGCACGACGCGCGCGCCGGGATAGTCGCGCTCGAAGTCGAGGATGTTCCGCACATCGGCGCCGCGCCATCCGTAGATGGATTGATCATCGTCGCCAACGACGGCGACATTCCCCTCCGGCCCCGAAAGGAGCCGCACGAATTCGTACTGCGCGTGGTTGGTGTCCTGATACTCGTCCACGAGCACGTGCTCGAAGCGCGCGGCGTAGTGCGCGTGCAATTCGGCATTCGCGCGCAGGATCTGCACGGGGAGCACCAGGAGGTCATCGAAGCTCACCGCGTTCTGCGCGCGCAGCGTGGGTTCCAGCGCGGCGTAGACGGGGGCCACGGCCTTGGCGAGCGGTGTCAGCGCGAGCCGCGCGTATTCGTCGGAGGAGACGAGCGCATTCTTGGCGTCGCTGATCGCCGCGACCACCGCCTTGGGGGCGAAGTCCTTCGCGGAGACCTTCTCGCGATCCATCAGGCGGCGCACGACGGTGAGCGTGTCGTCCTCGTCGTAGATGGTGTACTCGGGCGTGCGCCCCACCTGGTCGGCGTGCAGCCGCAGCAGCCGCGCACCGATGCCGTGAAAGGTGCCGATCCACATGCCGCGCGGTTCGGCGCCGAGCAGGCGGCCGATGCGCTCGCGCATCTCGCCGGCCGCCTTGTTGGTGAAGGTGACGGCGAGCACGCGATGCGGCGCGACGCCCAGCTCCTCGACGATGCGCGCCACCCGCGCGGTGAGGACGCGCGTCTTGCCCGAACCGGCGCCCGCGAGCACGAGCAGCGGCCCAGTGCCGTGCTCGACGGCGGCGCGCTGCGCCGCGTTCAGGGTGACATCACCCAGCGGGGGCGACGGCGTCATCCGGGGAAGACGAGGTCGAACACCGCCCCGCGATCAGACGGGACGAGCACCAGCCGGCCGTCGTGCGACTCCTCGACGATGCGGCGCGCCAGCGGCAGACCGATGCCCCAGCCGCGCTCCTTGGTGGTGAAACCGGCGGCGAAGATCTTGCGCCGAAGCTTGGGCGGGATCCCCGGTCCGTCATCGGCCACGCGCACCCGCGCGCCGCCGCCCGCCGCGCGATCCACGCGCACCGAGATCGTGCCGCCCCGCCCCGCCAGCGCATCGACCGCGTTCTTGACGAGCGACTCCACCGCCCATTCGAGCAGCACGCGATCCACGGGCACCACCAGCGGTCCCTCGCCACGCTCGAACTGGACGACGACGGTGTTGGCCAGCGTCGGGACGCGCGCCCGGAAATAGTTCACGACGGCCTCGGTCGCCTCGCCCACGTCTGTCGGGACGAGCTTCGGCGGCCGCCCGATGCGCTCGAAGCGGTGCGCCACGCGCTCCAGCCGGTCGACGTCGCCCTGCATATGCTGCCGCGCCGACTCGGCGGCCGGGTCGCCGTCGCCCCGCTCGGCCAGCAGCTCGAGCCAGCCTTGCAGCGACGAGAGCGGCGTGCCCAACTGGTGTGCCGCCTCGCGCGCCATCCCCGCCCACACGCGCTCCCGCTCCGCCCGCGCCCGCACGCCCAGCGCCAGGATGCCGGCGACGATCAGGAGGCTGAGCATCGCCACCTGGAGCAGCGGGATGATGCGGAGTCCGCGCACCAGCGGCGTGTTGCCGAAGTGGATCTGTCCCACCCCCGGCTCCACCACGGGCTGGTTCTGCCGGTCGAGCGTTCGCACCAGGTCGGACAGCGTGGCGAAGCGCGGATCGGCAGGACTGACCAGCCCGTTGCCCAAACCGGGGATGTTCACGAACGCCGTCGGCCTGCCCTGCGCGTCGGTGACGATGACCGGCACGCCAAGCTCGCGGATTTCCTGCGACAGCCCCATGAGCGCCGCGGTCTCGGCGCCGGTGGTCGTGTCGGCGAGCGCGCCGTACACCCGCGCGAACATGCGGCTGGTCCGCTCGGACTCGCCGCGCAGTTCATCGACCACGCGCTGGGCGTACCACACGTACGACCCCAGCAGCACCAGGAGACCGAGCGCGACCAGGATCACCGGCACCCGGCGTCGCATGCGCTACCGCAGCACGTCGGCGCCGGCGTACGGTCGCAGCGCCTCGGGGATGAGCACCGAACCGTCCGGCTGCTGATAGTGCTCGAGGAGCGCCGCGATGACGCGCGGGAAGGCGAGCGCCGAGCCGTTCAGGGTGTAGACGTGCTGCGGCTTCTCGCCCGGGGCGGCGCGGAAACGGATATTCGCGCGGCGCGCCTGATAATCCGTGAAGACGGAGCACGACGAGACCTCGAGCCACTTGCCCACGCCCGGCGCGAAAACCTCGAGATCGTAGGTCTTGGCGCTGCTGAAGCCGGTGTCGCCCGCGGCGAGCAGCACCACGCGATACGGGAGCCCGAGCCGCTGCAGCACCTGCTCGGCGTGCCCCGTGAGCAGTTCGAGCTGCGCGGCGCCATCCTCCGGGCGGCAGTAGCGCACGAGTTCCACCTTGTCGAACTCGTGCACGCGCAAGAGGCCGCGGGTGTCCTTGCCGGCCGCGCCCGCCTCGCGACGGAAGCACGGGCTGTACGCCGTGAACGCCATCGGAAGCTGCGACGCGTCGAGAATCTCCCCGCCATAGAGGTTGGTGACCGGCACCTCGGCGGTGGGAATGAGGAAACCCTGATCGCCGGTGAGGGCGTACATGTCCTCCTCGAACTTCGGCAGCTGGCCCGTCCCCGTCATCGCCGCGCGGTTCACGACCACGGGCACCCACAGCTCCTCGTAGCCGTGCTCGCGCGTGTGCAGGTCGAGCATGAAGCTCATCAGGGAGCGCACGAGCCGCGCGCCCGCCCCGCGGAAGACGATGAAGCCCGAGCCGCTGATCTTGGCGCCGCGCGGCAGGTCGAGCAGCCTGAGCGCCTCGCCCACCTCCCAATGCGGCTTCACCCCGTCGGTCGCACGGGGCGTGCCCCAGCTGCGCACCACCGTGTTGTGCGTCTCATCCCCAGCGGGGACTTCCGGAAGGGTGACGTTCGGGACCTCGTAGAGCCCCTGCTGGATGGCGGCCTCCGTCTCGGCGAGCGAGGCCTCCAGGCGCGCGATCTCCTCGCCGAGCGCGCGCGTCTGCGCCTGCAACTCGGCCGTGTCCTCGCCCGCCTTCTTCTTGCGCCCGACGTCCTGGCTCGCCGCGTTGCGGGCGGCCTTCTTCTCCTCGACCAGCTGGATCGCCTGGCGGCGCTCCCGGTCGAGCCTCTCGAGGCGCGCAATCACCGGTTCGAGCTGGTCGAGCATGAGGCGGCGGCGCATGCCGTCGCGCAGCGCGGCCGCCTGCTCACGCACCATCCGGATGTCGTGCATGGCCTATTTGTCCGGGATCCCGGTCGCGAAGGAGCGGAAGCCGCAGTTCGGATTGATGACCCCGCGGCCAAAGATGAGCCCGCCCGCCTTCACCGAATCGATGACGACCTTGGCGTACATCTCGCTGGACATCTGATAGATGCAGCTCGCCGAGATCATCCGCACGCCCACCGTCTCGCCCGGCGCCAGCGCCACGATGGAATCGGTGACCCAGTTGTGCTGCGGCGCGAGCAGGACGGATTCGTAGGCGCCGCTGATGCGCTGCAACGCGACCGCGCGTCCGCCGTTCATCGGCGTACCGACCAGCTTCTGCGGAATGACGAGAATCTTCCCGGTGCCGTCGAAGTCGAAGGCGATGTCGAAGGCGAGCGTGCCATCCACCTTCACCGGCGACCGGCCGATGAGATCGAGCGCGGCTGGCGCGTTGGACGGCCCCGAACCCGACATCCCGTACACGGAATACGTGAACGGTTCGTTGGCGTAGGACGCCTTGAGCTTGAACGGATCGCTGCAGGCCGCCGACGCGAGCGCGGCCACGATCAGGAGCAACGAGCCAAGGACCGCGCGGCGACCGCGGCGAAGTGCGAATTTCGTGGTGAGCATGGGTTGCTGGTGAAAGTAGCGGTCGGGCGACGGCAGGGGAAGCGAATTCCGCTTGACTTCGCCCCCACGGCGCGTACACTTCGGCAACCTTTCTACACCGGAGCGGGCGATGCCGACCATTCGCGACCTCGTGGCTGCGATTCGGGAGCGGGAGGGGGTGCAGGCGGCCATCGTGCTCGGCCGCGACGGCCTCGTGATCGACGGTCAGGGCGTGCCCGCCGTCGACACCGAGAATGTGGCCGCCCACGTCCCCCCGGTGCTGATCGCCGCCGAAGAAATGGGGCACGCCAGCACCCAGGGCGGCCTGCAGACCGCCGTCCTGGAGTACGAACGCGGCGTCGCCATCGTCTCGGCCCTGTCGCCGGATGCCGTGCTCCTGGTGCTGGCGCTCCCGACGGTGAACCTCGCCCAGTTGCTCTACGAGCTGCGGCGCAACCGCGCGAACATCGCGTCCCTCGTCTGACCGGCGCCCTCGCATGACGTGCCACGTGCTCGTGGCCGACGACGAACCGCACATCGGCCGCATCGTCAAGACGAAGCTCGAGCAGGGTCCCTTTCAGGTGACGCTCGTCTTCGACGGCACCGAGGCGCTGGCCGCGCTGGCCGCGCACCCCGACATCCGCCTCGTGCTGCTCGACCTCATGATGCCCAACCTCACGGGGCTCGAAGTTCTTGCGCGCATGCGCAGCGACGCGCGCTGGTCCGCCCTCCCCTGCGTGATTCTCACGGCCGCCGGGCAGGACCAGCGCTATGACGAGGCGATGCGCCTGGGCGCGTCCGACTTCATCACCAAGCCGTTCAGCCCAAAGCGGCTGTACGCCCGCGTCATGGAATTGACCGGCATGGATGACGGCGCCGACGCGCCGACGGTGGGCGCATGAGCGCGCCGACGTGGGTGGTGATTCTCGCCGGTGGCGTCGGATCGCGTTTCTGGCCGCTCAGCACATCCGAGCAGCCGAAGCAGTTCCTCCCGCTCATCACCGACCGGCCGATGCTGCGCGACACGCTCGACCGGCTGGCCCCCGTGGCCCCCGCCGAGCGCACCATGGTGCTGACCAACGCCGAGCTGGCCGACGGCGTGCGCGCCATCGCGCCGGAATTGCCGGCGGCGCACGTGCTCGCGGAGCCCCGCCCCGCCGGCACCGCGGCCGCGCTGGCGTGGGCGGCATCGCGCATCGCGAAACTGGCCGGCCCGGACGCCGTCATGCTCTCGGTGCATGCCGACTGGGCCATCGGCGACGTGCCGCGGTTTCGCGAGACGCTGACCTTCGCCGCCGCCGAGGCGGTGCGCACGCAGGGACTGGTCACGGTGGGAATCGTGCCGACGCACGCCGACACGGGGCTCGGGTACATCGAGGTCGGCGAGCCCACGGCCGGCGCGGCGCACCGGGTGGCGCGCTTCGCCGAGAAACCCGGCCTGCCGCGCGCCGAAGCGCTGGTGAAGGCGGGCGCGCTGTGGAACTCTGGCATCTTCGCGTGGCCGGTGGGGGTCTTCCTCGACGAACTCGCCGCGCACTGTCCACCCGTGGCGCAGCCATTGGCCGCGGCGGGGGACGACGCGTCCGCCTTCTTTGGCGGGGTGAAGGATCCCATCGCGGTGGACATCGGCGTGCTGGAGCGGAGCGCGAAAGTCTTCGTGCTGCCCGGACGATTTGGGTGGAACGACGTGGGCAACTGGTCGGCGCTGCGCGGCGTGCACCGGCAGGACGCCGACGGCAACGTGGCGCACGGTCGCGTCCACCTGCGCGAATCGTCGGGAAATGTCGTGTACGCCGCCGGCGCCGACGTCGTGCTGTTTGGCGTGCAGGATCTCGTCGTCGTGGAGCACCACGGCGTGGTGCTCGTCACCACCGAGGAGAAGGCGCGCAACCTCAAGCCGCTCCTCGAGTCGCTGCCGGACGCGCTGCGGAACCACCGTTGAGATTCTGCACGCTGGCCAGCGGGAGCAAGGCGAACGCGACGCTGGTGGAAGTGGGCGAGACGCGACTGCTCGTGGACAACGGGCTCGGCCCTCGCATCCTTGCGAAGCGGCTCGCCGACGCCGGCGTCGCGCCGCAATCCGTCAGCGCGATCGTGGTCACCCACGAACACATCGACCACGTGAAGGGGATCGCGCAGGCCGTGGCCAAGTGGGGCTGGCCCGTCTTCGCGACGCGCGGGACGCTCACTGGCGTTCGCGACGTGCCGCCGGACCGGCTGCATGCCCTGGCGTACGGCAGGCCGAGGACCGTCGGCGACTGCACCGTGGAACTGGTGCGCGTGCCGCACGACGCGGCGCAGCCGGCGGCGGTGGTGATCACGGCGACGCGCTCGGGCGCACGCCTCGGCGTCGCGACGGACCTTGGCCACGTGCCGGATGAACTCGCCGTCGCCTTCGCGCGGCTCGACTACCTGGTCTTCGAGAGCAATCACGACGAGGAGATGCTGCGCAACGGGCCGTATCCGCCGTTCCTGCAGGAACGGATTGCATGTGACACGGGGCACTTGAGCAACCGGCAGACGGGCGACCTGCTCCAGCGCGTGGTGCACAAGGGGCTGCGGCAGGTGCTGCTCGCGCATCTCAGCCAGAAGAACAACCTGCCGGCGGTGGCGCTGCGCGCGGCGAAAGACGCGCTCAGGAAGACCGTGTTCAGGGGCGCGTTGGCGTGCGCGGCACAGGATGAGGTGACGCTGCCGGGAGGGGGGCAGTCGCAGTACGAACTCGGGCTTTAGACGGGGTGCAGGGGGACGGACACGGTGGGGTGCAGGGTGCAGGGAGCCGGGTGTGGTGCGGGGGGTGGGGTGCGGGGTGTGGTGCGGGGGAAGGGGGATAATGAATGGGGCCGGGCGATTGCTCGCCCGGCCCCATCGTCGATCGTAATCCTTGATCGGAATCCTGAATCCCAATCCGGATTCCAGGTCCTCAGTCTCGACTCATCGACCTGTCTCCTTCCCATGCTCATCCAGCCAGCGCAGCATCTGCGCGATGCTCCCCGTCGCCAGCGCGATGCTTGTGTCGGCCGCCCCGTAGTACATGTAGACCGTATCGCCGTCGGCGCCGAGCGTGGTCCCGCACGGGAAGGCGACGTTGCCCACGTCGCCGCTGCACTCGTACGGCGCCTCGGGACCGAAGACCCACATGTCGCCGCGTCGCAGCACCTGCTCGGGGTGCTCGAGGTCGAGCAGGGCCAACCCGAGACGGTAAAGCGCCCCGGACGCGGTCTGCCGCACGCCGTGGTAGATCATCAGCCAGCCGCGCGAGGTTTCGATGAGCGGCGGCGAGAGCCCCACCTTGTTGGCGTCCCACCACGACCCGCGCCGTGCCTGCAGCACCAGCTTGTGCCCGCCCCAGTTGGTCAGGTCCGGCGAGTACGAGATCCAGACGTGCGCCGCGACATCGGTCATCGGCCGATGCAGCATGGCGAAGTTGCCGTCCACGCGGCGCGGCAGCAGCGCGGCATCCTTGTCATCCGGCTGCATCACGAGGCCGAAGCGCTCGAACGACGTGAAGTCGGTCGTCATCGCCAGGGCCACGCCGGGACCGCTCTTACTGAAGGCGGTGTACGCTACCGCGTACTTGCCGAGTTCCGGTACGAAGGTGATCCGCGGATCCTCGATCCCCCAGAGTTCCTCGGGATAGCGCTCGGGATCGGCCTGCAGCGTCGGCGTCTGGTCGATCACCCATCGGTCCACGCCGTTCGCGGAGCGCGCCGCGCAGAGATGCGAGTGGCCGCGGCGGTCCTCCACGCGGCACAGGAGCAGCGTCGTGCCGTCCGCCAGCTTCGTGGCACCCGCGTTGAAGACCGTATGCGCCGGATACGGCCAGTCGGCCGCCGTGAGAATCGGGTTCGCCGGATGCCGGTCAAAGAGCACCTCGTAGTGCTGCCGCGTCGTCATGACGTCGCCTCGCGATGGGTGGTCAAACCGGCTCCGCGTGCGCCGCGGCGCGCATGTCGCAGAGGGCGCTCAGGAAGCTGAGCGTCGATTCGGCCCCCTGGTTCTCGTTCAGGCGTTCGGCGTGCAGTCCGTCGCGGCAGCCGCCGCTGGAGACATCGTGGACGGCCAGCTGGAGATGATTCTGCCCAGTGAACCAGCCGAAGGCCGCGTGCGCCTCGCTCAGCCAGCGTACGTCGCCGGTGACGCGCAGCGCATCCAGCGACGCCGAGACCATGCCGCACGCTTCCACGGGCTGCTGGTCGAAGCGCGCGCGCGCCGCGCCTCGCACGTAGAAGCCATTCGAGCCGATGGGTGAGAAGTAGCCATCGGGCGTGTGCTGCAGCTTCGCCAGCCACTCCAACGACTGCACGCCGGTGGCGACCAGGTCGGCGCGGCCCATCGCGGCCCCCGACAGCATGAGGGCCTGCGGCAGCCGGGCGTTGGCGTACGTCAGCGACTCCTCGAACCAGGGCCACTCCTGCGAGCCGGCGCGCGCGCGGATGTCGACCAGTCGATTCACGAGGAGCGCGCGCATCGCCTGCACGACGCGGTCGCCCCCGAAGGCACGCAGGTACTCGTCAATCCCGAGCAGGGCGTAGGCCCACGCCCGCGGGCTCGCGAGGCCGGCCATGGCCGGGAGCGCCTTATGGAACAGGTCACCGCTCAGGCTGCGCCGTCCCGGATCGGGCGCGCGCCCGACAACCGCGCCGAGGGCCCAGAGGCCGCGCCCCTGGCTGTCCTCCGACCCGACGCGCTCGCCCCAGATGCGGGCGTACGACATGAAATTGCGGAACCGCCCGGACGGCTGGTCGAACGCGTTGTCGACGAAGGCGAGGTATCGCGACGCCAGGGCGCGCACGAGGCTCCGGTCGGCCTGCCCCGTCTCCTCGAGCCGCACCATCAGCAGCAGCGCCCGGGCGTTGTCGTCGAGACAGTAGCCGTCGGCGTAGCGGGGGACGACGAAGGAGGCATGCTGCAGCACTCCCGTATCGTCGGTGAGGCACTGGAGATGGTCGAGTTGGAGCGCCGGCAGCGACGGCGGCCGCTCGGCGAGCGTACGCGCGCGGAAGACCGTGCGCCGGCGATGCGCGTGGCTCGCCACGGCGTGCTCGAGCGACGCCACGTGCCGCTGCGCCACCGCGGGCCACGACATCGCGCGCCCGTAGTTCGCGGCATTCTCGCGCAGCGCGGTCATGCGCACGTCGTCACCGAACAGGCTGATGACCGCCCGCGCGATGGAGGCGGCGTCGCGCGGCGGCACGAGCAGCCCGCGTCCCTCGCCGAGCAGTTCCGTGGCGTAGCGATACGGCGTCGAGATGACCGCCTTCCCCGCCCCCACCGCGTACGCCAGCGTCCCGGAGGTGCTCTGCTCGAGGTTGTGATAGGGCGTGACGTACAGGTCGGCGGCGGTGAGGAATTCCCCCAGCTCGTCCTGGCTGACGAAGCGGTTGTGGAAGATGATGCTGCCGTCCACGCCCAGCGTCTGCGCGCGGGCCTCGAGCATGAGGCGGTACGACTCGCCCGCCTGCGACAGCACGTGCGGATGCGTGGCACCGAGCACGATGTAGACGACGTCGGGATGTCGCGCGAGGATCGCCGGCAGCGCGTCGATGACGTGCTCGATCCCCTTGTCGGGAGAGAGCAGGCCGAACGTGAGGATCACCTGCTTCCCCGCCACGCCCAGGCGGTCCTTGTCGCCGGTCGCGAACATCACCTCGGGAATCCCGTGCGGGATCTGGTCCACCCGCGCCGGATCCACGCCGTAGACGTCGTGCAACAGCGTGGCGCCGTGCCCGCTCATCACGACCAGCCGTTCGGAGTGCCGGACGATTTCGTCCATCACGCGCCGCTGGGCGGCATCGGGGCGCGCGAGGATCGTATGCAGCGTGGTGACGATCGGCATGCGCAACTCGGCGAGGAGCGGGAGGAGGAGCGCGCCCGCCTTGCCCCCGAAGATCCCGAACTCGTGCTGCAGCGAGACGGCGTCCACGTTGGAGACATTCAGGAAATCCACGGCGCGCCGATACGAGGCGACGTCGTCCTGCTCCACCTCGAAGCGCACGGCTGCCGGGTAGGCATGCCGCACACCGCCGTCGTTCATCGCGACGACCAGCGTGTCGAGCGCCGGAAAGGCGCCGACGATCGCGCCGGCGAGGTCGGTCGTGAAGGTGGCGATGCCGCACTGCCGCGGCAGGTGGTTGCCCAGCAGGGCGACGCGCTGGAGCGCCCGCGGGTACGGCACGTGGCCGGCCGTCGGAGCGTTGGAATGGACGCGGGGCGCCGGGGACGGGGCGCGGAGGGAAGCGAGTATCACGAGGCCGCCTGCTGGCGCGAACGGGGGGAGCTCGGCCGTGCGGCCCGATGCTCGCCAGGGCGACGAAGCCGTCATTCGGCTCCAGGGGGGACTGATCGGCGTCGCGATCAGCCGGAGAAACTGGCTACCTGCAATCTACGTCGCCCGGTGCCTCAAAAGGGGATTTCGGGGCCGAAATAACCCGGGGATCATCGCGAGCGAATGGGGCCGGGCGATTGCTCGCCCGGCCCCATCGTTGATCGTGATCCTTGATCGGAATCCTGAATCCCAATCCGAATTCCCAATCCTCAGTCCTAGTACATCCCGCCCATTCCACCACCCGGCGCGGCCGGCATGGCGGGCTTGTCTTCCTTCTTCTCCACGATGAGCGCTTCCGTGGTGAGGAGGAGCGAGGCGATGGACGCGGCGTTCTGCAGCGCCGTGCGCGTCACCTTGGTCGGGTCGATGACGCCGGCGACCACGAGGTCCTCGTACGTGTCGGTCAGCGCGTTGTAGCCGAAGTTCTTGTCCTTCGACGCGCGGACCTTCTCCACCACGATCGAGCCTTCGCCACCCGCATTGTAGACGATCATGCGGAGCGGCTCCTCGATGGCGCGGCGCACGATGTCGACGCCAATCTGCTCGTCCGCGTCGAGCTTGACGCCCTTGAGCGCGGCCTGCGAGCGGATGAGCGCGACGCCGCCGCCCGGGACGATGCCTTCCTCCACCGCGGCGCGCGTGGCGTGCAGCGCGTCCTCGACGCGGGCCTTCTTCTCCTTCATCTCGGCCTCGGTCGCGGCGCCGACGTTGATCACCGCCACGCCGCCGGCGAGCTTCGCCTTGCGCTCCTGGAGCTTCTCCTTGTCGTAGTCGCTCGTCGACTTGTCGATGGCGACCTCGATCTCCTTGATGCGCCCCTTGATCTTGTCCTCGTCGCCGTAGCCGTCGATGATCGTCGTGTTGTCCTTGTCGATCACCAGGCGCTTGGCGCGGCCCATGTCGGCCAGCACGGCGTTCTCGAGCTTGAAGCCGACTTCCTCGCTGATGACGTTGCCCTTGGTGAGGACCGCGATGTCCTCGAGCATCGCCTTGCGGCGGTCACCGAAGCCCGGCGCCTTGACGGCGGCGACCTTCAGCGTGCCACGCAGCTTGTTCACGACGAGCGTGGCCAGCGCCTCGCCCTCGATGTCCTCGGCGATGATCAGGAGCGGCTTGCCGGTCTGCGCGACCTTCTCGAGCACCGGAAGCAGGTCCTTCATCGACGAGATCTTCTTGTCGTGGATCAGGATGTAGGCGTCCTCGAGCGCGGCCTCCATCTTGTCCGGATCGGTGATGAAGTAGGGCGAGAGGTAGCCGCGGTCGAACTGCATGCCGTCCACCGTCTCCAGCGTGGTCTCGAGGCCCTTGGCCTCCTCGACCGTGATCACGCCGTCCTTGCCCACCTTCTCCATCGCCTCGGCGATGAGGTCGCCGATTTCCTTGTCGTTGTTGGCCGAGATCGAACCGACCTGCGCGATCTCCTTCTTGCCGGCCGTCGGCACCGAGATCTTCTTGAGCTCCTCGGTGATGGCCGTCACGGCCTTGTCGATGCCGCGCTTGATCGCCATCGGGTTCGCGCCGGCCGTCACGTTCTTGAGGCCTTCGCGGAAGATCGCCTGGGCGAGCACCGTCGCCGTCGTCGTGCCGTCGCCGGCGTTGTCCGACGTCTTGGTGGCGACTTCCTTCACCATCTGGGCGCCGAGGTTCTCGATCGGATCGCTGAGCTCGACTTCCTTGGCCACCGTCACGCCGTCCTTGGTGACCGTGGGGGCGCCGAACTTCTTCTCGATCACGACGTTCCGGCCCTTCGGGCCAAGCGTGACCTTCACCGCTTCCGCCAGCTGGTCGACGCCGCGCTTGAGCGCCGCGCGCGCATCAACGTTGAAATGCAGTTCCTTCGCTGCCATGGGTATCTGCTCCGTGGTGCTGGATGTGGGGGCTTAGTTGATGACCGCGAGGACGTCCGACTCGCGCAGGATCAGGTAGTTCTCACCATCGACCGTCACCTCGGTGCCGCTGTACTTCCCGTACAGGACCTTGTCGCCGACCTTCACGCCCATCGGGATGAGCTTGCCGTCCTCGTACCGGCCCGGGCCCACGGCGATGATCTCGCCCTGCTGCGGCTTCTCCTTGGCGGTATCCGGGATGTACAGGCCACCGCGCATCGTCTCGGCTTCCTCGATCGCCTTGATGACGACGCGATCGGCGAGCGGCGCGACCTTCGACCCTGGGGTCTTGGCTGCCATGTTCACGACTCCTCGTGCTAGGGGGTAAGTTTTGTGATGTCACATCAGTTGGCACTCGTCATACGTGAGTGCTAACAACTGGATGAAGTATATGCGAGAGTCATGCCAACGCAAGGGAGCCACGGGAGAGGCTAAATCGCATAACTTCAAGCATGACAGCGGTTTAGATATGCCATAATTGCAGAGGGCCGACTGCCACGTCGGCCCTCGCCTGCTGTCATTTCGACCCGGCCTACGGCAACAGTGCGTGCGCCATGGCCAGCCCCTTCAAGGTCAGGTCCGGCTCGAGCAGGTCGAGTTCCTCGCACAGCGGCTTGAAAGCCGCCGCCAACCCGCCCGTGGCGATCACCAGCGGTTCCTGCCCACCGGGCCACTCGGCCTTGATCCGACGGACGATGCCGTCGATCGCATCGGCCGCGCCCAGCACCACGCCCGAGCGAATGCACTCCTCCGTCCGCCGGCCGATCACGTGCACCGGTGGAACGAGTTCGGTCGCGGTGAGCTTGGCCGTCTTGCGGAAGAGCGATTCCGCCGAGACCTGCACGCCGGGCGAGATGACTCCGCCGATGAACTTCCCGTCGCCGGTGATGCAGTCGAACGTCGTGGCCGTGCCGAGGTCCACCACAATGCAGTCGCAGCAGTGAATGCGGCTCGCGGCGAGGGTGTTGATGATGCGGTCGGCTCCGACCGTCAGGGGCTCGTCCACGTCGAGCGTGATGGGAAGCGGGGACCGCGCATCCACCACCACGGCGGGCTTCCCGACCAGTCGCAGGCAGGCCTCGGCCATCGGCTGCGTCACCGCGGGAACCACCGATCCAATCGCCGCCCCGCTGACTGACGCCTCGCGGATGTCGGACGACTGCAGCAACGATCGCAGCAGCAGGTAGACCTCGTCGGGCGTCCGGCTGGTGTCGGTGGTCACGCGCCAACGCCGCACCACGGCCTCGCCATCGCAAAGTCCGATGGTGGTCTCGGTATTGCCTACGTCGAAAACGAGCAGCATCAGCGATCCTCCGCGAAGACGAGCGAACCGGCGCGGCACGAGACGGACCCAGCCGCGGTATCCACGATCAAATCTCCCGTCGCGCCGACACCCACCACAACCCCAACGGCGGGCTCAATGATCCGCCGCCCCACACCCAGGTCGCGGCGGCGATAGCGCGCCAGTTCCTCCGCGGTCAGCGAATGCTCGACGGCCGCGGCGGCGCGCATGGCGGGGACGGCCGCGGCGAGCGCCTGCAGCCGCGTTGTCCCCGGCGCGAGTCCGGCGGAGAGCGGCACGTCGGCCGCCGGCAGCACATTCAGTCCGACCCCGATGGCCACCCACTCGACGCGCTGGTCGCGCCAACGCGCCTCGATGAGGATGCCGGCCAGCTTGCCGCCCGCGAGGTGCAGGTCGTTGGGCCACTTCAGGCGCACCGGCTCTCCGGCGAGGGAATCGAGCGCCTCGGCGAGATGCAGGCCGATGCGCAGCGAGAGCACTTCGAGCCCCTGCGGCGAGCGCGGCCGCTCGATCAGCGTCATCCAGAGGCCGTCGCCGGGGCGTGACGACCAGCGTCGTCCACCGCGTCCCCGCCCCGTCGACTGCTCGTCGGCAATGATCAGCGTGCCGGCCGGTGCCCCGCGGTCGGCGGCGGCGTGCGCGACGTCCATCGTGGACTCGACGCGCGCGTGCACCTCGCAGGCGGGAAGGCCGAACCGCCCAGCGAGCGCCGGACCGTCCAGTCCATCGACGACCGCATCACCCACGGGCGTAGGCGAGGGCGTAGATGGCCGCGCCGAGCACGAATCGATAGATGGCGAAGACGGCAAACCCGTTGCGCTGGATGAAGCGCAGCAGCACGGCGATGGCCAGCCAGCTGCTGACGGCCGCCGCGGCGATGCCGACGAGCACCGTCAGGTCCGCCCCGGCGCTGAGCAGCTTGGGCACCTTCAGCACGGCTGCCGCGGCAATGACCGGCATCGACATCAGGAAGCTGAAGACGGCGGCCGACTGACGGTCGAACTTCAGCGCGCGCGCCGCCGTCATCGTCGAGCCGGAACGGGAGACCCCGGGAATGAGCGCAAAGACCTGCGCAATGCCGATGAGCAGGGCCTGCTTCCACGTCATCGCGGCCAGCGTTCGCTCGGCGGGTGCGCTGTGGTCGGCCCACCACAGGAGCGCGCCCATGATGATGAGCATGGTGGCCGTAAGCGTCGGCGCCCGAAAGACCGTCTCGGCATAATCCTCGAGCAGCAGCCCGAAGATGGCCGCAGGGATCGTCGCGACGACGATGAAGACGACCCGATGCTCGGCGATCGTCTCGACCTTCCAGGTGGTGACCACGTTCACCCCGGCGCGCGCCAGCGCAATCCACTCCGACCAGAAGTAGGCCACCAGGGCGACGAGCGTCCCGACGTGGAGCGCCACGTCGAAGGCGAGCCCCGGTTCGTTCCAGCCGAACGCCCACGGCGTGAGCGACAGGTGGGCCGAGCTGCTGATCGGGAGAAATTCGGCGAGGCCCTGGAGGGTGCCCATCACCGCCGCCTGCCAGAGGGTCAGATCATGCATGCGCGTCGTTCCGTGGGTGAGGCGCCGCTAGCGCACGGCGCCGGCATAGAGTGCTTCGTACAGGGGGAGGACCCGATCGGTAGAGAAGCGGCCGACGGCGCGGGTCACGGCGGCGGCGCTCATGGACTGCCAGTGGGCATCGCTGCCCAGGATGTCGAGGGCGGCGCGCGACATCCCGACGATGTCGCCCACCGCGCCGAGGTGGCCGGTGCTTCCGCTCTCGACGACTTCGGGAAGACCGCCGACGGCGTACCCGAGCACCGGCACGCCACAGGCCTGCGCCTCGAGTGCGGAGAGGCCGAAGCTCTCGCTGTCGGTGGTGAGCAGGTACAGGTCGGCGCTCGCGATGAGCGGGGCGACACCGTCGATCTTGCCCAGGAACCGCACGTCGCCCTCGACGTCGAGGCGGCGCGCCTCCTCCTCCGCGGCCGGCCGGTCGGGGCCGTCGCCGACCATCACCAGCACCGACGGAATCTCGCGACGGACGGCGGCGAAGATCTGCACCACGTCGGTGACGCGCTTCACGGGACGCATGTTGGAGATGTGCATCAGCACCTTGCGCCCGTCGCCGAGCTGCTGGCGGAGGGCGGCGTCGGACGCAGTGCGCCTGAAGACGGCCGGGTCGACGAAGTTGGGAATGACCTCGACCCGCTGCTGCTCGCAGCCGAAGGCGCGCACCGTCTCGTCCTTCAGGTGCTGCGAGACCGCCGTCACGCGATCCGACTTGTCGATGGAGAATCGGGTGATGGCGTGGTACGAGTGGTCCTGGCCGACGATCGTGATGTCGGTGCCGTGCAGCGTCGTCACGACGGGAAGGTCGTGTCCCACTTCGCGCAGCATCTGCTTGGCGAGCCAGGCGCTCGTGGCGTGCGGGATGGCGTAGTGCACGTGCAGCAGGTCGAGCTTCTGCTGGGTGGCCACCTCGTGCATCCGCACCGCCAGCGCCAGGTCGTACGGCGGATACTGAAAGAGCGGATACGACCCGATGGCGACTTCGTGGTAGTAGATGCGCGGGGAGAAGATGGGAAGCCGGAACGGGTGCGCGTAGGTGATGAAGTGCACTTCGTGCCCGCGCGCGGCGAGCGCAATGCCCAGTTCCGTCGCGACGGCGCCCGAACCGCCATACGTGGGATAGCAGGTGATGCCGATCTTCACGCCGAACGTCCCTCGTGCCACCAGCGCGCGCACTGCCCGGCCGCGTCGGCGCTGCGTGGATCAATGTGTGTCACGGCCGCGTCGCCGAGCTGATGCCGGAACCAGGTGCGCTGCCGCTTGGCGTACTGCCGCGTCGCCACAAGTATAGCCCCGCGCGCCTCGTCGAGGGTGCCGCTGCCGCTCGCGAATGCGCGGAGGGCCTGATAGCCGCACGCCTTCCACGCTGGCGCGTCGGGCGGCACGCGGGTCGTGAGGCCCCGCACCTCGTCGAGCCAGCCGGCCGCGAGCATCGCGCCGAGCCGCTGCTGGAGCTGCGACTGCAGCGCGGCCCCGGGATCGACCACGAGCCAGCGCGCGCGCCAGCGCGGCGCACGGGCGGCGTCGCGGTGCAAGTCGGAAATGCGCCGTCCGGTGAGGAGCGCGACTTCGAGCGCGCGCAACAGCTGCGTGCGACCCAGGGCGGCGCGCGCCGGATCGCAGTGCATCACCCAGCGGCGCAGCGTCGCCGTGTCGAGCCCGTCGAGTTCGCGGGCGAGCGCGGCGCGGCGTTCGGGATCGAGCGGCGGCTCCTCGAACAGCGGCGTCGCGAGCGCGCGCAGGTAGAGTCCGGTGCCGCCCACCACGAGAACGCGCGCGGGACCGACGCGACGCAAGACGGCATCGGCGTGCGCCGCCCACGCGGCCGCACTGTAACGCTCGGCGGGCTCGGCGAGATCGATGCCCTCGTGCGGAACCCGCGCCCGCTCGGCGGCGGTCGGCTTGGCCGTGCCGATGTCGAAATCGCGATACACCTGCCGCGAATCGGCGGCGAGGATGGTGAGGCCGAGGCGCTCCGCGAGCGCGAGGGCGAGCGCCGACTTGCCCGCGCCCGTGGGTCCGCAGATGATGCGGAGCTCAGCGTCGTCCGAAGCGCCGCTCAAGCTCGTCCCATGACAGGTGAACGATGGTGGCGCGCCCGTGCACGTCGTGCGCGGGAAGCGACGTGCCAACCAGCGCCAGGTACAGCGCGCGCATTTCCCCACCCGCCAGCACGTCGCCCGCCTTGATGGCGGCCTTGCACGCCACCGTCGCGGCGAGGTGCTCATGCCGCGCGTGCGTGCTGGCGGTGCGGTCGCCCGTCAGCGCCTGCAGCGTCTCGCGCAGGCAGCGTTCGGCATCGAAACGCGGGTGCGGGTTGGGCGTGGCCTGGACGAGCACCGACGCGCCGCCGAACGCCTCGGCCTCGAAGCCCAACCGCGCCAGCAGATCGCGGTTGGCATCGAAGGCATCCGCTTCGGCCGGCGACAGGTGCAGCGTGAGCGGAAAGAGGAGCCGCTGCGCGGGCGCATCGCCGCGCTCCATGGCGCCGAGGAAGCGTTCGTACAGCACGCGCTCGTGCGCGCTGTGCTGATCGATGAGCACGAGGCCGTCGGCGCGCTCGAAGGCGATGAAGGTGCGGCGGAGCTGGAATAGCGGGGGCACCGCGGCTTCCGCCGGGTGCGGGGGCACGGGCACGGTGGGGTGCTCGGTGCGCGGAACGGCGAAGTCCGCCGCAGCAGGTGTCGACGCGGCAGTCGCGTCGTCACCTGACGCCGATGCGGCATTCGCATCGGCGTCCTGGTCCACGAACAGCGGAACGTCCCCGGCCGCGTGCGTGGGGGCGCGCAGCAGCTCCACGTCGACGTCGCGCGGGAAGTACTGAATGGCCGCGCCCGCCGCGGGCGCGGCGCCGAACCAGACGGCGGCGTCCTCCGTGCCCAGGGCGCGGCGCACGGCGCGTTCCACGGCGCGCTCGATCGGCCAGCGGTCGCGGAATCGCACCTCGGCCTTGGCCGGGTGCACGTTGACGTCCACGTCGCCGCCGGGCAGCTCGAGCTCGAGCAGAACCGTCGGGCGCACACCGGCGGGGATGGTGGAGCGATACGCGGCCTCGGCCGCCCGCACGATGCCCGCGTCGCGCACGGCGCGCCCGTTGACGGAGACGAAGACGCGGCGCGCCGCCGTGCCGACGTCCGAGGGACGCTCCACGAGTCCGCTGACGCGAAACGGCCCGCTCACGTCATCCACGGCAACGAGCGCGTCGGCGAGCGTCACGCTCCAGAGGGCCGCGACGCGGTCGCGGAGCCCCGAGGCGGGCGGCAGCGTAAGCAGCGCCTTGGCATCGTGCGTGACGGAGAAGCGCACGTCACGCCGCGTCAGCGCCATCGTGGTGAGCACCTCCATGATGGCGCGCCACTCGCTGCGTGCGCCGCGCAGGAACTTGAGTCGCGCCGGCACGTTGAAGAAGAGATCGCTGACGGTGACGGTGGTCCCGCGCCGCCGGGCCACCTCGCTCACGGCCACGAGCGTGCCGCCCTCGACCCGCACGCGCGTCCCCGCCCCGTCGTCCGTGGCGGTGTCAATTTCGAGGCGCGCCACCGAGCCGATGGCGGGGAGCGCCTCGCCGCGAAACCCGAACGAGGCGACGCCCACCAGATCGGCGGCGGTGCGGATCTTCGACGTGGCGTGGCGCTCGATGGCGAGCACGGCGTCGTCGCGCACCATGCCGACGCCGTCGTCGCTGATGCGCACGAGCGCGCGTCCGCCTTCCTGCGCCGCGAGGTCGATGCTGGTGGCGCCCGCATCGAGCGCATTCTCCACCAGCTCCTTCACGACGGACGCGGGACGTTCGACGACTTCGCCCGCCGCGATCTGGTCGGCGACGGTGCTGGGGAGGACGGCAATCAAGGGCACGACGAAATCTCCGGGCGTGCGGCGGGCGGGTCAATCATCGCCAAGCGGCAGCAGGAGCTCGGACGCGATCCATCCCTGCCGCCGGCCATCGAGACGCACGTGCGCCCACGCGCCAAGCCGTTCCACCACCACCGCGACCTCGCCGGTGAGCGGTGCGGGTCCCTGGTCGGCGCCGAGCGCGGGAATCGTGCGCAGTGGCTCGGGCCGGACGACGACGGCGAGATCGGCGGCGCGCTGCACCTGGTCGAGCACGACCGCGCCGGCGAGCACCGCCACGCTGACGACCACCAGCCAGAGACTGCGCCGCGCGATGGCACGCCCGGACCACGCGCGCCGCGCGAGCAACCACCAGCCGACGCCCCACAGCACCGCGAAGAGGAGCGGCGGCAACTGCACCGGGACCGGCGGCACGCGCGCCGCGCCGCGATCCTGCACCGCGCGCACCAGCGCGAGGCGGTTGCGCAACTCGAGGTCGAGCGGCGACCGTCGCAGCGCGCGCTGCCACCCCTGCACCGCGCGCGCCGTGTCGGCGGCCATCCACGCCGCGGTGCCGACGTTGGCCCAGACGTCGGGATGGTCGGCCCGCAGGCGCGCGACATCGAGGAAGTGCCGTTCGGCCCGTTCGAAGTCGCGTCCGGAGTACGCGGTCTGCCCCTGGGCCCAACTGCGCTCGACGGTGTCACCCTGGCGGGCCAGCAGCGGCGCCGCGGCGCCGAGGGCCAGCAGGGCGATCACGCCGAGCGCCGCGCGCGACTGGGCGCGGCGCCCGCGTCCGCGCCGTGCTTCACCGTCGACCGCAGCGACCAGGGCCACCAGCGCCGAGGCGCTCGGTGCGCGCATCGACGTGGCGGCGCCGAACGTCGACATGTCGAGCTGGCGAAGCGCGAGGTCCAGTCGGGCGGCGGTGTCACCCGTCACTCCTTCGTGGCGGAGATCATTGACGAGTGTGCCGTTGGCCAGCGCGAGTCCCACGTCGAGACCAAGCCGCTCGCGCAGGGCGTCATGCGTGAGGCGGCGCAGCACGTCCGGTGCGGAGGATGCGGTGCCGGCGGCGTCCTTGAGCTGGCGCGCCTTGCTCGGCGCGGGGCGCGGCCGGCGCCGCCGGTGACGGAACGCGCCGATCGCGGCGGGCCACGGAGCGAGCGCCATGAGCGCCACGAACCAGGGCGAGCGCAACCAGGAGAAACCGGCGGCCGGTCCCATCGCGGAACGTATCGTGAGGTCGGTGGGCGCCGGCGGTGCGTAGGTGAACGGCGCGGCGGCGCTGGTGGTCGAATCGGCGGCGACGGTGTCGCCTTCGCCGACGGCCACGGTGACGGCCGGACTGAAGGCGAGCTCGAAGCGCCGCGCGGTCGGATTGAAATAGGCGAAGCGCTGCGACGGGATCACCCGGCGTCCCGGCTGGCGCGGGGTGATGAGCCAGTCGAACTCCTTGGCGCCGCGCAGCGTCGTCGGCGTGGAGTCGAGCTCCACGCGCTCGTCAGCGGCGACCACCGAGGCCCACGCGATGGTGAGGCGCGGACGAGGCAACAGCGTCACGTTGCCGCGTCCCTCGATGCGCATGGTCACGACGATTGGATTGCCCACGCGCCCGGAGGAGGAATCGACGCGCAGCCGCGCGCGCCACTCCCCCACGGCCCCCGCCCAGTCCTCCGGCCGGCCCGCCGTGGGAACCGGCAGCACGACGAGCGAGAGCGCCTCGCTGCGCATGGCGTGCGATTCTTCCCGGCTGAAGAACGACGCGCTCTGCGGCAAGGCGTAGGTCAGCTTCGCCGGCGGCACGTCGTAGCGCCCGGGCGACAGCGCGAAGAAGGCGCGCTGAAAGACGTGCACTTCATACGACCGACCGTCCACGGTGCCAACCAGCGGCGACTTCGCTTCGGGGAGGTCGTAGACGAGCAGCGATCGCGTTTCGGGCGGAACGAACTCGGGATTGCGGCGCAGGCGCTGCCGCACCGTCTGGTTGAGGAAGACACCGATCTGGTACGTGGACTGCTGCCCCACGTACACCGTGTCGGGAATGAGGATCGCGTGGAAGTTGACGTCGCGCGCCGGGTCGAGGCGCGAGCGCGTGACGACCGGGGGATACTGGGCCGGCGCAGCCACGGGCACGAGCGACAGCAAGACCAGGCACGCCAGCGCCCTCCGCCCCGCGGTGCAGCGTACAGGGAGCAGGGTGTGGTGCGGGGCGATGGGGAGGATTTTCACCAGTCCTTTCCTCCCGGGGGGCGGTCGCGCTGCGGCGAACGGCGGCGGCGCGTCTGCGTGTCGCGTTCGTCGCGGGCGGCGGCGTCGAGCAGCTGCTGCGCCTGCTGTTCGGACATTCCCGAGGGATCGCGCGGCTGCTGCGGCAACGACAGCTCGTCCTCGCGCGCGCCGCCGCCCCCCGCCCGCAGCGGCGGCGTCTTCCTCAGGCGCAGTGCCAGCTCGTAGTTCCAGCGCGCATCCGCATCCTTCGGCCTCGCGAGCAGGAGCGTGCGGAAGGCCGCCAGCGCGCCGCGGACCGACGCGGAGCGTTCCTCCGCCTCCGCGCGCCGGGCGCGGAGCAACTGGGCGAGTCCCAGGTTGTAGAGCGCGCGGTCGCGCAGCGCGGGAGCGGCACCGAAGCTGGCCCGTTCGAGCGCGTCGATGGCCGCGTCGAGCGAGTCGGCGGCGAGCAGCACCGTGCCGAAGTTGTAGAGCGTGCGCGGCGTGCGGTCGCCGCGATTGATCGCGTCCCGATAGCTGCGCACCGACTCGAGGGTGCGCCCTTCCCTGAACTCCTGCAGCGCGCGATCGCCGGCCCCCTGCGCGCGCGCCGCACCGGGCGCCGCGACGGCGACGCCAGCCACCATCGCAGCGCCGAACCGCCGGCGCAGGCGCAGCGGGAGCCACCGCACCGGGAGCCGTCCGCCGTCGGAATGCCAGGCATCGAAGAGCAGCAGGAGGACGGCCACGGCGAGCAGCCATTGGTACCGCGCGGGCATCGCGAGCCCTGCTTCCGAGGCGCGGCGTCGCGCCTCGAGTGACGACAGGGCGCGCGCGATGCGCGTTCCCTTGTCATTGACGCCGGCGGGAATGAACTCGCCGTCGGCGACGCGCGCCACCTCGGCGAGTGTCTCGGGTGCATACCGCGTGATGACGATGTCGCCACGCTCGTCGCGCTTCGCTTCCACGCCGCTCGGTCCGCGCACCGGAATCGACGTGCCACCCTCCGTCCCGAAGCCGACCGTGACGAGGCGCACATTCTCCTTTCGCGCGCGCTGGGCCGCGCGAATCGCGTCCGCGCGATCGTCGAACCCTTCGCCGTCGGTCAGGAGCACGATGGCCTTCCCCGCACCGCCCTGCGCCGCGGCCAGCAGGTCGAGGCCGCCCGTGATGGCCGGCGCGAGCGCCGTCCCCGGCTGGCCCACGATGGACGGGTCGAGGTTGTCGAGGAAGAGTTCGAGCGCGCCGTCATCGGCCGTGAGCGGCGACAGCACATACGCCCGGCCGGCGAAGGCGATGAGCGCCACCCGGTCGCCCGGCGAGGCGGCGCGGAAGCGGCGCACTTCCTGTTTCATGCGCTCGAGGCGCGTCGGCCGCTCATCGTCGGCGAGCATCGAGAGCGAGGCGTCCATCGCGAGCACCACGTCGCCCCCGCGCGTGCGAATGACTTCGCGCGACGTCCCCCATCGCGGGCCGGCGAACGCAATGGAGGTGAGCACCGCGGCCGTCCCCAGCCGGATGGCGCGGCGCAGCCCGGCGGCCGACCGGGCCGAGGGGGCGAGCCGTCGCAACGCCGCGTCGCTGCCGAGCGCTGCGAGCCGCTCGGCGCGCCGGCGCTGCCACAGCCAGGCCGCTGTCGCTCCCAGCACGGCGACGAGTAGCGAGAAGGCGAGCAGGACGGGGCGCTCCCACGCGATCATGGCAGCGGACCCCGCCACGCGAGCAATGCCAACTCGAGCACGAGCGCGGCGAGCGCGAGCCCGAGCGGATAGACGTACAGTTCGTTGTACCGCACGTAGCGCGAGGCGCGCACCGGCACGCGCTCCAGCTGGTCGATCTGCTCGTAGATGCGCTGCAGCGCGGCGCCGTCGCGCGCCCGGAAGTAGCGGCCCGACGTCCCCCGCGCGATGTCGGTCAGCAGCGGTTCGTCGATTTCGACCTTGCGGTTCTCATAGCGCAGGCCGAAGACCCCGCGTCCCACCGGCACCGGCGCCATGCCCTCGCTGCCGACGCCGATGGTGTAAATGCGAATGCCGAGCGAGGCCGCCGCCTGCGCGGCCGTGCGCGGATCGATGGCGCCGCGGTTGTTGACGCCGTCGGTCAGCAGGATCATCACCTTCGAGCGCCCCGGCGCGTCGCGCAGCCGATTCGCCGCCGTGGCGATGGCGGTGCCGATGGCCGTGCCGTCTTCCAGCTGGCCCGACTGCAGATTGTCGACGGCCGCGAGCACCACCGGATAGTCGATGGTGAGCGGGACCTGCGTGAGGGCCTCACCGGAGAATGACACGAGCCCGATCGCGTCGGAGGAACGCGCGAGCACGAACTGCTTGATCTTCTCCTTGGCCACCTCCAGGCGATTCTGCGGCTGGAAGTCCTCGGCGAGCATCGAGCTCGAGAGGTCGACCACCAGCATGATGCTGATGCCTTCACCCGTCACCTGCTCCGTGCGCGCCCCCGTGCGCGGGCGCGCGAGGGCCACCGTGCCGGCGACCAGCGCGGTGACCCGCAGGATGAGCAGGGCGCGCGCGGCCCAGCGTCCGCGACCGGGACCCGCCTGCAGCACATCCACCCGCGAGAAGAGAATCGCGTCGGGACGCCGGCGGCGGCGCCACCGCAGCCAGAGCAGCAGGAACGGGAGGAGCAGCAGCCACCACGGCGACGCCAGCTCCCAGCCGCGCAGCATCGCCATCATGCGCCCCTCCGACGGCCGCGCGGCCCCTTCCCCTTGTCGGCGGCGGCGAGGCGCGCTTCGTACGCGGTCTGCACGTCGCGCACCACGCCGCGCGCCGCGCGCGCGACCAGCGCCACGCGCGCGGCGTCGGCGGGCTCGCCCGCGAATTTCACGCCGTCCGCCGCCTGCAGCACCGCCGCCACCTCCTCGGGGAGGATCGGCAGGTGATGGGCCGCGAGCGCCTGCACGTACTCGGGCGTCGTCAATCCCTCGGTCGCCTGCGGGAAGCGCCGCGTGAGATACGCCCGCGTCACCTCCGCGTACGCGAGGATGGCGCGTCCCGGCTCGCCCGCGTCCGGCAGCGCCTGCGCATCGACGGCCGCGAAGTCCGCCTGCGCCTCCACGAAGGCATCGGTGGGCGGCGCCGGCGCGCGTCGGCGCCGCAGCGCACGCCGCAGCATCCAGGCAATGGCGAGCGCGCCCAGGGCGCCGAGCCCCCAGCGCCACCACTGCGGCGGCGGCTCGAACGGGGCGCGCGCCGCGCGCGGCACCAGCGCGGCCGTGTCGGCGGGGAGCATCGTCGTGACTTCGATGTGGACCGGTCCGACCGGCACGGATTCCACGCCGCGCGTCAGTTCCCACCGCACGTCGCCGAGCGGCACCACCCGGCGTCCCGATTCCCACGCGATGAAGCGGTACGACGCCGTGCGATCGAAGACGGTGCTCGTGGAGTGATCCTCGAGGGCGCGCGGATCGACCGCCTCGATCGCCCCCGCCGAGTCGGGCACGTCGGGGAAGCGAATGACCGTGCCCGCCGGCGCCTGCACCCGGATGCGCACCGTGAACGGCTCGCCCACCGCCACGGTGGTGGGACGCACATCCACGCCGATGACCGGGCGCGGGCTCGCGCCCTGCAGCGCGAGCGCGACCGCGACGGCGAACCCGGCGATCATCGGCGCGCCCGCCGGCGCGCCCGCGTCTCGCGCGTCGCGAAGAAGCGCATCAGCGCGTCCACGTAGCCCGACTCGGTGTGCACGCGCACCTCATCGATGGCGAGCCGGCGAAAGCGGCCCGTCCGCTCGGCCTGCTCGACCGTGAGCGCCTCCGCGTAGGCGCGCCGCACGGCCGCGTCGCTGGTGTCCACCTCGAGGTACGCCCCCGTTTCCGGATCAACCAGTCGCGCCACGCCCAGCGACGGCAGCGTGCGCTCGCCCGGATCGTCGAGCACCACGCCCACCACATCGTGCCGCTGGCGCAGCCGTCGCAGCGCGCGCTCGGGATTCGGCGCGACCCAGTCGGAGATCACGAAGACGATCGCGTGGTGCGAGAGCAGGCGCGCCGCGTGGTCGAGCGCGCCCGCCAGATCGGTGGTGCGCTGGCGCGCCGGCCAGGCGAGGACGTCGCGCACGAGGCGCAGCGCGTGGCGGCGTCCCTTGCGCGGCGGCACCACATGCTCGATGCCATCGGAAAAGAGCACCATCCCCACGCGGTCGTTGTTGCGGGTGGCCGTCAGCGCGAGCACCGCCGCGAGTTCCGCCGCGAGCGCGCGCTTGTCACGGTCGGCCGTGCCGAATCGCGCGGAGCCCGAACAGTCCACGAGCAGCAGCACGGTGAGCTCGCGTTCCTCGACGTAGCGCTTCACGAAGAGGCGGCGCATGCGCGCCGAGACATTCCAGTCGATGGTCCGCACCTCGTCGCCGGTCTGGTACTCGCGCACCTCGGCGAACTCCATCCCCTGCCCCTTGAACACCGAGTGGTATTCGCCGGCGAAATGCGAGTTCACGAGCCCGCGCGTGCGGAGCTCGATGCGCTTCACCTGGCGCAGGATCTCGGGCGGGACGCTCAGGGTGCCGTCGTCCGTCCCGTGCGCGGTCGCCCGGGCGGGCACGGCGGCGGTCACGGCGCGGGAACGGCGTCGAGGATGCGGGCGATCACCTCGTCCGGGGCCACGCTCTCCGCCTCGGCCTCGTACGTGAGCAGCACGCGGTGCCGCAGCACGTCCGGGGCAAGCGCCTTCACGTCGTCCGGCGAGACGTAGTCGCGGCCGCGCAGGTAGGCGTGGGCGCGCGACGCCTGCGCGAGCGCGATGGTGGCGCGCGGTGAGGCACCGAATTCGATCAGCGGCTGCAGCGCCGCGAGGCCGGCGTCGGCCGGCACCCGCGTGGCGTGCACGAGGTCGACGATGTAGTCCACCAGCCGTTCGTCGAGGCGGAGGCTGGCGATCTCGTGCCGGGTGGCGAGGATCTGCGCCGGCGTGGCCACGTCGTTCACCGGAATGGCGTCGCCCGACGCCATGCGCCGCATGATCTCCTTCTCCTCGTCGCGCGTGGGGTAGTCGACGCGCAGCTTGAGCATGAAGCGGTCCACCTGCGCCTCGGGGAGCGGATAGGTCCCTTCCTGCTCGATCGGGTTCTGGGTGGCGAGCACGAGGAACGGCTCCTCGAGCAGGAACGACTGCCCGCCGATGGTCACCTGCTTCTCCTGCATCGCCTCCAGCAGCGCCGCCTGCACCTTGGCCGGGGCGCGGTTGATCTCGTCGGCGAGCACGATGTTGGCGAAGATCGGACCCGGCTTCACCGAGAACGTGGAGGTGCCCTGGTCGAAGACCTGCGTGCCGACGACATCGGCCGGGAGCAGGTCGGGGGTGAACTGGATGCGGCTGAACGTCGTGCTGATGGCTTCGGCCAGCGTGCGCACCGTGAGCGTCTTGGCGAGCCCGGGGACGCCCTCGAGCAGGACATGTCCGCCGGTGAGGATCGCGATGAGCAACCGGTCGATCATCGCGTCCTGACCGACGACGCGCTTGGCGACTTCGGTGGAAATGGCGCGGGCAAGAGAAGATGGCACGGAAGGCTCAGAGTGGGGTGAGAGCGATGGCGGAGGGCGGATGGCAGATGGCGGGGCGCGCAGCGACGGCGCGCGGCCAGCGTCGTATTACCCCGCAGGCGCGTCGTGGGTCTGTCCCAGCGTCGCGATGACGCCGAGTTCCCGGGCGGTCAGCGCACGCGAGGCCCCCGGCGGGAGCGAGCCCAGCTTGACCGGACCGAACTGCGTGCGCACCAGGCGCCGCACCTCGAGCGCGAGCGCTTCGCAGAGACGTCGCACTTCGCGATTGCGCCCCTCGCGAATGGTGAGCGCGATCTGCCACTGGCCGTCGGGACCCTGCATGGCCTCGACCGCCACCGGGCGCACGAAGCCGTCGTCGAGCGTCACGCCGCGGCGCGCCTCGCGCACGGCCGTGGCGACGTCGCCGCGCACGGTGACCAGGTACGTGCGCTCGATCTCGCTCGACGGATGCGTCAGGCGATGCGCCGCCTCGCCATCGGTGGTCAGGAGGAGCACGCCCTCGGTGAGGTAATCGAGCCGGCCCACGTAGGTGAGGCCCGGAACGTCCGGCACCAATTCAAAGACGGTGCGGCGGTCCGTGCCATCGGGGCGCGAGGTGAGCACCCCGGCCGGCTTGTGCAGCACGAGCCAGGTGGGACGCTCGGGCCGGGCGAGCGTCTTCCCGTCGACGGTGATGACATCCTGTGCGGGGTCGACGCTCTGTCCGGTGCGGGCCACCGCGCCGTTCACCCGCACGCGGCCGGCCGCGACGAGCTCTTCCGCCTTGCGGCGCGACGCGATTCCGGCGCGGGCGAGCGCCCGATGAATGCGCATCGCGCCGTCGGTCACGAGACCTCTTGGTGATGGATGACCTGTTCGAGCGTCTCGGGCTCGCGCGCGCGCAGGGCGACGGCCAGCTCGTCGGTGCGCGGCAGCTCCTCGAGGTGACGGAGCGCGAACTGTTCCAGGAAGGCGTCGGTGGTGCCGTACATCAGCGGGCGTCCCAGGGCCTCCGAACGGCCGACGACATCGATGAGGCCGCGCTCGTGCAGCGACTTGAGCACACTCCCCACGTCGACGCCGCGGATCTCCTCGATCTCGGCGCGACCGATGGGCTGCCGGTAGGCGACGATGGCGAGCGTCTCGAGCGCCGCCGGCGAGAGCCGCCGCGGACGCAGGGCCATCTGCGCGCGCTCGATGGCCTCGGTGTATTCCGGCCGGGTCAGGATCTGCCAGCCACCGCCGGCGTCCACCAGTTCCACGGCATGCCCGTCCACGTCGTAGTGCTCGCGCAGTTCGTCGAGCGCGGCCTGCACGGCCGCCGGCGACGCCTCGGCGTCGAGCGCGGCCAACTCTTCGGTGGGTATGGGGCGCGGGCTCGCGAAGAGCGCGGCCTCAAGCAGCTTCGCCAGCGAATTCACGGCGGATCTCCACGGAGGCAAAAGGTCGGGGCTGGTTCAGGCGCAGTTCACCGCGCCGGGCGAGCTCCAGCAGGGCCAGCAGGCCCGAGAGCACCTCCCACGGCTCGGCCCCCGGCGGCACCACGTCGCGGAAGCGGGCAACCGCCCGCAGCGCAATGACCGCACGGACGACGGCGATGAAGCCGTCCACATCGATGGGGCGCGAAATGACATCGTGCACGTCCGGCTGCTGCGCGTGGCGCAGCACCCGATCCACCGCCGCGAGCAGCTCGCCCAGCGAGAGCGACAGCGGGGCCTGCACGACGGGCGAGAGCGTTGAGGGAACGTACGATCGCGCAAAACGGTTCCGCCGGTCCTCCCCGAGGCGCTCGAGCACGTCCACCACTTCCCGCATCTGCTGGTACTCGAGCAGGCGCCGCACCAGCTCGGCGCGCGGATCCTCCCACGCCTCCTCGCCGTCGGGGCGCGGCAGCAGCATCTGCGCCTTGATGCGCAGCAGCCGTGCCGCCATCTCGAGGTAGTCGGCCGCCTCGTCGAGCTTCAGCGAATGCATGCGCACGATGAACTGCTGGCAGATGCGCGCCACGGGAATGTCGTAGATGTCCACCTTCTCGTCGCGAATGAGCGAGAGCAGGAGGTCGAGCGGACCGCTGTAATGCGGGAGGTCCACGACGAAGCCCGTCTCGCTCGCGGCCGGCGGCGCGTGCGCGGGGCCGGACATCGGGAGTGCGGAGGAATCGGACGTCACGTCGTCCATGGGGTCAGCAGGATGTAAGGAGTCACCGCGTCCACGGCGAGCCGGTCCAGCCAGAGGGCCGGCGCCATCCAGGCGCGCAGCACCGGGCCGCCGAACATCAGGAGCAGCATCAGGATGAGAAAACCGAAACGCGCCACGCGCTGATAGTGCCACGCCCAGCGCAGCGGCAGGAAGTGCTTGACGACATGCGACCCGTCGAGCGGCGGGAGCGGCATCAGGTTGAAGACGGCGAGCAGCAGGTTGATGAAGATCCCCAGCCGGAACATCACCTGCACGAGCGACAGCGTGTCGCTCGCCACCGGCACGGCGCGCCCGAGCAGGCCGAGCCCGATGATGGCCGGCACCAGCAGCAGCGCGATGGCGAGATTCGTGACGATGCCGGCCAGCGAGACGATGATGTCCCCGCTGCGATAGTTGCGGTAGTTGCGCGGATCGACCGGCACGGGCTTGGCGCCGCCGAGCGCCATGCCGGTGGTGTAGAACATGACCGCGGGAAGGATGACCGTCATCCAGGGATCGATGTGCCGCAGCGGGTTCCAGCTCAGGCGGCCCAGCAGCTTCGCGGTGTCGTCCCCCTGCTTGTGGGCGGCGTACCCATGCGCGTACTCATGCGCGACCATCGCGAAGAGCAACACCGGCGCACCGAGGAGGAGCTGAATGGCCTTGGGGGTCACGCGGTCGTCGCCGGGGGGAAGAAGAGGCCCATCGCGGGCAGTCGGACTCTAAAGTATTGGGGCGGAGCGAGGGACGGTAGATGACGGGAGACGATTGAGGATAGGGAATCCGGATTTGGATTAAGGATTCCGATTCAGGACCGCGATTCGCGATGGCATCGTGCGGGCCGGGCGAATCGCGAGTCGTCGTCCCCTCTCGCAGTCCGCGTTCCAACTCCGGATTCTTCATCCTAACTTGCTGTCAACTTCCTGTTGCACCTTGACTTGGCACTCCTGAGCGTCCATTTTTCTATGCTTGGCGCAAATGTCGCGCCCTGAACCATTACGGAGAGTCCCAAGAGTGCCAAGAATCGCGTCCGCCAAGAAGAACATGCGCAAGGCCCGCGCGGCTACCGTGCGCAACCGTGCGCAGCGTGCCGCCCTGCGGACTGCCCTGAAGAAGGCCAAGACGGCCGCCGCCACGCCCGCCGAGAAGAAGGCCGCCGTCCAGCTCGTCGACCGCGCCGCCCGCAAGGGCCTCGTGCACAAGAACGCGGCCGCGCGGCATAAGAGTCAGATTGCGAAGAAAGCGTAGCGTTCTTCAGAGAGACAACAGAGAGACAACAGAGAAGCAACAGAGAAACAACAGAGGGGGCGACGAATTGTCGCCCCCTCGGCCGTTCCCCTATCCCACGAAGGTCTGTCTGTTGTTTCTCTGTTGTCTCTCTGTTGTCTCTCTGTTGTTTCTCTCAGAAGGCCGCTAACTCCCCCCCGCACCGCTCGCAGTACCACTCGGTGGGATAGTTGAGCGTGCCGCACTCCTGGCAGCGCAGCGACTTGACCGCCTCGCTGGTTCGCGGCGTCGGACGACCGAAGAAGCTCTCGCGCGGCGGCGTCATCTCCTGGCTCACCCGCGGTTCCGGAACGGGATCCGGAAATGGCGTCGGCGGTTCGGGTAGTGCGTAAGGATTGGGCTCGGGGGGCGTCGGCGCCGCCGCGCGACCAGCCGGCGCCGATGGTTCCGGTTCGTCACGCTTCGGGGCGGGCGTCGGCCGCTTGGGTTCTGGGATCGGCCGCTTGGACTCTGGCGTCGGCCGCTTGCTCACCAGCGCCGGTTCGGCGGGGTGACGTGCCCCCGCCGGCGTCGGGCGCCCGACCACCGCCTTCAGGAAGGCCAACTCGTCGAAACTGGGCGCGAGTGGCTGCGTCGGCTCGACCGGCGCGATGCTCGCTGGCGCACTGGGTGCCGTGACCGCCTGCTCGTGAATGGGGATGGACGGCGCGGCTGGCAGCTCGGGTTCGACGCCCGACTGCGCGCCCGGCGCCGACATCGGTGCGTCCGGCTCGAACTCCGGCGCGGCGGCCGCATCCGTCAATTCCGCGGACGGTTCGGCGGACGCGGGCTCCTCGTCCATGGCGGTCGCCGCCGTGCGCACGCCGCTCACGTCATCTAGGACGTCGCGCAACTTGTGCAACTCGTCGCGCAGGGTGTCACGCTCCGCGGTTGCGGCGTTCAGGTCATCGTCCAGCCTCGCGCGCCGCTTTTCCCACTCGCGCTCGCCGTATTCGCCCACCGAGAAGCGCAGTTCGGCTTCGGCCCGTTCGTCCTGCTTGCGGGCGAGCACTTCTTCCTTGTCCGTGAGACGCGCGGCGACGTCCGCCGCCGCCGCCTGTACCGAGTCGGAGGCGGCCACCAGCTTGGCCTGCACCTTGTCGAGCTTGGCCGTGTAGTCGTCGTGCACCTTCTGGAAGACGGCAGGCGGCGTGCTGTCACGACGCGCCACCAGCGCGGACAGCCAGTCCGTGACCTTGCGTCGCTCGGCCAGCAGCTTGGTGACCGTCTCCACCGTGTCGCGATCAGGGGTGCTCATCCGGGTTACCTCATATCGTGGCGTGACGCCATGCGCAAAGCATCGAGCGCGGCGAGCGCGTCGTCCGGCAGGGACCGCACCGGGCCGAGGGCGCGGGCGGCCCACAGGATGCGGGCGCCATTTTCCAGGCTTTCCATGCGCTGGTGCGCCTGCGTCAATGTGGGAGCCACCGTCAGCGCCCCGTGATGCGCCATCAGGAACGCGTCGTGTGACGTCCAGAACGGATCGAAGACATCGGCGGCCGCCTCGGTGCTCGGCGTTCCGTAGGGAACGAGGGCCACCGGCCCTACCCCGTAACGAACCTCGGCGAGCGAACTCGTGTCGATGGACTCGCCCGCCAGCGTGAAGGCGGTGGCCATGGGCGGATGGGCGTGGACGACGGCGCGCACGTCGGCGCGCCGCGCGTAGGCGCGCAGATGCACGGCCAACTCGGAAGTCGGGCGCCGGGCGCCGTGGCGCACGGTGCCGTCCAGGCCGAGTTCCACGAGATCCTCCGGGCAAAGGTCCACTTTCGAGAGCCCCGCCGGCGTCACCAACACTGAATCATCGCCAACCCGGACGGAGACATTCCCGTCCTGGCCCGCGATGAGTCCGCGTTCGTAGAGGCGGCGGCAGACGGTGCAAATCATCTGCCGGACCTCCTCGGTCCGGTGCGTGGTGACTACCCCATCCTGTTATGGACGATTTGACCGCCCACGAGGGTACATCCGACGCGGCCGTGGAGGATCCGCCCGCCGTACGGGGTGTTGCGCCCCTTGGTGAGGAAGGCGGCGGGATCAACGGTCCAGGCCTGGTCGGGATCGAAGACGGTGATGTCGGCGGCCGAGCCGCGGCGGAGTGACCCGCCGGGGAGGTTGAAAAGCCGGGCCGGGGCGCAGGACATGCGCTCGATGAGCGTGGCCAGCGAGATGATCTTCGACTTCACGAGCCACGTCACGTTGACGGCGAGCGCGGTCTCGAGCCCGATGATGCCGTTGGGGGCGTCGCTGAACTCGCGCTGCTTGTCGTCGTTGTGGTGCGGCGCGTGATCCGTCGCGATGACGTCGATGGTGCCGTCCTTCACCGCCTGCTGCACCGCCTCCACGTCGGCGGCCGTGCGCAGCGGCG
This sequence comes from Gemmatimonadaceae bacterium, assembly GCA_036504815.1. Classification (NCBI taxonomy): domain Bacteria; kingdom Pseudomonadati; phylum Gemmatimonadota; class Gemmatimonadia; order Gemmatimonadales; family Gemmatimonadaceae; species Gemmatimonadaceae bacterium. The sequence continues at coordinate 56,968 of DASXUN010000012.1, read as the reverse complement.
GGTTCATCTTGGCGTTCGTGTTGTAGTTCTCCACCATCGCGTCGGTGAGCGACAGGTGGTGCGGGCAGGCCTCGGCGGTCACCGAGATCCCCCGCTCCTTGCCCCAGCGGATCAACTCCACCGAGCCCTTGGTGCTCATGTGGCACAGGTGCACGTGCCCGCCGGTGAGCCGCGCCAGCAGGATGTCGCGGATGGCCATGATCTCCTCGGCCTCCGCGGGAATTCCCTTGAGCCCGAGCCGGGCCGAGACGAAGCCCTCGTGCATCGCGCCGCCCGCAGCGAGCGTCGGCTCTTCGCAGTGATCGGCCACCGGGATGCCGAAGGTGCGCGCATACTCGAGCGCCGTGCGCATCAGCTGGGCGCTGACCACCGGCTTGCCGTCATCGCTGACGGCGACGGCGCCGGCGTGCACCATCTCGCCGAACTCGGCCAGGCGCTCGCCCTGCTGGCCGATGGAGATCGCGCCGATCGGGTAGACGCGCGCCGCGCCGGCCGCGCGTCCCTGCTTGAGCACGAAGCCGACGGCCGCCTGGTTGTCGGTCACGGGATCGGTGTTCGGCATCGCGCAGACGGCGGTGAAGCCGCCGGCCGCGGCGGCGCGCGCCCCCGTGAGAATGGTCTCGACGTCTTCCCGCCCCGGCTCGCGCAGGTGGCAGTGCACGTCGATGAAGCCCGGCGAGACCACCTGCCCGGCGCAGTCGATCACCTCGGCGCCGTCGGGGACGCCGATGGTGCCGCCGAAGACCTCCACCTTGCCGTCACGGATGAGGAGGTCGCCGACGCCATCCAGCTGGCACGACGGGTCGAGGAGTCGCCCGCCCCTGAGCAGTACGTCACGAAGTTCGGTCATCAGCGATCGCCGCCCTTGGCGGCCTCGGCTAGCGCCGGCGCGTTGCCGGCAAGGAGATAGAGCACGGCCATGCGCACGGCCACGCCGTTGGTTACCTGGTCGAGAATCACGGAGTGCGGACCGTCCGCCACCTCGCTGTCGAGCTCCACGCCGCGGTTGATCGGCCCCGGATGCATGATCACGATTTCGCGCGGCGCGCGGTCCAGCCGTTCGCGCGAGATGCCGAAGACGCGGTTGTACTCGCGCAGCGACGGAATGTAGCCCGCCGTCATCCGCTCGAGCTGAAGGCGCAGCACGTTGAGCGCGTCGGCCCATTCGATGGCCTGTTCGACGCGATCGAAGACCTGCACGCCGAACTCGCCGATCGCCGGGGGGAGCAGCGAGCGCGGGCCGCAGACCGCGACCTCCGCCCCGAGCTTCGTGAGCCCCCAGATGTTGGAGCGGGCGACCCGCGAGTGCAGCACGTCGCCCACGATGCAGACGCGCCGCCCCTTCAGCGAGCCGAAGCGACGGCGGAGCGTGAGCAGGTCGAGCAGCCCCTGCGTGGGGTGCTCGTGCATGCCGTCGCCGGCGTTGATGACATTGCTCTCGATGCGCTCGGCCAGGAACTGCGCCGCGCCCGAGGACGCATGGCGAATGACCACCATGTCGATCTTCATCGCCTCGAGGTTCTTGGCGGTGTCCACGAGCGTCTCGCCCTTGGTCACCGAACTGGCGGCGGTGGCGACATTCACCGTGTCGGCCGACAGGCGCTTCTCGGCGAACTCGAACGAGATGCGCGTGCGGGTGGACGCCTCGAAGAACAGGTTCACCACCGTGGCGCCGCGCAGCGTCGGCACCTTCTTGATGGCGCGCTCGCTGATTTCGCGAAGCGGTTCGGCGGTGTCCAGAATGAGCGTGATCTGCTCGGCGGACAAATGCTCGAGCCCGAGCAGGTCCTTGCCGAGCGGAGTGCTCATGTTCCCTCCCCGGCGATGACCATGGTGACTTCGTCGCGGCCGTCGAGCTCCGTGACGCAGACGTCGACCCGGCCGCCGCGGGGGACGTCGATGACGCGGCCCACCACGTCGGCGTGGATGGGGAGCTCGCGCCCGCCACGATCCACGAGCACGGCGAGCATGATGCGCGCGGGGCGGCCGAAGTCGGCGAGCTCGTCGAGCGCGGCGCGAATGGTGCGCCCGGTGTACAGCACGTCGTCCACGATGCAGACCGTCATGCCGTCGATGTCACACGGGATTTCCGTCTTGCCGACGATCGGGCGCGGCCCGACCGTCTGCAGGTCATCGCGGTAGAGCGTGATGTCGAGGGCGCCGCGCGGCACGCTCGCCCCCTCGCGCTCCGCGATCACCCGCGCCACGCGGTCCGCCAGCTGGACGCCGCGGCGCTGGATGCCGACCAGCACCAGGGAATCGGTGCCGTCCGCCCGCTCGACAATTTCGTCCGCCATGCGCGCCACGGTGCGCTCGAGCGCACGGGCGTTGAGGACGGTCGTGGGAGCGGTGGCCATTCGCCCGGTAATATGCGACCGGGACGGGGCGTTGGACAACCGGCGCCAACGAAAAACCCCCCGCAAGTTGCAGGGGGCGGGGCGGCCTCTGGTCGGCGCGTCAGGCGGCGCGACGCGGGGAGGCCGGGAGGCGCGAGGACTCCGGACGGGCGAGATAGACCTTCTCGCGCCCCGGCCCTACGGCATCACGACGGAGCGGAAACGGAATCCACCCGATGATCGTGCCCCGGTCATCGCACAGGCAGAGATAGGAACCGCCGGTTGTCATCAGCATTCTGGCTTCCACTGGGGGGTCCTCCATCAGGCGGTCCGGCCGGCACGTCGCCACCGGAGGGGGGTCACTTTCTCTGACACTCAGCATGAGGAAAAGGTTTGCCGTCGGCGTCACGCGGCGGTAACGTGCGGGTACCGCGCCGGTACCATCCGACCCTCCCGTGCTCTCCATCCGTCCCCGCTCACTGAAGACGCTGCTGGACCGCGTCTCGATTCTCGCCTTCGTGCTGCTGGCCGGCAGCGTCCTGGCGGGGGCGCTCGTCGTGCGCGACACGTTCCGCAGCCTGGAAGAAAGCCTGGCGGAGCGCGTCGCGGTCTGGGTGCGCTCGACGTTCGCGGAGCGGTCGCGCGATGCCCGGTCGACGGCTGAGGGGCGCGCGTACAGTGAAGCCGCGATCGCCCTCGCGCTCAGGCCAACGGAGGCCGAGGCGCGGCGACGGTTCGACGTGGAACACGTGGCAGTGGTCGAGCGCCGAGACTACTCGCTGTTGGTGATCTACGATCGGTCGGGCCGCGAGGTGTTCCGCTGGACGCGCGCCGGTGTGGCGCCGCCGCCCTCGACGTTGACCCCAGCGCTGATCCAGCGGATGGACGACTCCGCGTCGTTCGGCGGCTATCTGCGCTGGGGATCCGGGATCTATCGCCTTGGCGGCGCGCAACTCCGCGCCAGCCGGGGCGCCGTCCCGCTCGGCTACGCGGTGGTCGGCGCGCCGGCGGACACGGCCTACCTGACCCGACTGCTGTCGAGCATCGCGCTGCCGATGCGGATGTCGCTTGAGCCGCCGCAATCGCCGACGCCGGCGCGGCGGCTCGCGGGCGACTCGATGGTCATCTTCGTCCCGTTGCAGGACGTGCTGGGCGCACCCCTGGCCACCGTGCGCGCGCCCGTGGACCGGCAGGCGGAGCAACGCCGATTCACGCTTGGCCTGGTGCTGCTGGCGCTCGTCCTGGCCGGCGGCGCGCTCACGTCGTGGACGGTCTGGTTCTACGGGCGTCGCCTGCTGCTCGACCCGTTGGCGCAGACCGTGCGCGACGTGGAGGCGATGCGCGACTCCCGCCAGGTGCAGGAACTTTCCCTCGACCTGCCCATCGAGGAGTGGGAGGTTCTGCGCGCCGCGTTCAACGACACCGTGCGCGCGCTCGAGGAGTTCCAGCGCCGGTATCGCGACGTCTTCGACCAGAACCCCGATCCGCTCTTCCTCATCGCGCGGGACACGCTGCAGGTGATCGACGCCAACCCGGCGACGGCGATGCTCACCGGAATGCCGGCTTCCGAGATGCTCGGTCGCGTGCTCCCCGCCGCCCTGCTGCCGGGGAGCGCCCGGCAGCAGGTCGTCCGCTGGCGTCGCCCCGACGGCGCCTCGCTAACATGGAGCGTCTCGTTGCGAGACATCGCGCTCCCCGGCGCCGCGTGGACGCTCGCCTCGTACCGCGACCTCACCGGACGGGAGGCCCTCGCGCACACGCAGAAGATGGAGGCGGTCGGACTGCTGGCCGGCGGCATCGCGCACGACTTCAACAACCTGTTGGGCGCCGTGCTGACCGGCATCACCGCCGCGCGCGCACTGACCGCCGCCGGACATCCCGCCCATGCGGCGCTCGACGGCATCGAGCACGCGGGCACGCGCGCCGCCGAGCTCACGCGGCAGCTGCTGAGCTTCAGCCGCCACGACCCGTTGCGCGTGGCGCCGGTGGAGATCGGACGTGCCGCCGAGACCGTTCGGGCCATCTGCGCGCGCACCTTCCACCGACAGATTGCGATCGAGGTCAAGGCCGACGCGGACGTGCCGCCGGTGCTCGGCGATGCCGGCGAGATCGAACAGGCCCTGCTCAACCTGTGCATCAACGCGCGCGATGCGATGCCGAGCGGCGGAACACTGGAGATCGCGGTGCGCCGTCGCGTGATCGGTGTCGGCGAGATGTCCGAGGCCGGCGTGCTGACGGCCGGCACGTATGTGGAACTCGTCGTGAGCGACACCGGGACGGGGATGACCGAGGACGTGAAGTCGCGGATCTTCGAGCCGTTCTTCACGACGAAGGAGCCCGGCAAGGGGACCGGGCTCGGATTGCCCATCGCCTACGGCCTGGTGCGCCAACTCGGCGGCGCCATCTCGGTGCAGAGCCAGCTCGGCGAAGGGACGCGCGTGCAGCTGCTCCTCCCCGCCCTTGCCGAGCGCGACCGTCGTCCCGTCACGCCACCGCGACCGTTTCTCGCGGCGACCGACTTCTCGCGCGACGCGACGCGGCGCCGGCCGGCGGCGAACGGCGACCGGCCGACGGTGCTGCTGGTGGACGATGAGACGACGCTGCGCGAGATGCTGCGCATCGTGCTCGACCTTTCCGGCTACACGGTGGTCGAGGCGGCCGACGGCTCACAGGCGCTCGACCTGTACGAGACGCACCGCGCGCGGGTGTGCGTGGTGCTGCTGGACGTGCAGCTCCCCGGCACCGTGAGCGGCGTCGAGACCCTCGAGCGCCTGCGCGCCCGCGACGCCGCCCTGCCGGTGCTGCTCTGCACCGGCTTCGTGCGCGAGGACGAAATGGCGCGCCTCCGCATGCTCGGCGTGCACGATGTGCTGCTCAAGCCGCTCGACCTGCGCGCGCTCATCGATCAGCTGGACGCGATCTGCCATCCGGCCGGCGCGGCCGGCGCGGCCAGCCAGGCCTGAACCATGTGCGGCCGCTTCGCGCTCTCGAAGAGCGATCGCATTGACTGGGCGCAGTTCGGCGTGCGCCGCGGGCCGGCGCTGCCGCCGCACTGGAACCTCGGGCCGGGACGCGAGATTGCGGCGGTGCGCGATGCCGGAAACGGTCCGGAGGTCGCGATGCTGCGCTGGGGCCTTGTGCCATTTTGGGCGAAGGATCCAAGCATCGGCAATCGGCTGAGCAACGCGCGCAGCGAATCGGTCGCCGACAAGCCCGCATTTCGCGCCGCCGTCCGGCAGCGGCGCTGCCTGATCCTCGCCGACGGCTTCTACGAGTGGCAAGTGGTGGCCGGCAGCACGCGCAAGCAGCCGTGGTTCGTGCGGCGCGCCGACGAGCGCGTGTTTGCGCTGGCCGGGCTCTGGGAGCGGTGGATCCCGGCTAAAGGCACGGGCACGGGCACGGGCGCGGGCTCAGACTCCGCCCTCGAGACCTGCGCTGTTCTCACCACCGAGCCGAACGAGTTACTGCGAACCATCCACTCGCGCATGCCGGTGATCATCGGCGCCGAGGACTACGCCGAATGGCTCGCGCCCAACACGCCGTCGGCGCGGGTCAGCGCGTTGATGGCGGCGTGGGATCCCGCGGCGTGGATCGCGCACCGCGTGAGCATGCACGTGAACGCCGTCGCCAACGACGACGCGGCGTGCGTCACGCCGCTCGGGAGCGACGGTGCGTCGCGCTAGGGCCGCTTGGGCGGACGGGCACTCTCGGCCACGTCGCGCCCGTAGAGCGCGGCGTTGAAGACCACACGGAAGGTGCCGATGGTCTGCCCACGCCACTGCGGCCGGAATCCGATCAGCACCACGTGCCCGCGCTCATGCCTCACATCGAGCGCGGCGGCCGCCCCCGACAGGTGCTTCGCGCCGAGCAGATAGCCGGACAGCAGCGGCGATCCTTCCTTGGCGTAGCGCGCGAGCACCGCGCCGTCGAAGCCTTCGGTTGGCGTAAAGGCAGGACCCCGGTCGAAGAAGATCCGGGCGCGTTCGGGCATGCCCGCCATCACGGGCTGACCCGCGTCGGCAACGACCTCGAGAATGGAGCCGCTCGCGAAGAAGTCCTTGGATGACAGGCCCTGCACCACGTTCCTGACGGGCAGGTGCAGCTGGTCGATGGCAAACGGCGCGCTCTGGTTGATGGCCACCATGGTGCCCCCGCCCCGCACGAAGGCATCGAGCGCGCGGACGCCCAGGTCGCCGAGCCCGCCTTCGATGCTCGGTGGCACTCGTCCCTTGCCGAAGCCATCGCGCAGCGTCCGCCCCTGGTCCGACGCGAAGAGGATCACGTCGAAGCGCTGGCCGAGGTCGCCGGCCTGGACGTCGGCGTTGCCGATGATGGTGTACTTGAACTCGAACTGGTCGAGCAGCCACTCCGTCCACCCTTCGTCCATGCTTGGCGCGAGCGACTTGTAGAGCGCGATGCGGCCGCGCACCGGTGCGCCCGCCGCGGTGGGACCGGCGCGGCGCTCGGCGCGCAACGAGAGTTCGTTGGCCCACGATTCGAGTTTCGCCGGTGCTACGCCGGCGATCACGTAGCGACCCGCCTCCGCGTGCACGGTGCCGCCATCGGCCAGCGCGCGATTGATGAGGCGGAAGGCATCGTTCTGCGCGGGGTCAACCGCGAGCGCCGCGCCAGTGCCCGTAATCCGGGCAGGCGGCGGCACGATGCCCGCCGCCATCGCGTTGGTGGTGAACGGCGCGTCGGCCAGCGCGGCGTCGGCCGCCTTGCCCTGCACCGGCTGCAGGGCCGCGCGGAACTCCGCGGAGAGCGGGACGCGCGCCTCGGCGACCCGCACATCGGTGAGGAATGGCAGCGTCCATCCCGCGGCGTCGTATGGCGGCTCGGGAGCCCCGCCCTCGCTCTCGCGCAGGTCGGGATAGACCTGCACGTCGAAGAGTTGCCGCACCAGTTCCGCGTACTCCTGGTCCATGGCGATGACCCAGGTTCCCTTCGCATAGCGCACGCCGGCGTGCGCGGCGTCGCGCGTCAGTTCACCGACGCGCACGCCAAGGAAGGCGAGGCGCCGGAGCAGCGCGGCGGCGGCGGCCGGGTCACGCTGCGCCTGCGGCACGAGGTACGCGTACGGCGGCTCCTTCGCGTAGCGCGCGATGGCGTTGCGGCCCGCCTGATAGCGATTCCAGAGGAGGTCCTCGCGGTACTTGGCGGCGTAGTCGAGCGTCGCGATGGACGCGGTTTCCATGTAGTCGACGGCGTCGCGCAGGCGCCACCAGCCGCCCGGCCACGGGCTCGCGTACAGCGACTGCGGACGCAGGTCGCGATACTCCGCCGGGAAGTCGTCGACCGTATAGAACTTGGGCGTCGCGTAGTTGTAGAGCGCCGTCTCCGTCCAGTAGGAGACGATGTTCTGGAGCATCGGCATGTAGTCGATGTAGCCCGGATACCAGGCGTCGAAGCCCTGCCCCATGTGCGTGGCGCCCACCTTGCCCTCGGTTTCGAGCGCCTGCGCGATGGTCATGCCGATGGTGTTCACCTCGCGCGACATCAGGCCCGCGACGCGCGGCGCGATGGGCTCGGCGAAGGGCGGCAGCCAGATGCGCGTGGGAAACGGCGCGGTCTGGTGCTGCACGTAGATGACCTGCGGCTCCCAGTGACGCCACGTGCGCGCCACGACGCGCGACTCGACGACGTTGAGCATGTACGCGTCGCGGTTGTTGTCGTGGCCGATGTACTTCTGGTAGAGCTCGTCGAGCGGGGCGATCTCGTACGGCGTGCCGACATTCCGCCGGTACCAGTTCACGACGATGTCCTGCCCGTCCGGGTTGAGCGACGGCCAGAGCAGCAGCACGGTGTTGTCGAGGATGGCCTTCGTGCGCGCGTCGTTGCGCGACAGCAGGTCGTAGGCCAGCTGGATGGTGTGCTGCGAGCCGGCGATCTCCGAGGCGTGGAGCCCCCCGCTGATGTCGACGAACGCCTTCCCGTCCTTGGCCAGCGCGCGGGCCTGCGCATCGGTGAGCCCGGCCGGATGCGCCAGCCTCTGGGCGATGGCACGCAATGCCTCGAGATTGGCCAGGTTCTCCGGCGACGAGATGATCGCGAGCGTCCAGTCGCGGCCCTGCGACGTCTTGCCGACGGTCAGCAGCTTGATGTGATCGCTGGCCGCCGCGAGCTGCCGGAAGTAGCGGATGGACTCGTCGTACGTGGCGAGCTTGAAGTCGGCGCCGACGGCGAAGCCAAGCGCGGACTCTGGCGTCGGGACCGGCCGCGATTGCGCGCGCGCCGCGCCGACGGGCGACATCAGGCCGACAAGGAGAACGCTGCTCAGAAGCCTCGCGGCGCGTCGGACGGCGGTCATGCGGATCTCCCGGACGGGTGGGACAGCGCGCGGTCGCGAGCGAGGTCGTGGACCGGCCACGCAATTTCCTTCGGCGCGCCGATTTCCGCCAATGGGTCCGGAAAGTACGAAGCCCCGCGTCGGTGGCGACGCGGGGACGAGGAGGGGACGAGGAGGAGGTAGAGAAACTGCGAAACGGACAGGGTGGGATTCGAACCCACGGTACGCTTTTGACGTACACACACTTTCCAGGCGTGCGCCTTAAACCACTCGGCCACCTGTCCGAGAAACAGAAAAACAACAGAGAGACAACAGAGAAACAACAGAAAGACAACAGACGCCGCAGCGCCAACGACAACGCGCCGGTGCGTGCGGGCACCGACGCGTTGGGCGTCACGCAGGAGCGGACAGGGTGAGATTCGAACTCACGATACCGTTGCCGGTATGCCGGTTTTCGAGACCGGTGCCTTCAACCACTCGGCCACCTGTCCAAACGAGTCTTGAAAATTATCCGAACGACGACGGTGGGTCAACGGGCTCGTGCTGGAAAGTTGGACCGGACGACGATTGAGGATGGGGAATCCGGAACGGAATAGAGGATCGCGATTCAGGACAACGACCAACGAATACTGGTCCGGCGAGGGGTCGCCGGTCGACGTCCACATTCGAAATTCCGTGATCCCGCTCCGAATTCCCAATCCTCAGTCGTCTTTCCCGGCATCTGTTGCCGCGCCGTCCACCCGGTGCCATTTTTTCGCCATGATTACTCTTCGCCGATTCGTCATCGCCGCCGCCACGGTCGCCGTGGCGGCCACGCCTGCCCTCGCCCAGCCCAAGGTCAAGACGGGCGTCGAGGTGCTCCTCAAGGACTCGCTCCACCTCATCGCCGGCAAGCGCGTGGGGCTGCTCACCAACCACAGCGGCCGCCTGCCGGACGGCACGAGCACGGTGGACGCGCTCTTCCGGGCGCCGGGCGTCAAGCTCACGGCGCTGTTCGGCCCCGAACACGGCATTCGCGGCGTGGCCAAGGCCGGCGAGAAGATCGCCACCGCGGTCGATTCCGCGACGGGCGTTACGGCCTACTCGCTCTATGGCGACGTGCGCGCCCCAACGCCCGAGATGCTGAAGACGGTTGACGTGCTCCTCTATGACATCCAGGATGTCGGCGCACGCGTCTATACCTATCAGTGGACGATGGCGCTGGCGCTCGAGGCGGCCGGCAAGGCCGGCGTCCCCTTCATCATCCTCGACCGCCCGAATCCCATTCGGGGCGACAAGGTGGACGGCGGGATGCTCGACACGGCCTTCTCGTCGCTCGTCGGGCTGCACCCGGTGGCGCTGCGCTACGGCTTCACGCCCGGCGAACTCGGGCGCTGGCTTGTGGGAAGCGGCCGCGTGAAAGCGGACGTCAAGGTGGTGCCGATGCAGGGGTACAAGCGCGCGATGTACTACGAGCAGACGGGCCTGCCGTGGGTGAATCCGTCGCCGAACCTGCGCAACAACGACGCGAACCTCCTCTACACCGGCACCGTCTTCTTCGAGGGTGTCAACGTCAGTGAAGGGCGCGGTACTGACAATCCGTTCGCCCAGGCCGGCGCGAGCTGGCTGACCGACGCCGGCGCAATCGTGAAGGCGTTGAACGACAAGAAGATCCCGGGCGTCTGGTTCGACTCCGTGCTGAAGCCGGTGGAAGCGGGCTACGAGTTCGGCGGGCAGACCATTCCGATGGTCCGCGCCACCGTGACGGACCGCGATGCCGTGGTGCCGGTGAACGTCGGCGCGCACATGCTGCGCGAGATCTACGTGCGCCACAAGGACAAATGGGAGTGGCGCAAGGGTTCGATCGACCGCCTCTCCGGCAGCGCGCGCCTGCGTGAGGCGGTGGAGAAGGACGGCGGCATCGAAGCCCTGCTCCCGGTCTTCCAGGCCGAGTCCGAGAAATTCCTGACGGAGTCGAAGAAGTTCTGGATTTATAAGTAGAGGGCAGACGGAAGACGGGAGACGGAAGCCGGAAGACGGAAGTCTTCAGTCCTCTGGGGAAACGGGAGAGCCCGCGAAAGTCGCGGGCTCTTCTTGTCTTCCGTCTCCCGGCTTTCGGCTACCGTCTGCCCTCGAAGAAATCGCGCAGCAGCGCGGCGCACTCCGCTTCCCGCACGCCCCCCTGCACCTCCGGGCGGTGATTGAGCTTGGGGTGCCGCAGCAGATCGTGCACCGATCCGGCCATCCCGGCCTTGTCGTCCCACGCCCCGAACACCACGCGCCCGACACGTGACAGCACGATGGCTCCGGCGCACATCGCGCACGGCTCGAGCGTCACATACAGCGTGGCCGAGGGCATTCGCGACTCGCCGCTGGCATAGGCGCCCGCCTTGAGCACGCGCATCTCGGCGTGCTGCGTGGCGTCCTCCGTGGCGACCATCGCATTGCCGCCGCGCGCCACCATCGCGCCGGCCACGAGCAGGATGGCGCCCACCGGGACCTCGCCGTTCGCCGCCGCCCGCTGCGCTTCGGCGATGGCCAGGCCCATCCAGTACTCGTCTTGCGCTTCGCGTGAGGCGAAGACCACGGGACCAGGTTGCGTCATGGTTGAAATCTCGGTGGCGGGCACCTGACGCTCAAGTCGCCGGCTGGGCCTGCCGGCGGGCTGGACCCGCGCTACCCCTTGGCGAAGGTCAGCGCGTCATGCTGGGCGTCCACGCGCACCGTGTCGCCCTCGGCGTACTCGCCCTGGAGCAGCGCGAGCGCGAGCGGATTCTGCAGCAGCCGTTGCAGCGCGCGCTTGAGCGGACGCGCGCCGAAGGCGGGATCGTACCCTTCGTGCGCGATCAGCTCGCGCGCCGCCGGCGTGACGTCGAGCGCCAGCTTCTTCTCGGCAAGCAGCTTGTCGAAGCGCTTCAGCTGGAGGTCCACGATGTGGCCGATCTCGCCGCGGCCGAGCGGGCGGAAGATGATGATGTCGTCCACGCGGTTCAGGAACTCGGGCTTGAAATGGCCGCGCAGCGCCTGCGTCACCTGCGTCTCCACCAGCGCCCAGTCGGCCGTCCCCTGCTCGAGGATCCACTGCGAGCCGAGGTTCGAGGTCATGATGACGACGGTGTTGCGGAAGTCGACCGTGCGGCCCTGTGAGTCGGTGAGCCGCCCGTCATCGAGAATCTGGAGCAGCACGTTGAAGACGTCCGCGTGCGCCTTCTCGATCTCGTCGAACAGGATCACGGCATACGGACGGCGCCGCACCGCCTCGGTGAGCTGGCCGCCCTCCTCGTAGCCCACGTAGCCCGGCGGCGCGCCGATCAGGCGCGCCACGGCGTGCTTCTCCATGTACTCCGACATGTCGATGCGCACCATCGCGGTTTCATCGTCGAACAGGAACTCGGCGAGGGCGCGCGCGGTCTCGGTCTTGCCGACACCGGTGGGGCCGAGGAAGATGAACGACCCGATGGGCCGGTTGGGATCCTGGAGGCCGGCGCGCGACCGACGCACGGCGTCGGCGACGGCGCGCACTGCCTGCGTCTGGCCGACGACGCGCCGCGCCAGCTCCTGGTCGAGCTTGGTGAGCCGTTCCTTCTCGCTTTCCATCATCCGCGTGACCGGAATACCGGTCCACTTGGCGACGATTTCGGCGATGTCGTCGGCGGCGACTTCCTCGTGCAGGAAGCGCGCGCCGCCCTGCTTCTGATCGGCGATCTGCGCCTCGATGGTCTTCAGCTGCTGCTCGAGCTGCGGGATGCGGCCGTACGTGATCTCGGCGGCCTTGCCCAGGTCGCCGGCGCGCGTGGCGCGGTCGGCCTCGCCACGCGCCTCCTCGATCTGCTGCTTGAGCTTGCCGACGCCGCCCAGCGCGTCCTTCTCCTGCTGCCATTGCGCCTTCATCGACCCGCTCTGCTCGCGCTGATCGGCAAGCGTCTTCTCCAGCGCCGTGCGGCGCTCCACCGACGCCGGGTCCTTCTCCTTGGCGAGCGCCTGCCGCTCGATCTCCAGCTGCACGATGCGGCGCTCCACCTCGTCAATCTCCTGCGGCAGCGAGTCGATCTCGATGCGCAGGCGCGACGCGGCCTCGTCGACAAGGTCGATGGCCTTGTCCGGCAGGAAACGGTCGCCGATGTAGCGGTGGCTCAGCGTGGCGGCGGCGACGATGGCGCCGTCGGTGATCCGCACGCCGTGATGGCTCTCGTAGCGTTCCTTGAGGCCGCGCAGAATGGCGATGGTGCTCTCCACCGTCGGCTCGCCGACGTACACCGGCTGGAAGCGCCGCTCGAGGGCCGGATCCTTCTCCACGTGCTTGCGATACTCGTCGAGCGTGGTCGCGCCGACGACGCGCAGCTCGCCGCGCGCCAGCATCGGCTTGAGCATGTTGCCGGCGTCCATCGACCCTTCGGCCTTGCCGGCGCCCACGATGGTGTGCATCTCGTCGATGAAGACGACGAACTGCCCCTCGCTGGCGGTGATCTCCTTGAGCACGGCCTTGAGCCGCTCCTCGAACTCGCCGCGGAACTTGGCGCCGGCAATCAGCGCGCCCATGTCGAGCGCGACCAGGCGCTTGTTCTTGAGCGACTCAGGGACGTCACCGTTGACGATGCGCTGGGCGAGGCCCTCGGCGATGGCCGTCTTGCCGACGCCGGGTTCGCCGATGAGGACGGGGTTGTTCTTGGTGCGGCGCGACAGCACCTGCATGACGCGGCGGATCTCCTCGTCGCGGCCGATCACCGGATCAAGTTTCCCCTGGCGCGCGGCATCGGTGAGGTCGCGCGTGAACTTCTGCAGCGCCTGATACTGATTCTCGGGACTCTGGTCGGTGACGCGGTGCGCGCCGCGAATGGCCTCAATGGCCTCGAGCAGCGCGGCGCGCGTGGCGCCGGCCGCGGCGAGAACCGTCTTCGTTTCCGTTCCCTTCACGTCGCTCAGGGCGAGAAGCAGGTGCTCGGTGGAGACGTACTCGTCGCCGAGTGCCTTCGCATCCTTCTCGGCCCGGTCGAGCACGGCGCTGAGTTCACGGGCCAGCGACGGTTTGGCCGCGCTCTGCTTCGGATATCGGGCGATCTCGCGCTCGAGCGCTTCCTGCAGCGTCGGCACGTTGACCCCGAGCTTCTGCAGCACCGGCACGACGATGCTCTCGTCCTGCGCGAGCAGGGCGGCGAGGAGATGCGCGTCGTAGACGAGCGGATTGCCGTTGCGGCGCGCGAGGGACAGCGCGTCGTTGAGGGCATCGGCACTCTTTACGGTCAGGCGGTCGGGGCTCAGCATGCTTCGGTCGGAACGAGGAGGGGATTGAGGCGAAGGGACGGGGGACGGGTGCAGGAACGGGGGACGAGACTGCGACACGGTGGTGCAACCGCGGTGCCGCGTATTCTCCGCCGTTCCGGCATCGCGTCCGGCCGCAACGCACGACGGGTGCGCCGCGGCGGCAGTCCCCTACCTCACAATACGGAATTCGGCGCGAATTTTCTCCACCTGGGCCAGGCCCTTCCAGGTCGTGGCCCACGGCACGAGGCGCCAGAGCCACCACAGCAGACGGGCATACCCCGGATAGACGATCAGCGCCTCGTTGCGCGCGAGTCCGGCGAAGACGCGCTCGACGAGCCCCTCCACCGGCACGATGGGGAACGGCGCCATCGTGCGCATCGCATCGGCCTTCAGGCCGGCAACCAGTGTGCGGCTGTAGATGTTGCTCTCGATGAATCCGGGACAGATGGCGCTCACCCTCACGCCGAGCCCGCGCCCCTCGAGCCGCAGCGCGTGCGTGAGACTGACCACGGCCCACTTCCCCGCCCCGTAGGCGCTCAATCCGGGCGTCGGAATGAGTCCAGCGAGCGAGGCCGTGTTGACGAGGTGACCGCTGCGCTGCGCGACCATCTGGCGGTAGGCCGCGTGCGCCACGTTGATGACACCAAAGAGATTCACGTCCAGCACCCGGTGCCAGTGCTCGATGGTGGAGTCGCGAAACTCGCCGGCGAAGCCGATGCCTGCGTTGTTGAAGCAGACGTCGAGGCGACCCTCGGCGGCAACCATCTCGGCGATCGCGCGCTCCACCGCCGACGCATCGGTGACATCCAGCGTGCGTGCCTGGGCGCGTCCACCCGCCGCGCGGCACGCCTCTGCCACAACCTCCGCCGCCGCGCCGTCGATGTCGGTCACCCAGACGCGAGCACGGCGCGCAGCGGCGCCCAGCGACAGCGCGCGGCCGATGCCCGAGCCGACCCCCGTGATGAAGACCACCCTGTCCGTAAGCATCAGCCCCGCGCGAAGAGGTCGCGATGAAGGTGCAGGTCGCGCCGGGCCGCGGCAATGTGGGAGGGGCGCAAAAAGACCGCGCTCGAGGTGGATGGTCTCGAGCGCGGCCGGTATTCGCTACTTGGTAATCAACATCTTCTTGACGGTTCGCTGACCGTCCACCTCGATGACATACATGTAGATGCCCGAGGCCACTTCGTTGCTCGTATTGCGGTAGTTGCCATTCCAGTACGCCGTGTACTGGCCGCACGTCAGCAATACGTTCTCCAGCGGTTGACCCCCTGCCACATTTCCCGTTCCGCCCTGCAGCACCGGCACCGCGACAAACTGCGCGAGCAGGTTGTAGACGCGGACCGACAC
The DNA here is from genome assembly GCA_036504815.1 of Gemmatimonadaceae bacterium. Lineage (NCBI taxonomy): Bacteria > Pseudomonadati > Gemmatimonadota > Gemmatimonadia > Gemmatimonadales > Gemmatimonadaceae > Gemmatimonadaceae bacterium. The sequence continues at coordinate 41,755 of DASXUN010000012.1, read as the reverse complement.
CTTGAACTGATGACTCGGATTCTCATCACAGCCGATCTCGAACGGAATCCAAGTCTGCGGATTGAACGGGTTCGGGTAGTTCTGCTTCAGCGTTACTACGGGTCGCTTAGCCTGGCTCGATCCCGTCTGAGCCGTCCCAAGCTGTGGCGTGAGGGCGAGGGTCAGCACCGCTAGGAGTGCTGCCCAACGATACCTCATCGTAACTCCTTTTCTGACAATGCAGGTTCGGTTGGTGTGTCTCCTCTAGGAATGAGTGTGGATGTGATTGGCCAATAGCCAAACTAGGGGCCGTTTTCGGCACTGTCAAGGAACGAGGCAACGGCTGGGTTCAGGTGGTCCCAGTGGAACCGCCGTCCATCCTCGACCCGAGAGCTGATGCCGAGACGATCGCACCCTTCGATCAGCGGGATGGAGTACTTGCGGCTGATACCGAAGATTTCCCGAATCTCACCGGCCGAGTAGACGCGGGCCTCGCGGGTACCGTGGCGAAGATCGCGCAACGCGGCGCGCCAGGCGGCCGGGCTGAGGAAGCGCTGCTCCCCGACCGCCACCACCCGCCCCTCGCGCTCGAGCAATCGCAGCAGCGCCGGAGCGCGTGCGCCAACCTTGCTGCCGATCTCGTCGATCGTCGGCGGCTCACGGCCGGCCGCCGCCAGCACCTGTTCGATGGCATCGATGGCGGCGCGGTCCGCCGCGGACAGCCTGGGCTGCCATCCCGCCCGTGCGACAAGCCCCTCGGTGATCACGACGAGCCCCTGCTGCACGGCCGCGCGCACCACCTCGTCGCACAGTTCGGGCCCGAGTGCGAGCTTGGCGCGCAGCGACTGCAGCGGCGCGCCGCGATCAAGGGGCCGCGCCGCGTGTGCGGCGTCAATGGCTTCGAGCAACGCAGCCTGCGCGCCGTCGAGCACCGCGCGCCGCGTGATCCGATCGCCGACGCGAACCAGGTCGCCCGCCAGGCTGGCCACGAGGCGATCGCTTTCCTGCCGGGTCAGTCCGAGGCGCAAGGGGAGCGAGTTGGCGGCGATTCCGCGGTGACGCTCTTCGTCCAGCATCCACGTCAAGCGCTGCGCGGGAGAGGCCCCCGCCCCGGCGAAGGGCGGCGTTCGCCGGAACGGCGGCGCCGGATCGGTGATGACCCCGCCACCGATGGTCGCCGCGGGCGACGCGGCGCGCAGGACGAATCGATCACCGCCACGTGCCACGACCGGATGATCGAGCACCAGGCGCACGGCGACCGTCGCGCCCGGCTGCACGGGGCCACCACGCGCCACGACCCGCGCGCCGACTTCGGTCGTGCCCAGGTGGAGGCGCACGCGCGTCCGCGCCGTCAGCGTAATTCCCGCGTCGTCGAACAGCGCCACGTCCGCCCGGAGACGATCGCGTTCTACCCACGCGTCGCCAGCAGCCACCAGTACGCCACCGCGGGCCAACGCGTCGCGCTCCGCGCCGGCGAGGGCGAGCGCCGCGCGCTGGCCCGCCTGGCCAGCCGCGACCGCGTGCCCGTGCGTCTCGACGCCGCGCACCCGCAGCGCGACGCCACCGGGAAAGGCGCGAAGCGCATCGTCGCGCCCGACGCGGCCGCTCCAGACGGTGCCGGTGACGACGGTGCCGGTGCCCTTCACCGTGAAGGCGCGGTCCACCGGCATCCGGAACAGGTCGCCCGCGTCGCGCGCCGGCACCGCGGCCGCGGCCTGCACCAGGGCACGACGCAGCGCGTCGAGTCCTTCGCCCGTGCGCGCAGAAACCGTGATGACCGCGGCGCCCTCGAGCGGCGAGCCCCGCAGTGCGGCCGTGACGTCGTCCGCCGCGAGTGCGCGCATTTCGTCGTCCACGAGGTCCGCCTTGGTGAGCGCCACCACGCCTCCGCGAATGCCAAGCGCGCCGAGGATGGCGAGGTGTTCGCGCGTCTGGGGCATGACGCCCTCGTCCGCCGCGACGACCAGCAGGGCGAGATCGATGCCCGCGGCCCCGGCGAGCATCGTGCGCACGAACGCCTCATGGCCCGGCACGTCGACGACGCCAATCGTGCCGACCCCCTCGAGTTCGAGGGGCGCGAAGCCGAGGTCGATGGTGATGCCACGGCGCTTCTCCTCGGGGAGACGGTCGGTGTCCACGCCGGTCAGGGCGTGCACGAGCGCCGTCTTGCCGTGGTCGATGTGCCCCGCGGTGCCGAGGATCACGCGTCCACCTCGTGACGCTCCCACGCGAGCAGCGCGCGCAGCGGACGGCCGCCGTCGGTGAGATGCTCCTCGAGAAACTCACGCAGCAGGCGCTGATGGGCGCGAATGCTGGGTTCGTCGAGCGACGGCGACGGCAGGCGGCCCAGCCACGAGCGAATGGCGGCGCGCGCCTCGGGCGGGAGCGTGCGCGCCCCGGGCGTGTGCCGGGTGCAGTTGGCGCAGACGGCGCCGCCCGCGCGGTGATTGAACGACACCGACGCGTCGGCATCGATTGGCGCATGGCACGACACACATTCATCGAGCGACGGCGCAAAGCCCAGCTCCGCCACCAGGCTCCAGGCCCCGCCGAGCGCCACCGGCGCCGCGCCGCCGGGGGGTGCCGCCTCGAGCGCGTCGAGTGCGTCGGTCATCGCGTCGAGCAGCCCCGGGTCTTCCTGCTCGGGCGCAAATCGCAGCAGCAACTCGGCGATGGCCGCGGCGGCGGCGAAACGGTCGAGCGAAGCGGCCAGCAGCGGGCGCGACTGCGTCGCCTCGAAGGCGGTCAGCGTGTGGAGGTCACGCCCCATGGTCGTCATCAGCTGCGCTTCCCCGCCGGCGTACAGATCGAGCGCCGCCCCGTACTTGTTGCGCGGCCGCCGCGCCCCGCGCGCGATCGCCGACACGATCCCCAGCTCCCGCGTGATCAGCCGCACGATGCGCGACGTCTCGCGATAGTCGAAGGCGTGGAGGACGATGGCTTGTGTCGTTATGAGCGACATCGCGGGAGATTGAGGATATGGAATTCGGATTGCGATTTTCGATTGCGATTCGCGACGGCGATTCGCGATCATTGCGGCGCCAAGGCGGGCGGCAGCTGGCGGCTGCCGCCACGCATTCCATCTCCTAAGATACCGCGCGCTACGGGTGGCCGACGGTCACGCCGAGGCGCAGCGAGCGTCCCGGGGCGCGGTAACCGAAGATCGCCTGATAATCCACGCCCGTCAGGTTGTCGCCCCGCAGGCGCGCGAAGACCGGGACCGGCGCGCGCGCCCCTGACAGCCGCACGTTGGCCGACAGATCCACCAGCGTGCGCGCAGGGAGCATGACCGGCTTGGCGGGCCAGCCGGAGAAGTCGCGGTCCGGCGTTGCGCCGGTGTATGCCGCGCCCAGCGCGACGTCGCCGCGCCTCGCCAGCGGGCGCGACAGCTCCACGCGCGCCGTCCGCGCGGGACGCCGCACCAGCGGCTGGCCCAGCACGAAGGTCGCCCCCGCGCCTGAATCAAACCCCGCATTCGTGACCCGCGTGTGCGAGTAGGCATACGTCAGCCGCGCCCGCAGGGCCGCGCCGAGCGCGAACGCCGCTTCCCCCTCGACGCCGTCGGCGTTGGCGCCGGCCACGTTCACATAGTTCGGGGCGAGCGGGCTCAGGGTGCGCGCATTGTACTGAATCAGGTCGCGGAAGCGCTGCTGATACCCGGTCACGCCAAGCGTGACGCGGCCGACGGCGCCTTCCAGCGCCACTTCGCGACTGTGCGTGCGCTCCGGCGCGAGCGCCGGATTCCCGCGCACGTAGCCCGTGGCGAAGTTCTCGAAGAAGCTCGGCGCGCGAAAGGCGGAACCCGCCGCCGCGCGCACGCGCCACCCTCGCGCCAGCTGCCAGGCGGCGCCAAGACGGGCCGTGCGGAAGGTGCCGAAGGCGCTGTTATCGTCGAGCCGACCGCCCAGCTGATAGCTGGCGCGCCCGCGCGCGCCGATCGCCTGGACATACAGCGACCGATCATTGCGCGCGGCCACGAAGGTGCCGGTGTCGCGGCCGTACTGGCTGAGCGACAGCGACGACGAGCGTTCGTGATCGCGCGACGCCTCGGCGCCAACCGTCAGCGATTGGGCGGCGCCGACGCGTGCCGTGACACGCACGTCCGCCGACCGTCGCGTCACGGTGCCGCGGGAGTAGAACCCGTAGAACCCAAGGGTGTCCGCGGCGGAATCGGGCCCGTCGTTGTTGCGCGGCGCGTACTCGCTGGAGGTGAGGGTCCACGCGGTGACGACGCGCGACCCCACGGCGCGATGCCCCGAGAACGCCAGGGCAAGCCGGTGCGACGTGCTCTCCGCATTGCGATCGCCGATCGAGCCATCCGACTCGTTGGGATAGTGATACACGGACGCCAGCCAGCGCGCGGCGATCGTCGCCTCGGTGCGCACGTCGGGCGCCCAGCGCAGCGTGGCATTGGCCGACTGGTTCCGATAATCGTTGTTGAACGGCAGAATCCCCTGCGCGGAACGGTCGGCAACGCTGGCGCTCAACGACGCGCGCCCGAGCGCCCGGGCGGCGGAGAGGGCGGCATCGCGCTGGCCGAATGACCCGCCGTCCAGCGCGAGCGCGGCGCGCGATCCACCGGCTCCCGTGCGTGACACGAGCTGGATCACCCCGGTGACCGCGTCGGCGCCATAGAGCACGCTGGCCGGACCGCGCACCACCTCCACGCGCTCGATGTTGTCGAGGGTCAGCGCGCCCAGATCGACGGCACCTCCCGGCTCATTGAGTGGGACCCCATCGAGGAGCACGCGCACGTAGTTGCCCTGGCCGCCGCGCACGAAAAGCGACGCCTGCGAGCCGAACGACGAACTCTGCACGACGGTGACGCCGGGGATGAGGCCGAGCGCGTCGCGCAGATGGGTGATGCCGCGGGCGCGGAGTGAATCGCCGCTCAGCACGGCGACCGTCGCCGGGGCGCGCACACTGGTCTCGATGCGCGTTGCGGTGACGACGACGGGAGCGAGCGATGTATTGGAGCCTTGCGCGCCGAGAGCGACGGGGAGCGCGAGCAGGAGGAGTGGGCGCATGCTGTGCGAGGGATGGATTGGTGTGGGCGACGGGTGATGGCGGATGGCGGATGGCGGATGGCGGACGAGGCTGCTTCAGCGCTTGCGCAGGGGAATGAGCACGGGGGCGCCGACGGCGGGGTCGCGCGCGACGACGAGTGGCCAGTCGTAGACGGGCTCGAGCACCTCACCGCGCATCACCTCCGACGGCGTACCGGCGGCGACCACCCGGCCGCGGTGGAGCACGACGATGTGCGCCGCGAATCGGGCGACCAGGTTCAGCTGGTGGCTGACGAGCAGGACCGTGCGCCCTTCGCGCGCGAGTGCATCGAGCAATTCGAAGGCCCCCATCTCGTGGCCGACGTCGAGGAAGGTGCCGGGTTCGTCGAGGACGAGCACTTCCCCGCCCTGCGCGAGCGCGCGGGCGAGGCGCACCCGCTGCCACTCGCCGCCCGACAACTCGTCGGTGCGGCGACTCATCAACTCGGCGGCGCCCGCGCGGGCCGCCGCAGCTACCGACGCCGCGACGTCGCCGGGGCCGAGCGCCGTCCAGGCGCCGTGGTGCGGATAACGTCCCAGCATCACGTAGTCGCGCACCGGTAGCGGGAAGGCCGGTTCTTCACGCTGGGTCACCACCGCCATCAGGCGAGCGAGGGCGCGCCGGTCGGCGGTCGCCGCGTCGAGGTGGCCGACCTGCAAGCTGCCCGACGTCAACGGAACTTGCCCGATGAGCGCGCGCACGACGGTGCTCTTGCCGCTGCCGTTCGGACCCACCACGGCCGTCACCCGTCCGGGCGGCGCCTCGAACGTCGCGCCGTCGAGCGCGTTCACCCGCGCGCCGGGATAGCGCACGACCGCGTCCTGCACGCGGATCATGTGGCCCTCCGCAGTCGCACGAGGAAGAATGGCACGCCAACGAGGGCCGTCACCGCCCCGAGGGGAAGTTCGGCCGGCGACCGCACCGTGCGCGCGACCACGTCGGCGGCGACGAGCAGCGTGGCGCCGAGCACGGCGGAGGCAAGAAGCACCTCGCGCGCGCGTCGCATACCGAGCGCGCGCGCCATCGCGGGCACGACGAGCCCCACGAACCCGATGAGACCGGCGCCGGCCACGGTAATGGCGGCCAGCAGCGCCGCGAGCAGGAAGATGCGCCGCGTCGCGCGAGCGACCTGCACGCCGAGCCCCGCCGCCGCGTCCTCGCCCAGCGCGAGCAAGTCGATGTCGCGCGCGACGGCGACGAGCGTCACGCCCGCGATCGCGGCGTAGAGCGCGAGCCAGCGCACGGCCGACCATTCGGCGCCCGCGACGGAACCCATCATCCACCAGAGGGCGTTGCGCACCGCTCCTTCGCCGGCGCCCGCCAGGAGAATCATGATCGCAGCGTTGGCGAAGGCGCCGACCACGACGCCGGCCATCAGCAGGACACGCGGGTCGGCGCGGCCACTCGCGGCGCGCGCGACTAGGAGCACGAGTGCGACGGCGACCGCCGCCCCCGCAAAGGCGGCGACCGGCAGCGTCACGGCGGCGGTCAATCCCGCGACGACGGCGAGCACTGCGCCCACGGCCGCGCCACCGGAGACGCCGAGCAGGTACGGCTCGGCGAGCGCGTTGCGCAGCGTCCCCTGCAGGGCGGCGCCGCTCATGCCGAGCCCGGCACCGGCGATCATCGCGAGGCAGACGCGCGCGAGGCGCAGGTCGCGGACGATCGCCACAGACTGCGGATCACCCTGTCCGGCGACCGCACGCGCCACATCCACGAGCGTCAGCGGGACCGGTCCGATGGCAAGCCCGCCCGCACACGCCGCCGCGAGCGCGATGAACAGCAGCACCCAGCGCGTGGGGGTCATGGCTGCGCGCGCCGTGCAGAGTCGAGCAGCGCACGCAATGATCGCGCCGCCTCGCCCATGCGCACGCCCGGACGCCCGATGAGCGCCGTGTCGACCACCAGCACGCGCCCCGCGCGCACCGCCTCGACTGCCTGCCAACGAGGATTCGCGCGCAGCCGTTCGGCGGCGCGCGGGCCGGCGAGCACGAAGTCGGGCCGGCGCGCCGCGACGCTTTCGAGCGTCACCTGCGGCGACGGTTGCGGCAGGTCCGCGAATACGTTGCGCGCACCGGCAATCGTGACGAGCTCGCCGAGGTAACTTCCGGCGCCAATCGTGATGAGCGGCGCGTCCCACGCATGCCAGAAGACCGAAACAGGCGGCTGAAACGCCGGCAGCGCGGCCACCAACTGGATGGAACGCGCCACCGAGTCCGACACCTGGCGCGCCGCGACCGAGTCGTCGAGCGCAACGCCGAGGGCGCGCACGATGCGCGCGAAGTCGGCGATACGGTCGGTGCGCAGCGCAAGCGTGGCGACCCCCGCGCGGCGGAAGGCGCTGGCGGCGGCGCGATTCGCATCCGTCGCGTAGAGCACCACGAGATCGGGGCGCGCCGCGATCACCGCCTCGACATTCGGCTGGAGGCCATCACCCAGGTCGGGGACCTGCCGCATGCCGGGCGGCGAGTCGTCCCATCGCGTGCGGCCCACGAGCCGCGCCTGCGCCCCGAGAGCGAAGATCGCTTCGGAAACGACGGGATTGAGCGAGACCACGCGCGTGGCGGCGCGGGCGAGCCGCAGCGTGTCGCCAAAGTCATCCACGAGTGGTGCGATGGCAGCGCGTCCCGGCGCGGCCCGATCGGCCGGAGCGGCGCAGGCACTCACCACCAGCGCGGTGAGGCACGCCAAGCGATGGAAACGCGGACGACGATCGACCGAATGCACGAAGGGCTCGCTCCACCCCGGGAGCGAGCCCACAACGGCGGACGCACTCAAGCGCCCGTCGCCACGCGGCCTCCCCCGAGGCATCTGATGTGGCACGGACGCAGGGCGTCTCCTGGCTCCGGGCCCCCGCTCCCCTTCCCAGCCTTCCGGCCAGTGGTTGTCGAGCGGGGCGAACTGCGCCCGTTACAGTGGCGGGGCCGCGCCGGACTTGCACCGGCTTCCGTGACCCGCATCCGTTGTTGAATCGATTGTGTCGGTGAACCTATGTCAGGCCCTGTTCACGCGCAACCGCGTCGCTGAGCTGCTTGTCGAGGTGCGCGCGCGCCTGCCAGTGATCCGCGCGCTGCGCCTCGGTGGGCCGCTCGATTTTCGCGAACGCGTCGTCGAGCGCGGCGATCTGCGCGCGCCACGTCGCGGCGCTCGCGTCGCCGGCGTGTCCACCGCCCGCGCGCTGCCGTCGATACATCGCGCGGGCGAGGCCCACCAGCAAGACCGCGCCAAGCGCCGCCATCAGCGCCAGGACGCGCAGTTGATTACCCGACATGGCGCTGGTTCCGGGCGCGCTGACGCGAATCACGGCGCCGGTCGGCACATCCTGCGCGAGGAACCGGGCGAACGTCCGACCGCCGGTCGTGGTGGCGCCCATCGACGCCAGGCCGCCGCCCTCGGCGCGCGCCAGCGCATCCTCCACCAGGACTTCGAGCACGTCAGCCGGCTCCTCGACGACCAGCGAATACTCGGTTTGCGTGGGGACGTCGTACGAGAAGGAGAACTGCTTGAGCCCCGGCGCGAAGGGCGCGGCCAGGCGCACACGTCCCGCCTCGAAGCGCGCGGCCCCGTCGGAAAAGTCCGACTGCGCCACGCGCCCACTGTCCGCCCGGTCGAGCAGCCGCGCCTGCCAGACCATTCCCCCGGCGCCGCCCGCCACGCGGGTCAGCGTGGAATCATTGGACAGTTCGTAGACCTCGAGCACGGTGCGCCGCTGGTGTTCGCCCGGCGTCGCGAAGACGATGTGCCGGCCGCGCACGAGAATGGGAATCGGCGCGCTCGTGGTGTCGTGCACCACCAAGCGCGCGTCGTCCCCGCTCACGGCCCGCGCGGTCAGCGGCGACGTGAAGTAGGCGACGCCACCGTACAGGTTCGACACGAAGTAGACGGCGTTCGGTTCACCCGATGTATGGTAGCGGAAGGTATATCGTCCGTCGCCGTCGGTTCGCACCGAGTCGAGCGGCGCGGCGCGATCAGTCCCCACGCGGTGCAACACGACCCAGGCCCCAACGAGCGGCTTCATCGCGGTCCGCGAGCCGAGGACCACGCGACCGTTCACCGACCGGGCCTCGCCGCTCGTCACTCCATGCGGCCGGCCGAGCACCGGCGGTTGCGATGTGGCACCCTGCGCGCGCGCGGTGGACGGTGTGCCGCCAGCCGCGATTGCGGTGATCGACAGCGCGAGCGCCGCCGCGCGCCGGGCGCACCCGCGAACTACCGAGTCATCGCGACTGCCCGGCGCTCGACGGCGCATCTAGAACGAGAAGCGGCCGAAGTCCTCGGGCCGCATGTGTTCGAGGTGACGCTGCAGCTCCTCGGCCGACATGGCGTCGTCATCGCGCCCCGCCGGCGCGGACTCGGATTCGCCGTCACCCGCGAACAGGACCTCGGCCACGTAGATCGGGGCGTCGAGGCGGAGGGCGATGGCAATCGCATCGCTCGGCCGCGCATCGACGATGACCGGCGCGCCGCCACGGGCGAGATGCAGTTCCGCGAAGAACGTCGAGTTCTCGAGGCGCGTCACCTGGACGCGGCGCAGCGTGGCGCCCAGCCCGTTGATGAGGGCGTGGCAGAGATCGTGCGTGAGGGGACGCTCGCGCTTCACGCCGTTCATCTGCATCGCGATGGACTCCGCCTCCGGCCGCCCGATCCAGATGGGGAGGACCCGGTCGCCATTCTCCTCCTGCAGCACCACGACATACGCGTTGGACACGCTGTCGAGGCCGAGCTTGGCCACCTTCACCGGGATCACGGGTCCTCCCCGCCGAGCGCGCTAGCGCGCGCGCGCGGCGCGCCGGAGTTCAGCGACCTTGTCGGTGCGCTCCCAGTTGAAGAGCGACACCTTCTTGCCGAAGCGCTCCACCTTGGCCGGTGTGCGACCGAAATGCCCGTAGGCGGCAGTGGGGCCGTAGATCGGCTTGCGCAGGTCGAGCGCCTCGATGATGCCGCGCGGCGTCAGGTCGAAGACCGCGTCGACCGCGCGCATGATCGCCGTCTCGGGAACCGCGGCCGTGCCGAACGTGTCGACCATCACCGACACCGGCTTGGCCACGCCGATGGCGTAGGCGAGCTGCACCTCGCACTTCGAGGCGAGCTTGGCGGCGACGATGTTCTTGGCCACCCAGCGCGCGGCGTACGCGGCCGAGCGATCCACCTTGGACGGATCCTTGCCCGAGAAGGCGCCGCCGCCGTGGCGGCCCATGCCACCGTAGGTGTCGACGATGATCTTGCGGCCGGTGAGGCCGGCGTCGCCCTGCGGGCCGCCGACGACAAATCGTCCGGTCGGGTTGATGTGCACCTTCATGCGACGCGCGCGCAGTTCCGGCGGAATGACCGCTTCGATGATGTCGTGGCGCACCGCCTCGTGGATCGCCTTGTTCTTCACGGTATCGGCGTGCTGCGTCGAGATGACCACCGTGTCCACCTCGACGGGGCGGCCGTCCTCGTACACCACCGACACCTGCGACTTGCCGTCGGGACGCAGCCAGGCGAGGGTGCCATCCTTGCGGCGGTCGGCCAGGGCATGCGTGAGCTTGTGCGCCAGCTGGATGGGGAGCGGCATCAGCTCCTCGGTCTCATCGCAGGCGTAGCCGAACATCATCCCCTGGTCGCCGGCGCCGCCGGTGTCCACGCCCTGCGCGATATCGTGCGACTGCGTGCCCAGCGCATTGAGCACCGCGCACGAGTCGGCGTCAAACCCGATGCCGGCCTCGGTGTAGCCGATGTCCTTGATGGTCTCGCGCACGAGGGCGCGCAGATCGACCCAGGCGTGCGTGGTCACCTCGCCGAAGATCGTCGCGAGGCCCGTGGTGACCATCGTCTCGCACGCAACCCGCGACCTGGGGTCGTGCGCCAGCAGCGCATCAAGCACCGCGTCAGAGATCTGGTCGGCCACCTTGTCGGGGTGGCCTTCGGTGACGGATTCGGAAGTGAAGAGATGGCGATGAAGCACGGGATCGTTCCGTTGAAGGCACGAGCGGCCGGCAGAAAGCCGGCCGCTCTAGTGAATGTCCGCTTTGTCAGTAAGAATATGGGTGTCGACAAGGGCGAGCAACCCGTCGGCCGCATCACCCCGCAACGCGAGTTCCGCCAGCAGGCGCTCACGCAGCGTCCCTTCGACGGCCTGCGCCGTGCCCGCGTCGACCGCCACGGCCATCGCCTCGGCCGCCGCCGAGACGCGAATGCAGCGGACCAGGTGCTTGACCGCCGCGACCGACCGGGGCGCGACACTCAGCGTGCGGATGCCGAGGCCGAGCAGCGCAAAGGCCATCAGCGGCTGCGAGGCCATCTCGCCGCACACCGACACCTCGATGCCGGCCCGCGTCCCTTCGGACTGCGTGCGCGCGATGAGCCGCAGCACCGCCGGATGCAGCGCCGTGAAGCGATCGACCAGCTGGATGTTGCCGCGGTCAACCGCCAGGGTGTACTGCACCAGGTCGTTGGTGCCGATCGAGAAGAACGCGGTTTCCCTGGCGAGGGCGTCGGCCGTGATGACGGCGGCCGGCGTCTCGATCATCACGCCGAGGGGCACGTCCTTGCGATGCGGCACGCCGCGCGCGTCGAGTTCGGCGGAGGCCTCGGCCAGCAGGACGCGGGCCTGCCGCACTTCGGCCACCGAGACGATGAGCGGCAGCATGATGCGCAGGTCACCGTGCTCCGCCGCCCGCAGCAGCGCGCGCAACTGCACCTTGAACAGCTCCGGCTCGTCGAGGCACATGCGGATGGCGCGCCAGCCGAGGAACGGATTGGCCTCGTGCGGGAAGCCGCCCACCGGCAGCTTGTCGCCGCCGATGTCGTAGGTGCGGATGACGACCGGATGCGGCGCGAAGGCGCGCAGGACGCGGCTGTACGCCTCGTACTGCTCGTCCTCGTCGGGCATCGCGGCGCGCCCGACGACGAGGAACTCGGTGCGCATCAGCCCCACGCCCTCGGCGCCGCTGTTCGCCCCCGCCGCCGCCTCGTCGGGCATGTCGACGTTGGCCCGCAGCGTGATGCGCACGCCATCGACGGTCACTGCCTCGGCGCGGGCGTACTGCTGGAGTTCGCGCGTCTCTTCCTGCTCGATGCGGGCGCGCTCTCGGTAGTCGGCAATGCGTTCCGGCGTCGGATCGAGCACGAGCAGGCCGTGCGTGCCATCCACCACCGCCGTCATGCCGGACGTCAGCTTGGCGGTCGCGTCGCGCAGGCCGACCACGGCCGGCAGCCCGAGCGAGCGGGCGAGGATGGCGACGTGCGACGTGCCGGTGCCGGCGTCGGTCGCGATCGCGCTGATCGCCTCGCGGTCGAACTGCACGGTGAGCGACGGCGTCAGGTCGTGCGTGATGAGGATGGCGTTGCTCCCCTTGGGGAGATCCACCGGATCGCGGTCGGGGAGGTCGAGAAGGAGCGAGAGCACCCGGATCTGCACGTCGAGCAGGTCGCTCACGCGCTCGCGCATGAGGGCGTTGGTGGAACGCCCGAAGTGCTCGCGCCACTCGAGCAGCACCAGGTCGAAGGCCTTCTCCGCCGAGAAGCCCTGGCGAATGAGCGTCTCGGCGCTCGCGCGCAGGTCGGCATCGTCGCAGATGGAGATCTGCACGTCGAAGATGGCCGCCTCCTCGGGGCCGGCGTGCTGCTCGACGCGGTCACGCACCTTCCGCAGCCGCACGATGGCGAGGTCGCAGGCCTCGTGCAGGCGGGTCACTTCCCGCTCGGCGTTAGCCGGCTCCACCGTGCGCGCCGGCACTTCGGGTACCTCCCAGCGGAGGAGGTGCACCGGACCGATGATGATGCCCGGGGACGCGGGTACGCCGACGAGCGTGATGCTCACTCAGGCCTCACCGAACTTGGAGTTGACGACCGCCACCAGCGCCTCCGCGGCCGCTGCTTCATCATCGCCAATCGCGCGAATCACGATCGTCGCGCCGCACTCCGCCGCCAGCATCATCACGCCCATGATGCTCTTGCCGTTCACCTCGAGGTCATCGCGGATGATCGTGATCGACGAGCGGAAGCGCGCGGCGACCTTCACGATCTCCGCCGCGGGGCGCGCGTGGATGCCGTGGCTGTTCTGCACCTCGACCGAGCGTTCAACCATCAGCGCACCACCGTGTAGATGAAGAATAGCAGCAAGAGGGCCACGCCGACCCGCCATCCATCGATGCGAGCCTGCCACCGGGCGAGGGCAACGCCCAGCAGGGCCGCGACACCCAGCGCCAATCCGAAGGACGGGACCGGCACGCGGTGGGCCCGCAGGAGCACGAGCGGCAGGGCCACGCCGGCGACGGCGGCCAGCGCCCGCGCCACGTACAAAGGCCCCTTGCGCAACACGGGGCTCCCGAGCGCCGCAGCGACCTTGAGCCCCTCTCGGTACCCCGCACGCAACCCCCAGGCCCGCAGGGAGACGTGACCGACGTTGTAAGTTCCCACAAACACGAGAAGCACGCCAGCCGCGGTGGCCCCGAGGCCATACGCCAGCAGCGCGAGCGCGGAGCAGAACGGCAGCCACCCCGCCCAGACCAGCCGGTCGCCGGCGGCTCCCAGCGGCCCACAGCACGCCGTGCGGAAGCGCTCGACGCGATCCGGGTCTTCCCCGTCCAGCTCGGCGCGCACGAGCGCGCCGACCGCCAGGGCCGCGAGATACGGGTGCGCGTTGAAGTAGCGACTGTGGCGGGCCATTGCGGCGCGATACGCGTCGCCGTCGCGTCCTCCCGGCAGCAGCCGAAAGGCCGGCTCGGCCGCAAAGGCGATGCCGTTGCCGATCATCGCCTCGTAGTTGTAGCTCCCCTGCACGGCAAACAGCCGCACGAAAACGCGCAGCCACGTGACCATCGGCAGCGACGACGCGGCTTTCATCGCATCACCGCCGCCAGCAGGCCGACCAGCAGCCCGGCCACCACGTAGCGCGCGTAGTCCTTGGCGCCGTGCACCACCTTCCACACCGCGGCTCCCGCCACGCCGACGGCGATCACCGCGGACACGGCCACCGAGTCGACGCCGCTGACCGTGTGCAGCGCGTCCTGCAACTGGTTGCGCAGGGGAATCAGCGCCGTGACGAAGATGGCCGTGACGGCCCCGGCGCGACCGAAGTCGAGGACGAGTCCCGTCCAGTGCACGGCGATCAGGGCCGTGGCGTCACCGGCGGCGACCTCGTCACGGTACCGGCCGGCCACGGACAGGTTGAACCGGCGCAGCCAGACCAGCGTCTGGCCGCCGAGCATGGCCGCGCACAGGCCGGCGAGCACGGCGAGCGGCAGCGTGCGGGCGGCCAGCTCGGGATTGCCGGGAACGACCGCCATCGCCCCCGCGGCCACCGACGCCGGCCCCCACTCAGGGTAGCGCGACGCACCAAACGGCATCGTCTCCAGGGCGAAGCACTCCAGGAGCACCCCGACGAGGAGGCCGCTCGCAATGTCGCCGCAGATGAAGCCGCCCAGCGTGGCCGAGACGAGCGGTCGCGAGAGCATGGCCTGCGGGAACGACACGAAGTCGAGCCCGACCACGGCCCCGACGATCGTCAGCAGCACGAGGGTGCCGGGATCGATCATCCGCCGCTCCGCGCGAGCAATTCGGAGAGCGGAACGGGCACGGCGCCGGGGACGTCCTGCGCGGAAACCTCGACGCCGCGCGCCGCCACGGCGCGCAGGTCGGCCTCCTCGGACTCGTCGAGGAAGACATAGCGCAAACGCGGTGAGCGCCCCGCCCGATGGTGCAGCCCGCCCACGTTGACCTGCCGAATGCCGGCATCGCCCTCGACCAGGGCGCGCATCGTCGCCGTTCCGCCGGCGAGCAGGAGCCCGGGCTCGGGAAGCGCCCGATACTCGGGAAGGTGCGCCAGCGCCGTCGCGACCGACTCGAAGTGGACGGTCATCTCGGGCGGCACGCCCATGCGATACAGGTCCTGCTCCCAGTCGCTCTCGGCCACCTGATCGTCCACGAGCACGATGAAGCCGAGAGCCAGCGGCTGGCCCCACCCCACCACGACTTGCCCGTGCACGAGCCGGTCGTCGATGCGGTAGACCTCAATTGCCACGCCCGCCCTCCTCAGCCACGACGATTCCGGCCTTGCCCTTCTCGGCGACGAGCTGCCACGTCTCGGGGCCGGCCGACGACGCCATCACGAACGACAGGAGCATCGGGAGGTTGGCGCCGCAGACGACGGCCAATCCGGGGACGTCGCGCGCGAGTCGCCGCGCGGCGATGGTGCAGCTGCCGGCCGGAAGGTCGGTGAAGACCACCTGCGCGCCCGACGAGGCGATGGCCTGCCGCAGGGCGTCCGCGATTTCGGCGCCCCCAAGGGTCGCGTTGCTGAACGGCAGCAGGCGCGCCGCGGCCGCGGCGCCGGCCACGCGCGAGACGGCGCTCACCAGCCCTTCGGCGAGGTCGCCGTGCGCGGCGACGATGGCGCGCGGCGCGTCACTCATCGTCGTCGAGCAGGTACTTGCGCACGTCCCCGCTGCGCTGGACCATCTTCGCCTTCAGGCGCTCGTTGAACTGATGCGCCGCGTCCACGCCGGTGTATCGCAGCAGGTGGTTCATCGCAATCACTTCCGAGATCACGGTGATGTTCTTGCCGGGGTTCAGCGGCACCGTGATCTTGGGCAGGTCAACCCCGAGGATGTTCACCGACTGCCCGTCGAGGCCGGTGCGATCGACCTGCAGCGTCTTGTCCCAGACGACCAGGTCCACGACCACCTCGATGCGCTTCTGCTGCCGCACGGAGTGGATGCCGAAGATCGCGCTGACGTCAATCAGCCCGACGCCGCGGATCTCCATGAAATGGCGCTGCAGCTCGTGCCCGCGGCCGATCACGATGTCCGCGCCCTTGCGCCGCGCGAGCACCAGGTCGTCCGCGACGAGGCGATGGCCGCGTTCGACCAGGTCGAGCACGCACTCCGACTTGCCGATGCCGCTCTCGCCGGTGAAGAGCAGGCCGACGCCGAAGACGTCGGCCAGCGAGCCGTGCAGCGAGATGGAGGGGGAGAACTCGTTCTCGAGGAAGGGCGTCATCACGCGATAGAACTCGCGGGTGTTGAGCCCGGACACGAGCACCGCCACGCCGGCGCGCCGCGCCTCCTCGTCCATCCCGTCGGGCAACGACTGCCCCTTGGTGACCATCACGCACGGAATCGGATAGCTGAAATACGTGCGCAGGTTGCGCCGCCGGGTGTCCTCGTCGAGCGACGCGAGGTAGGTGATCTCGGTCTCGCCGAGCACCTGCACGCGCCGGTGCACGAACCGCCCGGTGTAACCCGCCAGCACGAGGCCGGGCCCCGACGCATCCGACGTCGGGATCTCGCGCGACAGCCCGTCCGGGCTGCCCAGCACGGTGAGCGCCATGGCATCGCCCATGCGCTCCACCAGTCCGCGGACAGTCAGCGCCATGCCGGCTCAGTCCTTCGCGCCGGCGCGCCGCTCCGGCGTGCGACGCTCCTTGGACGCCTGCCGCACCAGCTTCACGAGCGCCGCGTTCAGCGCCGGTCCCCAGTACCGCCCGGCCGCGCTCGCGACGAGGCGCATCGCGCGCGGCGCCACGAAGGTGATCTCGACGCGGCGCTCGGGGCCGTCCTCGTCAAAGCGAACGGTGGCCCCGGTCGCCCGGGGAATGCGCTCCGCCGCCTTCAGGACGGCGCGTTCGGCTTTCTTGAGCATGGACTGCGTCAGCGCGACGCCACTGTGCTTGAAGACCAGTTGCACGATCTATCCTCCGGTCTGGATCACCTGCTGAAGATGCACCGCCGTCTGATCGGCGGCGCGCTCCCACGTGAAAGACTCGGCAAACCGCCGACCGTTCTCCCCGAGCCGCGTCACGAGGGGTGCCGACTCGCACAGTCGCTGCATCGCGTCCGCCATGGCCTGGATGTCGCCGTGGGGCACCAGGAAGCCCGTCTCACCATCGCGCACCGATTCGCGAATGCCCGGGGAGTTCGACGCAACCACCGGCGTGCCGCACGCCGAGGCCTCGATATTGGTGAGCCCCCACCCTTCCTTGGGCGAGGCAAAGGCGGTCGCCCACGAGCGGCGCAGCAGGGCTAGCTTCTCGACTTCGCTCACAAAGCCAAGAAACCGCACGCGAGCGCCCAGGTCAAGCGAGGCCACCAGGCGTTCGAGCGCCGGCCGGAAGTCGCCTTCACCCGCGATCTCCAGCACGGAGCGCTGATCGGCCACGCGCGCGAAGGCCCGGATCACCAGGTCCACACCCTTGTACTTCTTGAGCCGGCCGAGGTAGGCAAAGACCGGCGATGGCGATCGCTGGGCCGGATCGGGCGTGTAGTACTCGCAGGACGCGCCCGGATAGATGACACGCACCTGCGACCGCGCGATGCCGCGCGCCACGAGGTCGTCGGCCGTGCTCTCGCTGATGGCCTCGAACGGCGTGTGCCGGTAGATCGCGGGAATGGGGCGCTCCGACAGCCAGACCGCCGAGGCGAGCGGCACCGACAGCTCCTGAAACGCCGTGCCGCCAAAGAGGTGCGGAACGCAGGCGACCACGCGCCGCGCCCCCCAAAGCGGCGTGTAGAGGGGCATCTTGTTGATGTCCTCAACCAGCACATCGAAGCCGAGCCCGGCGAGGTGCCGGCGATAGTAGGCCCATGCCTTGAGCGCAAAGGTCTGCCGAATGCCCGTGCGATGCACCTCGATGCCGCCGAGGACCGCGCGCGGCGGACAGCCGGGCCAGCCCCCGCAGAGCATCGTGACCTCGTGCCCCTTGGCCGCCAGGCGCTCGAAGATCTCGTGGAGGTGGATTTCAGCCCCACCCGCCAGCGGATTCTCACGGTCCTGCCAGTTCACCACCAGGAGCCGCACTAGAGACGCCCCAGGCGCCGGGCAAGCGCGTCGAGCACCCCGTTCACGAAGCGCGCGCTCTGCGCGCTCCCGAAGCGCTCGGCGAGGCGCACCGCTTCCTGCAGGACGACGCGCGGCGGCGTGACGCCCTGCACCAGCTCCGCCGCCGCAAGGCGCAGCACGCAGCGCTCGATGGCGCCGAGGCGATCGAGCCGCCAGTTGGTCGTGACCTCGCCCAGGTCCGCATCCAACTCGGCCCCCTGCGCCTGGATGACGCGCAAGAGCGCGTCGGCGAAAGCGCGTTCCTCGGGGGCGACGAGGAGATCGTCCCAGAGCAGCGTTGCCACGCGGTCCAGCGACAGCCCGGCACGCAGGTCCCAGGCGTAGAGTGCCTGCAGCGCACGCGCTCGGCCGCGCGTCTCAAGTCGCGCCATCAGTCGTCATCCTCAGCGTCTTCGCCCAGATCCAGCTGGCTGTACAGGTCGGCCATCGCCATCGCCGCGAGCGCCGCATCCCAGCCCTTGTTGCCGTGATCGCCGCCGGCGCGCGCCTTGGCCTGGTCGAGCGTATCGGTGGTGAGCAGGGCGAAGCCGACGGGCACGCCGTACTCGCCCTGCAACAGCGAGAGCCCGCGCGAGGCCTCGCCCGCGACGAAGTCGAAATGCGGCGTCTCGCCGCGAATGACCGCGCCGCACGCGACGACCGCATCGTACCGTTCGCTCATCAGCACGCGGGCAACCGCCGCCGGCAGCTCCCAGGCGCCGGGCACCCAGACGACGTCGATGTCATCGGCCCGCGCACCGTGGCGAACCAGGCAGTCGAGCGCGCCATCCACCAGGGGCTGCGTGATGATTTCATTGAAGCGGCTGCCGACGACGACAAACCGCCGTCCGGCGCCATTGGGAGTGCCTTCGAACTCCGCCATCAGAGCGCCCGCAGGTGCCCGAGCTTCCGCACCTTGGTTTCGAGGTACGCTGCGTTCTCGCTGGTCGCCGGCGAGATGACGGGAACGCGCTCGCCGAGGCGAAGCCCGTACCCTTCGAGGCCAACGAGCTTCTTCGGGTTGTTGGTGATCGGGCGAATCGACTTCAGGCCCAGGTCGAGGAGGATCTGCGCGCCGATGCCGTAGTTCCGCAGGTCCGGGGCGAAGCCGAGCCGCTCGTTCGCCTCGACCGTGTCGGCCCCCATGTCCTGCAACTCGTACGCCTTGAGCTTGTTCAGCAGGCCGATCCCCCGCCCTTCCTGGTCGAGGTAGACGATGACGCCTTGCCCCGCGTCGGCGACCAGGCGCATCGCCTCGTGCAGCTGCCAGCGACAGTCGCAGCGGAGCGAGTGGAACGTGTCGCCGGTGAGGCACTTGCTGTGCATGCGCACCAGCACATCCTCCCCACCCTCCACCTCCCCCATCACGAGCGCCACGTGCTCATGCTCGTCGACGTCATTGCGATAGCCGATGACCCGGAACTGGCCGAACTCCGTTGGGAGCCGCGCCTCGGCGACGCGATGCACCAGGCGCTCCGTTTGCAGGCGATGCGCGACGAGCTGCGCGACGGTGATGAACGTCAGGCCGTGCCGGTCGCAGAACTCCTCCAGGTGCGGACGCTTGGCGGTCGATCCGTCCTCGTTGAGAATCTCGCAGATGACCCCGGCCGGCTGCAGCCCCGCCAGCCGCATCAGGTCCACGGCGGCCTCGGTGTGTCCCACGCGCTCCAGCACTCCGCCTTCGCGCGCCCGCAACGGATGCACGTGCCCGGGGCGCCGAAGCTCCGACGGCACCGCGAGCGGGTCGGCGAGGCGGCGAATCGTCGCGGCCTGGTCGCGCGCACTGATGCCGGTCGTGACCCCGTAGCGCGGCACCGCGTCGACCGTCACGGTGTACGCCGTGCGCAGGGCGTCGGTGTTCTCGCTCCCCATCATTGGCAGCTCGAGCTGGGCGACCCGCTCGTGGCTGAGCGCCACGCAGATCATCCCCTTGGCCTGCATGAGGAAGTTCACCTTCTCCGGCGTCACGAACTCGGCCGCCAGGATGAGATCGCCCTCGTTCTCGCGATCCTCGTCGTCGGCAACCACGATGAACTTGCCGGTGCGGAGGTCGTGGAGCGCCTGGTCTATGGTTGCAAAGGGCATCAGAGGGATGGCAGATGGCGGAGGGCCGATGGCAGATGCGGGGCGGCGAGTTGCTGGACGAACTTGCCGATCATGTCCGCCTCGACGTTCACACGGTCGCCGCGGGAGAGCGCGCCGAGCACGGTGTGTCGCAGGGTGTACTCGATCAGCGAGATCTGCACCCCGTCGGGGAGCAGCTCGTTGACGGTGAGGCTGGTGCCGTTCACGGCGATGGATCCATGCGGAACCATCAGCGGCATCCACTCCGGTTCGATCACCAGGTCGACGAGCAACGCATCACCCCTGGTGGTGACGCCGGCGACATCCGCGACGGTGTCCACATGCCCGGAGACGAGATGGCCGCCCAGGCGATCGCCCAGCGCCATCGCTCGCTCGGTGTTGATGCGGCGCCCCTCGGCCCAGCCGGCGAGCGTCGTGCGCTCGAGCGTGGTGACGACCGCCGCCACGGTGAACGTCCCCGCCGCCGCCTCGCGCACCGTGAGGCAGACGCCGTCACAGGCAATGCTCTCGCCATCGGTGATCCCCTCGTAGGCCGTGCGCACGACGAACTCCCGGCCCGCGGGCGTGGGAATGGCGCGGACGATAGTGCCGATGTCGGAGATGATGCCGGTGAACATAGAGAGACAACAGAGAGAAAACAGAGAAACAACAGAGAGACAACAGACTACAACGGAGGGGCGAGGAGGATCATCAGATCATCGTCATACGGCCTTCGACTACGGTGGGGCAAGTACGGTCATAAGGTCATCGTCGAACGGCCTTCGCTCGATAACCCGCCAGCGGGCGAACGCACTCGTCGCGACGGCGGGGACCGCCGAGAAGGCGCCCAGGGAACCTGCGCCAAGCACTACCGGCGCCTGAAAGATAACCATCCGGTCGACGAGATTGCTGGCCAACAGCGCGCCAGCGAGGGTGGCTCCACCCTCGACAAGCAGGTGTTGTACGCCGCGCGCGTGCAGGGCGTGGAGGGCCGAAGGCAGGTCGTGTGCTTCGATTGGTTCCACGCCCTTGCGCTGCAGGGCGGCCGCCGCTGGCGCCGCCGGCTCCTCGGTCAGGATGACCGTGGCGAGCCGCTTTGCCGTGCGCGCCAATTGGCCGTCGAGCGGCAACCGGGCGTGGCGATCGAACACGACGCGCAATGGCGCCACCCGCGGCTTCCTGACGCCGCGCACCGTGAGGGCCGGGTCATCGGCCAAGGCCGTGCCGATCCCCACCGCGATGGCATCGGCGCTCGCGCGCAGGCGGTGCACCTGCCTTCGCGCCGCTTCCCCCGTGAGCCAGCCGCGCTGGCGATCGGCGGCCGCGATGGCGCCGTCGAGCGAGACCGCGAGCTTCAGCGTGATCCACGGACGCGACGCGCCGCTGGCCCAGTGCAGAAACGGCGCGCTGAGTTCACGCGCTGCGTCGGCCTCGAGGCCAAACTCGACGGCAATGCCGGCGGCC
The DNA here is from genome assembly GCA_036504815.1 of Gemmatimonadaceae bacterium. Taxonomy (NCBI): domain Bacteria; kingdom Pseudomonadati; phylum Gemmatimonadota; class Gemmatimonadia; order Gemmatimonadales; family Gemmatimonadaceae; species Gemmatimonadaceae bacterium. The sequence goes on along the minus strand of DASXUN010000012.1, from coordinate 20,401 downwards.
CGCAGCGCGTCGGCACCGTGGGCCTTGGCCGGATTCGGGTCCGCGACGGCGCAGACCACGCGCCGCACACCGGCGGCAATGAGGGCCTGGCTACACGGCGGCTGCTTGCCGTGCGCATTGCACGGCTCGAGCGTGCAGTAGACATCGGCGCCGCGGGCAAGATCACCGGCCTGCGCCAGCGCGACGACCTCGGCGTGCCGTTCGCCGAAGCGCGCGTGATGTCCGGCGCCAACGATGGCGCCGTCGCGGACGATGACGGCGCCAACCATCGGGTTCGGCGCCGTCTGCCCCCAGCCGCGCGCCGCCAGCGCGAGCGCGCGCCGCATCCACGCGCGCTCCCGGCTGCCCCACGCCGCGGCCGGACCGGTCATCAGAAGCCCGTGCGCAGGCCCAGCGAGAAGTAGCTGCGGCTCTTTGCCGCGTCGGCGCTTCCGCCAAACGTGTTGTACAACGCGCCCATCGAACCGCCGCTGGCCTGTCCCACTTCGGCCACCAGGCGTCCGATGATGAAGTTGAAACTGAGGCCGGCGTAGATGTTCGTGCGCGTCATGCTGTTGCTGACCGCATGCGTCGTTGGGGTCATGGCCGGCTGGACGGCGCCCACGGCGACGGCGTAGATCGCGGAGTTGTCGTACTTGTCCTGTCCCACCCCGGCCTGCAGGCCAAAGGCCATGAACGACTTGGACGCGCTCAGGCGCCATCCCTTCGTCTTCAGTGACAGGTCGTCGATGGCGATGGTCCCCGGCACCGTGGTCCCGCTTTCGGTCACGGTGCTCTGCGCCATCACGTTGATGGTCGGCAGCGCGCGTTGCACGTAGGAGAACGCGACGCCCGGCACGAGGATCGATTCCTGCAGCAGTCCCACGCGTACGCCGCCGCCGAATTTGGTCGAGCCTCCGGGCAGCGACACGGTGACGTCGCCACCCTCGGGCGCCGACGGGATATACGTCGCCGTGAGGATCGCGTCGATGCCGCCGACTCTCGTCACGCCAACGGGAATGCCCTTGAAGATGCCAACCGATCCGTCGATGGTGGCCATCGGAATGAACTGCTTGTCGACCGCAAAGTCCGACTTGAATTGTCCCGTCGTCTTGAATCCGACATTGTCCATCTTCGGGAAGGCGCCGTTGACGGCGCTGGCGCGCAGCGCGATCGCCCAGTGCGGAAACCCACCCAGCACCCCGCCCTGCCCGATCGTCGCCGCGCCACCGGCAAGCGCCGTGGAAATCTGCGGCGTGAGGAAGTGGAACAGGTCGACGGCCTTCTGGCAGGCGTCCTGAGTGTTCCCCGAGGCGCACTGCGCCTGCACCGGCGAAACACCGACAACCATCGCCGCGCCTGCCACGAGCATCGCATGCCGGATTCGCATTGCCATTGTCCTCACTTGAGAATGACGCGGCCGGTGCCGCGAATGACGCGACCCAGCATCCAATTGTCTACCCCGGCGGCCGTCGCGCTCGCGCGCACCGTCGCCGCCCCCGCCTCGTCGGTAATGACCACCATCCCCACGCCCATGTTGAAGGCGCGGAACATTTCGTCGCGGGCCACGCCGCCGGCCTCACCGAGCACCCGGAAGACGTTCGGCACCTCCCACGATGCCGTGTCGACTTCCGCGTCGAGATCTTGGGGCAGCGAACGGTCGAGATTCCCTGGCAGCCCGCCCCCCGTGATGTGCGCCATCGCGTGGATGGCGCCGCGCACGGGAGCGAGCGCCCTGAGGTACGAGCGATGCACCGCGAGCAGCACATCGGCCGTCGAGCGTGTGTCGCCAGGAAAAACGTCGTCGGCTTTCAGCTTCAGCCGCTCGTCCACGATGCGCCGAGCCAGCGAATAGCCGTTGGTGTGCAGCCCGCTCGAGGCCAGCGCGACGAGCACGTCGCCTGCACGCACGCGGTCGCGCGTGATGACCTGCTCCTCCTCGACCCATCCGACGATGAACCCCGCCAGATCGTAGTCGGGCGGCGTGTAGAGACCCGGCATCTCGGCGGTCTCCCCACCGACGAGCGAACAGCCGTTCTCGCGGCACCCGGCGGCGACGCCGGCCACGACTTGCTCGACCACCTGCGGCACGAGCTTGCCGAACGCCACATAGTCCAGGAAGAAGAGCGGCTCCGCCCCCTGCACCAGGATGTCGTTGACGCAGTGGTTCACAAGGCAGTGGCCGATGGTGTCGTGCCGGCCGGCCTCGATGGCGACCTTGATCTTGGTCCCCACGCCGTCGGCGCTCGACACGAGCAGGGGCGCCTTGGCCCCCGCCGGCACGCGGAACATCCCGCCAAATCCGCCAAAGGCGCCGCGCGCCCCGGCGGTGAAGGTGCTCTCGACGAGCGCCTTGATGCGATGCTTGGACGACTCGGCGGCGGCGATGTCGACGCCGGCGCCGGCGTACGTCAGCGCGGAGTCACTCACGACGGCATGTCCTGGTCGAAGGAGACGAGGCGGTGGAACTCGGCGACGCGGCGATCGATGTCGTTGCGCGTGACCGATAGCAGGCGGGTGATCGAGAATGCCTCGACCACGAACGAACCCATGGCCGAGCCGATGACGACGGCGCGACGCAGGTTGGCCTCGCTGAGGTCGTTGGTGCGCGCGAGGTAGCCCATGAAGCCGCCGGCGAACGAATCGCCCGCGCCCGTGGGATCGAAGACCGCCTCGAGCGGGAACGCCGGCGCGTAGAAGATGGACTCGGGCGTGAACATGAACGCGCCATGCTCGCCCTTCTTGATGAGCACCGTCTTGGGGCCACGCGCGAGGATCCACCGCGCCGCCTGCACGAGATTCGCCTGCTCGGTCAGCTGGCGCGCCTCGCCGTCGTTCAGCGTGATGAGATCCACGCGCTTGAGCAGGTCGAGCAGGTCGCCGCGCCGCGACTCGATCCAGAAGTTCATCGTGTCGCAGGCGACGAACTTGGGCTTCTCCACCTGCTCGAGCACCTGCAGTTGCAGGCGCGGATCGATGTTGGCGAGGAAGACGTACTGCGCCGACTTGAACTGCTCGGGAAGCTTGGGGCGGAAATGCGAGAAGACGCCGAGGCGCGTCTCGAGTGTCTCGGCCGAGTTGAGGTCGTGCCGGTAGCGTCCGCGCCAGCGGAACGACTCGCCCTCCGCCTGCTCGAGGCCCGTGAGATCGATGCCCCGCTCGCGCAGCGCTTCGAGGCGCTCGACCGGGTAGTCGTCGCCGACGACGCCTACCATCTGCACGGGGCACTGGTGGCTGGCCGCGGCGGAGAAGTAGGTGGCGGAACCGCCGAGCACTTCGTCGGCCTTGCCAAACGGCGTTTCGACCGAGTCCAGCGCGACGGAGCCTACGACTAGGAGTGACATCGGAACGGGGAGGAGATGGAGGCGAAGGGACGGGGAACGAGTGCAGGAACGGGGGCGAGAGCGCTACATGCGCTCGGGGGCCGTGATACCCAGCAGCGCGAGGCCGTTCGCCAGCACCTGGCGCGCGGCCTTGGCCAGCACGAGACGCGCGCGCAGGATCTGCTCAGGTTCCCCAAGCACGTGATGCTTGTGATACCAGAGGTGGACCTGACGCGCCGTCTCCAGCAGGTAGGCGGCCACGCGATGCGGCTCGAGCGCGTCGGCGGCGCCAGCCACGAGTCGCGGGTAGTCGAGCAGCGACTTCACCAGCTCGCGCTCGGCATCCTCGTTCAGCGCCTCCCAGTGCACGCCGTCCGCGGTGATCGTCGCCGGATCGATTTCGCCGACGCGGAAGATCCCGCTGAGTCGCGCGTGCGCCATCTGGATGTAGTAGACCGGGTTCTCCTCCGACTGCGACCGCGCGAGGTCGACGTCGAAGACCAGCTGGCTGTCGCCCTTGCGCATGAGGAGAAAATACCGCACGGCGTCGCGCCCCACGTCGTCAATGAGGTCGCGCACGGTCACGTAGCTGCCGGCCCGCTTGGAGATCTTCACCTCCTCGCCGCCGCGCGTCACGGTCACCATCTGGTGGAGCACATACTCGGGATAGCCCTTCGGTACCCCCACCTCGAGCGCCTGCAGGCCGGCGCGCACGCGCGCCGTCGTGCCGTGGTGGTCAGACCCCTGCACGTTGATCGCCCGCGTGAAGCCGCGACGCCACTTCGTGACGTGATACGCAACGTCCGGCACGAAATAGGTGTATGTGCCGTCGCGCTTGCGCATCACGCGATCCTTGTCATCGCCGAAGTCGGTGGTGCGCAGCCACAGCGCGCCGTCGTCCTCGAACGTGTGCCCGCCCTGCTGCAGGAGTCCGACCGTCTCCTCGACGAGTCCGTCGGTGTAGAGCGACGACTCGAGGAAGTAGACGTCGAACTTCACGCCAAAGGCCTTCAGGTCGAGATCCTGCTCGGCGCGCAGCGCCGCCACGGCGAAGCGGCGCATCGCGTCGAAGAGCGTCGCGTCGTCGGGGCGCGCGCCACCCAGGATGGCTTGCGCGCCGGAGAGGAGTACGGGGTGCGGGGGTGCCTCGTGTTCGGACAGGTACCGTTCAGCAATTTCCCTGATGTACTCGCCGTTGTATCCGCCCTCGGGAATGGCGGCGTCAATTCCCGCCGCCTGCGCTACGCGCACCCACAGCGACTTGGCGAGGTTCTCGATCTGCACGCCCGCGTCGTTGTAGTAGAACTCACGAGTCACCCGGTACCCTGCCCCTTCGAGCAGCGCGGAGATGGCGTCACCCAGCGCGGCCTGGCGTCCGTGACCGACGTGCAGCGGTCCCGTCGGGTTGGCCGAGACGAATTCGACGTTGACCGGCCGTCCCTGCCCCGTGTCGTTGCGGCCAAATGCCGTCCCCAACGCGAGGATATCGGCGATTCCGCGCGCGTTGGCGCCGGCGCCGAGGCGGAAGTTGATGAAGCCGGGGCCGGCGATCTCGGTGGCTGACACGCCCGCCGCGGCAAGGTCGAGCTTGGCGACCAGCAATTCGGCGATGTCGCGCGGCTTCTTGCCGAGCGGCTTGGCGAGCGTCATCGCCAGATTGGTGGCCCAATCGCCGTGCGCCGGGTCGCGCGGACGCTCGAGCACGGGCATCACACCGGCCGGCGCGCCAATGGCGACCGCCGCACGGGTGAGCTCGTCTCGCAGCAGCTGTTCAGGCGTCATTCGCCGCCCTTCGCGGGCGTGGCGGCCGGCGCGGCGGCCGGCTTGGCGTCGGCCTTCGCGGAGTCCGGCTTCGGCGCGTCAGACTTCGCGCCCGCCGAAGACGCCGCATCGCCGCCCTCCTTCGACGTCCCCGCCGTCGCCGGCTTCGCTGCCTTCTTGCCGTCCTTGCCGTAATCGGTGATGTAGAACCCCGACCCCTTGAACAGCAGGCCGCCACCCGCCGAGACGCGCCGTTCGGCAGGCACACCACAGGTGGGACAAGGCAGTTCAGGCTTGGCGGCGCTGATCTTCAGGACGAAATCCTCGAAGTCGTGGCCATTAGCGCAGCGATACTCGTACGTGGGCATGGTGCTCGAGGGGGCTAAGATGCGACAGACATTTAGTTTAGCACTACGATTGAGGATTTGGAATCCGGATTGGGATTTGGGATTGCGATTTATGATTGCGATTGGCGACTACGATTCGTGATTGCGCCGCAGGATGACGGCGACAATGGAGCTCGGAGATGGCGCTCGGCGATGGCGTTCGACGCTTGCGATTGCCGTCGCGCCGTCCAGCGCGAACTGGGGCGCTCGATCAGCCCTGCAAACGTCCCTTGAGTCGCGCGAGGGCCTGGTCGATGGCTGAACTGGTCAGCGTGTCGGCGATGCGAGCGAGCTCCTCGGCTTCGCGCCAGGCGAATTCGAGATCGAGCAACTCGCCAGCCAGCAGTTCGCGCTCGCGCCGCTCCTGAAGGGCCATTTCGAGGGCGAGGGCGGTCGCGGCGCCATACTCGCTCAACTTCTTCGTCTCGAGCCCGCGGCCGATGTATCGCCGGAGCAGCCCCGTGGCGAGATCCGGCACCCCCTCACCCGCCACGGTGTTCAGCAGTTCGACCGCCATGCGCTCGTCGGTCACCCGCCCGCCAAATCGGTTGAACTTTGCGACGATTTTCGGGAGCACCGAGTCGGTCCCCTGGCCGGCGTAGACCGCGATACGGCGACCGATCACCGGCACCCTCACCTCAAGCAGATCGCTCTCCGGGTCGACCCAGAGCCTCGCCTTGCGCACGTGCGCCGTCTCGACGCGCGGGTGACGCACCGCGCGCTCGATCTGCTCCGCGGTCTGTGGCCGGGCGGATCCCCTCGACAGCCATCGGCCGGGGGTGACCGGACTCTCGGTGCTCGAAGCGGGCGGCGGCAGCACCAGCCGCGTGGCACGCTCGTAGGCCCGCTTGCCCAGCTGCCACAGCCCCTGGAACGCGCCCACCCCGAGGCCTGCCGCGGCGGCGCCCGCGTAGACGCCCCCGATTGCGACGACGCTCCCGGCCACCAGCCACCGGTACTGCCGCCGTCGCGCCGCCAGCTGCGCCCCGAACCGCCACGCCGCCATCTCGGGCCGCAGCGCCGCGCCGACGCGCACGAGCTCCGTTCCTTCGGCGATGCGCGCCAGGCCGATGTGGTCGGTGCTCATCCGCAGGCGCGTCCCCTCGAAAAGCCGCTCGCACTCCTCGATCGCCTCCCAGCGTTCCTCGACCGGCGTGAGGTTCCAGCGCTTGCACGCCGCGCAGATCACCCAGAGCCGACCATTGGCCAGGTCGTAGGCGAGGCGGCGGCCGACCGGAAAGTGCTCCACGACTTCGTTGCGACCGAGATCGGCGTGGCAGAAGAGGCAAGCTGAGTACACGACGATTTTGGATTTGGAATTCGGACTGCGATCGAGGATTGCGACTGAGGACAGCGAATGGCGATTGAGGCGCAGGCGCGCCGGCGCAAGCCCACCGGCGCACGCCCGCCGGCATAAGCACGCCGGCGCCAGCACGCCGTTGCAGTCATCGCCGATCGGATTCCGAATTCTCGATCCTCGATCGAAATCCGGAATCCAGGTCCTCAATCTTACCTGTACCGCCCCCACACGCGTTCCAGTGCATCGCTGATCTCGCCGACGCTGGCGCGGGCGCGCACCGCATCGATGATCAGCGGCATCAGCCGCCGCTCGCCGGCGCGCACGGTGGTCTCGAGGGACTGCAGGCACCGCGCCACGGCGCCGCCGTCCCGCGACTGCTTCACCGACGCCAGTCGCGCCGTCTGTTCCGCGGCCAGCTGCGTGAAGTCCGGGGCCGGAATCACCGGAGGCGCGGTGCCGTCGCTGAACCGGTTCACGCCGACAACCACCGTCTGTCCCGATTCGACGCCCAGCTGGAAGGCGTACGCGCTCTTGCCGATCTCGTCCTGCATGAAGCCGGCCTCGATGGCGCTCGCCGCCCCGCCGAGCGACTCGACCTGGTCGAGGAGCGCAAGGGCGCGCGTCTCGAGTTCGTTCGTCAGCGATTCCACGTAGTACGATCCCGCCAGCGGGTCCACGGTCTGCGCGACGCCGCTCTCGTGGGCGACGATCTGCTGCGTGCGCAGCGCGAGCGTGGCCGCCGCCGCCGTGGGAAGCGCCAGCGCCTCGTCGTAGCCGTTGGTGTGCAGCGACTGCGTGCCGCCAAGCGTCGCCGCCAGTGTCTGCACCGCCACGCGGACCACGTTGTTCAGGGGCTGCTGCGCGGTGAGCGTCACGCCGCCGGTCTGGGTGTGGAAGCGCATGCGGCAACTCGCGTCATCCGCGGCGTACCGCTCCCGCATGAGGCGCGCCCAGAGCCGGCGCGCCGCGCGGAACTTGGCCACTTCCTCGAACAGGTCGTTGTGGCAGGCGAAGAAGAACGACAGGCGCGGCGCGAACTGGTCCACCGCGAGGCCGGCGTCCAATGCGGCGCGCACGTAGGCCAGGGCATTGGCGAAGGTGAAGGCGATCTCCTGCACCGCGGTCGCTCCCGCCTCGCGCATGTGGTAGCCCGAGATGGAAATCGGGTTCCACTGCGGCACTTCCGCCGCGCAGAACCGGAACGTCTCGGCGATGAGCGCGAGCGACGGCGCCGGCGGATACACGTACGTGCCGCGCGCCACATACTCCTTGAGGATGTCGTTCTGGATGGTCCCGCCGAGCTGATGGCGCGCGATCCCCCGCTCCTCCGCGACCACGATGTACATCGCCAGCAGCGTCGACGCCGTGGCGTTGATGGTCATCGACGTGCTGACCTTGTCCAGCGGCAGGTCCGCGAGCAGGAGGTGCATGTCCTCCACGGTGTCGATGGCCACGCCCACGCGGCCGACCTCGCCAAGCGCGCGCGGACTGTCGCTGTCGATTCCCATCTGGGTCGGCAAGTCGAAGGCGACCGACAATCCGGTCTGGCCGGCATCAAGCAGCAGCTTGAACCGTCGATTGGTCTCGGCGGCGGTTCCGAAGCCGGCATATTGCCGCATCGTCCACAGACGACCCCGGTACATCGTCGGCTGGATGCCGCGCGTGAACGGGAACTCCCCCGGAGCGCCGAGCGCCTCGGCGGTGCCGGCGGGCACGTCCGCCGCGCCGTAAACGGTCGCGACCGGTATGCCGGACGGCGAGTGGGCGTCCGCCACTACTGCTCCGCCTCCAGGAGCTTCGTCGCGCAATCGACATCGCGCTTGCTCCCGATATACAGCGGCGCGCGCTGGTGCAGCTCCGTGGGGACAACGTCCATGAGCCGCTGGCGGCCGTTCGTGGCGGCGCCCCCGGCCTGTTCGCAGATGAACGCCAGCGGATTGCACTCGTAGAGCAGGCGCAGCTTGCCGGAGGGACTCCTGGTGTTCGCCGGATACGCGAAGACGCCGCCGCCGAGCAGGTTGCGATGGAAGTCGGCGACGAGCGAACCGACGTACCGGACGTTCATCGGCTCGCGCTGGGTGTCGAGACCGCGATATCGCCGCATCAGCGCGCGCACCGGCTCGCTCCAGTACCGCTCGTACGAGTCGTTGACCGACAGGTACTTGCCCACCTCGGGAATCCGGATGTTCGGATGCGAGAGCAGGAACTCGCCGATGGACGGATCGAGCGTGAAACCGTGCGCCCCGTGCCCCGTGGTGTACACCATCATCGTGCTCGACCCGTAGATCACGTAACCGGCGGCCACCTGCTGCACGCCGGGCTGCAACATATCGGCCGTCGTCCCCGGGCCGGTGCCCGGCGTCACCCGGCGCATGACGGAGAAGATGGTCCCGACCGGCACGTTCACGTCGATGTTCGACGAGCCGTCGAGCGGGTCGAACAGCAGTACATACTTGCCGCACTTGAACTGCGGGGGAATCGGGATGATCCCCTCCTCTTCCTCCGACGCCATCGCGCACAGTCGGCCGCCGTGGTCCATGGCCTTGCTGATGATCGCGTTCGCGATCACGTCCAGCTTCTGCTGGTGCTCGCCCTGCACGTTGTCGGAGCCGGCGGCGCCCAGGATGTCGATGAGCCCGGCGCGGCGCACCTTGCTGCTGATCATCTTGGCGGCGACCGCGAGGTCGTACAGGATGCCCGACAGCTCGCCCGTGGCCTCGGGGAACCGCCCTTCCTGTTCGATGATGAAGCGGTCGATGGTGACGATCGACGTGTCGGAATGCTGGATCACGATCTCATCCGCAGAGGTGACGGTGTAAACTCGCCCCCGCTCACGGCACGCGCCAGCGGACCCCGGCGGCTTCGATGGTCCAGCCGGCGCCGTCGGTCCGCGCCACCACCGGCCCGAGCTGATCGGTGCGCAGCACCGTGGCCCCCGCCGCCGTGAGCCGCCGCATCACCGCCGGGTCCGGGTGTCCGTACACGTTGCGGGCCGCCACGGAAACCATGGCCAGTCGCGGGCGCACCGCCGAGAGGAACGCGTCCGAGGTGCCGGTGTGGCTCCCGTGGTGGGCGACCTTGAGCACGTCGGCGCGCAGCAGATCGGGCGCGCGGGCCAGCATCCAATGCTCCTCCGCGTCGTCGGCGTCCCCCGTGAAGAGGATCGTCCGTCCGGCATACTCCACGCGCACCACGACGCAGGCCGTGTTGGGATTCTGCTGCGCCGCGGTCCACGCGGAGTCCGGGGCGAGCACGCGGAAAGTGACGCCGTCGATGTCGATGACCTCGCCGGCGCTGGGGACGCGCCACGCGACGCCGATCGTCCGTGCGGTGGTGAGCGCCCGACGGTACGTGTCGGTGCCGCTGGGAAAGCCCGGCTCGAGCATCGCGGCCGGGCGCATCGAGGCAAGCACCGACGCCGCCCCGCCCGCGTGGTCGGCATCCGGGTGCGTGACCACCAACAGGGCCAGCGCGCCGCCGCGCGCGCGCAGGTACGGAACGACGGTGGTCCGGCCGGCGTCGCGCGTGGCGTCACCGCGCCCCGCATCGAACAGCACCCATCGTCCGCGCGGCGTGCGCACCGCGATCGCATCACCCTGTCCGACGTCGATCATGTGCACTTCGAGCGCGCCGGTGGTCGGCGCCGGCGCGAAGGCCGCGACGCTGATGGCCGCCAGCGCGGCGATGGCTGACCGCTCCCAGAAATGGCTGACGCAGGCCGCCAGCACGGCGAGGCAGGCCACGCCAAGCGCAACCGCGGTGAGCAACGATGGCGCCGCATGCAGCGTGGCCCACGGCAATGCGGCGCCGACATACGCCACGAGATCAAAGGCACGGATCATCGGCGTCGACGCGGCGGCGATCAGGGACGCGGCCGCCGGCCACCACGCCAGCGCCAGCGCGAGAAAGAGCGTCGGCTGCAGCACCGCGATCACCGGCCCCGCCGCGATGTTCGCGAACGGCGCCACCAGGCTGACCCGCCCGAAATGCCAGGCGACGAGCGGCGCCGTGGCGAACGACGCCACCACGCTGACCACGAGCTCACTCGCGATCTTGCGACGCCAGCCCTCGAGCCTGCCGGGGAGCACCCGCTCGGCCACCGCGCGCCCGGCGATGAGGGCGGCGAAGCCGCTGACGCTCAATTGCCAGCCGAGGTCCACCGCGGTGCGCGGCTGGTAGAGGAGCGGCACGCCGCCTCCCCACGCGAGGGCGGCCCACGGCGAGGTGTTGCGCTGCAGCGCCATGGACACCGCCTGGGCGCCGATCATCACGGCGCTGCGCACCGCGGGGGGCGGCGCGCCGATCACCAACACATAGAGGCCGACGAGGAAGAGCCCCGCCCAGCGCGCCGCGGCCGCAGGGAGGCGCGCCGCCTGAAGCATCAGGAGCATCGCGCCCGAGACGATGGCGACATGCAGGCCGGAGATCGAGAGCATGTGGACGATGCCCGCGTCGGCGTACCGATCGCGCACCTGCGGGTCGAGGTCCTTGGTGTCCGCGATGAGCAGCGCCCGCACGAGACCCGCGTCGCGCGTGAAGTACCGGTCGATCGACTCGCCGGCGCGCGCGCGCCACGGGGCCAGCGCGCTCGGTGGCTCGTAACGCGCGCGACACCGGAAGGGCTGCCGTTCGCGCGCCATGCATTCACGGTCCGCACGCGCCGCATTGCCGCCCACGCCCAGGCCAATGGCCGCGATGAGCAGCACCGCCCCCGCCGCCGCGCGGCGTGTGAGCAGCGCGGCCGTGGCGACGAACGCGAGAAGCCCGCCGAGAATGGCCGCGGCGGCGATCGCACCGGTGGAGAGGCCGGTAATGAGTCCGGCGGCATACGCCGCCGCCGACCAGGCGATGAGGGGAACGCGGCACCTTCGGGTGGGTGGCGTCCACCATCGTGCCGGATGCCTCGCGGCACGTCATCCAAGGAGTGCGCGCGGGGTCAGTTCATCGCCGCGCGTCCCGCGCCGCCTACCCCGCCGTCGGCAGCGGCGAGCGCTCGCGCACGACCTGACCGGTGAACGTCGACCCGGTGGTGCCGGTGAGCTCGACGTGGAAGTACTGGCCGATCATCGACAGGTCGCCCGGGATGAGCACGGTCTTGAAGTCACGCGACCGCGCCTGCAGCAGTTCGCCCTTGCGCGCTTCCTTCTCCACGAGCACTTCGCACCGCTCGCCGACGCGACGGAAATTCCGGTCGCGACTGATGCCGCGCACGGTGGTGAGCAGCTCGTTGAAGCGCGCGTCCACCACCTCGTCCGGCACGGTCATCTCGGCCGGCAGCCGCGTCGCCGGCGTCCCCTCGCGCGCCGAGAACTTGAACATGAACGCGTCATCGAAGCCGACGGCGCGGACGGCGCTCAGCGTGTCGTGGAAATCCTCGTCGGTCTCGCCGGGGAACCCGACAATGATGTCGGTCGTGAGCCCGAGCCCGGGGATGGCCGCCCGCAGGCGCGCCACGCAGTCCAGGTACTCCTCGCGGGAATAGCGGCGCAACATCCGCTTGAGCGTGCGGCTCGAGCCGCTCTGCATGGGCAGGTGCACGTGCTCGCACACCGTGCCGACCTCGGCCATCGCGGCGATCACGCGATCGCTGAAGTCGTTGGGATGCGGGCTCGTGAAGCGCAGGCGGCGGAGACCCGGCACGGCGCCCACGGCGCGCAGCAGGTCGGCGAAGTCGCGGGTGTCCTCGTGGTACGAGTTCACCGTCTGCCCGAGCAGCACCACTTCGGTGAGGCCCTGCGCCACCACCGCCTCCGTTTCGCGCACCACGTCCTCGAGCTGCCGGCTGCGCTCGCTGCCGCGCGTGTACGGGACGATGCAGTAGGTGCAGCGGTAGTCGCAGCCGCGCTGCACCGGAATCCACGCCTTCACCCCGTCGAACCGGCTGGCCTGCACGTCCTCGTAATGTTCCTCGAGGTCGAAGTCGGTGGCGATCATCCGCTCGCCCTTGCGCGCGCCCTCGATGAGCGCGGGGAGCGCGCGATACCCGTCGGGGCCGATCACCAGCGAGACCCGCGAATCGGTCTCGAGCAGGCGCGGCCCGAGGCGCTGGGCCATGCATCCGGTGACGCCAAGCACCGCATCGGGCTTGAGGTACCGTCGCAGTTCCGTCAGCCGGCCGATGACGCGCGTCTCCGCATGCTCGCGGATGGCGCAGGTGTTCAGCAGCACCACATCCGCCCCCTCCGGACCCGCCACCGACACGTAGCCTTCGGCCGCCAGCTTGCCGAGCATGAGCTCGGAATCGCTGACGTTCATCTGGCAGCCGTAGGTTTCGATGAAGACGCTTGGCATGGAGGGGAGACTTAGGACTTGGAATTCGGAACGGGATTGTGGACTGCGATGGAGGATAGCGATTGGCGATTGGAGCGGGTGTGGCGCAACGACGCCGGGCGGTTTCTATCGCGGGTCGCCGTCCTCGGTCGCGATCCGAGTTCCGGATCCGGATGCCCAATCCTCAATCAGCCGTCTTCGGCTCTACCGGCAACTGAATATAGAACGTGCTCCCCTCCGCCTCCTTCGACCGCACCCAGATGCGGCCGCCGTGCGCCTCCACGGCGAGGCGGCAGAAGGCGAGCCCGAGTCCCGAGCTGCGGGTCTTGGGCGCGTTGGCCGCACGCACCTGCTCGAACTTGCGGAAGATGACTTCCTGGAACTCGGCGGGGATGCCAGGGCCGTTGTCGGTGACGGTGAAGAGAATCCCCTGCGGATCGCGCACGGCGGCCAGCTCCACGTGCACGGCCGTGGCCGAGTGCGACAGCGCGTTCTGCACGAGGTTGGCGAAGACGCGGCGCAGCAGCGCCTTGTCGGCACTGAAGACGGGCGCGTCATCCGCCGCCTCGTAGGCCATCGTCGCCCCTTCGGCGGTGAAGCGCGGCGTCCAGTCGATGAGCAGTTCCGACAGGAAGGCGGCCGGCGCGATGGGCTCCGGCGACACGGCAATGCGCGTCTCCTCGACGCGTGACACTTCCAGCAGGTCCTGGATGAGGCCCAGTAGGTCCTCAGCCTTGCCCTCGGCTTCCGACACGGCCTTGTACTGCCGTTCGGTCATCGGGCCGTAGTCGCCCTCACGGAGCATCTCGAGGGTGGCCAGCACGCTCGTGAGCGGCGTCTTGAGGTCGTGCACGATCATCTTCATCAGGTCGTCGCGCACCTTGGCCAGCTCGCGCAGCGTCCGATAGCTCTGCTCCAGCGCATCGGTGGCGCTCTTGAGCTTGAGGAGGGACCGCACCCGCGCGCCGAGCACGAGTCGGTTGTGCGGCTTCAGCAGGAAATCGTCCCCGCCGGCCTCAATGGCCTTCACGCGATCGGCGGTGTCGTTCAGCGCGGTGACGAAGATGACCGGGATTCGCGCCGTGCGCGGATCCTTCTTCAGGCGGCGGCAGACTTCAAAGCCGGTGTCGCGATCGTCCACGCCGAGTTCACCGGCGGGCATCGACACGTCGAGAATGCACAGGTCGGGCGACTGCTCGAAGCAGGCCGCCAGCGCGCTCGGTCCGTCGTGCGCGGCGACCGTGCGAACCCCGAAGGCCGCCAGCTGGTCGGCCAGCAGTTCGACGTTGGCGTCGACATCGTCGGCAACGAGGACGAGCGGGGGGAGTTCCGCACCGGCCGGCGGCATCGCGTTACGGACGGACGGTGAGCCCGACGCTGAGAATCGTCCCCTTCTCGGTCATTCCGCCGGCCTTCCGGTCGTTGCGCTGGAGGCTGACGTCGAGCGACGCCCAGCCGCGGGCAAACGTCGCGCCGCCGCCGATCGCCAAGGTGCGCTCCGAGACGGCGTGGCCGTTCCATCCGAAGGGCAGTCCGCGCGTGCGCGCCCCGAGCCGCACCTGCGTGGGCATCCCCTGCCACTTTGGCCCAGCCACCTCGGCGCCGAAGGAGATGTCGTTGGCGTCGCGGACGTCGAGCGCCGCACTGCCCAGCGACCGCATGCGCGACCACCCCTCGTGACTGAAGCGCGCCACCAGCTGCGAGCCGGGAATGCCATCATACGTCACGGACAGGCCATACCGGTTGGGGGCGTTCCCCTTCGTCGCCACCGAGTCGTCAGAGCGCGTCTTCATCGCGCCGCCGAGGCGCAGCGAGGCCGCCACGTAGACGTGCGCGGCCGGTCGCGAGAGCAGGCCGGCCGAGACGGCCGATCCGCCGTACGAGAGCGTCATGTTCTGGGAGAGCGAGCCGAAGGTCGACGTATCGTCGAACGTGCGGGAGAGGCTCATGCGATTGGCGCCGGTGTAGGCGCTGAACGCGAGGCCGGCCTGCAGCCGCTCGCTGAACTGCCAGGCGTAGGCGACGCGGGCGTCGTTGATCGCGCCGCGCACCGTCGTCGACACCCGCGAGCCCACCGCATCGCCCGCCACCAGCACCGTATCGCGATACGACGCGTCCCACGTGCGATCCAGCAGCGTCGAGAACGAAACGCCCAGGAAGCCGCGCGTCCCGGCCTTCGTCCCCATGCTGATCACCGGGAAGCGCGTCGTCTTCGTGTTGACCGTCCGCCCGCCGACCGTGATCTGCCGGAACTCGGGGTCAATCTGGAAACTGAAGTTGGAGCGCCCGGCGCCGGGGAGGGCGCCTGGATTGATGGGCGACGTCGCATCGGTTTCGGCAGTGGCGCCCGCCATGCCGGCCGCGCGCGTGCCGAGCTGACCAGTCGGATAGCCGAAGCCTTGCAGGCTGAGCGCGCCCTGCGCCAGCAATGGCGTCGAGCAGGCGGCGGCCAGGAATGCCGTCAGGAAGAGGCGGCGCATCATGGCACTCCGAAGTCGACGCGGGGGATGTAGCTGACGCGCAGGCGCGGACGCACCGCCGCGGACGCGCGGGAGTTGAAGAAGCGCACCTCGCCGCCGTGCAGCCCTTCTTCGCGCTGCAGGAGCACGATCGCGCGCTGGGGCGCCGTCCGCGACGTGTCCGTCGCCGACTTCCAGACCCGCAGGAGCCCATTCATCTCCAGCGTGCGCACGCCGCTGTCGGCCGGCGCGACACGAATCGAGTCGGTGACGAACATGCCCGCCGGAATCAGGATCTGCGTAGAACGACGCACGTCGGTGATGAGCCCGGTGGCCGCCACGGCCTGGCCGAAGACCGTCACCGAGTCGGTCGGATCGAAGTTCCGCTGCGGCGACTGCGTCAGCTCGAGCGTCGCCCGCACGATGGTCGTGGAATCGAGCAGCCACTTGGGAATGACGAACCGCAGATACGAGCGCCGCGCCGGCACCCCACCGGTGGAAAGCGCCAGCGGCCCCCAGCCGGGCAGCGCGTTGCGCGCCACCACGCTGTAATCCCGATAGTCCGACGCCAGTGAAGCCGGCTCGGGCGGCGTCTTGGAATACAGCGCGGTCACCACCTGATGCACGGCGGTGTCCGGCGACACGTAGTAGCGGATCTCGGCGGGGAGTCCCGTCTCGACCGTGTGCACGCGCAGCGAGACCGGCCCCGACGCCACGAGTCGCAGCCCGAAGCGCACGCGGGAGAAGCTGTGCATCTTCTGCAGCAGCCAGGCCCCCGACAGCGGGAAGCGCAGCGAGTCGGTGATCTCGGCGCGCGTCAGCGTGCGCGACGTGACCAGCCGGCCCGGCGTGAACAGCGCCAGCAGCGCCGGCGTATCGTTGTCGCTGGCCGTGGTGTCGTCCACGTCGTACACCTCGAACCGCACCCAGGACGGCAACCGGCTCTGCGTCAGGTTGAGCCGCATGCGCAGGACCGCGGTGTCGACGCGCGTGACCGGACGCGAGGTGTCGTTGGGCGGCGTGTAGCGCTGCGCCAGCGTGTCGAAGCGCAGGACGCCGCGCACATCGAGGGTGTCGCCGCGCCACGCCAGCGGGATCCCTTCCTCGGAGCCGACGGAGGGATAGCCGACGAGCGTCGTGTCGTACGCCACCACCGGCGAGAGCACCGTGTCCTTGAGCGGCACGGCCAATCCGGGACAGAGCGACGGACAGGCGCTGCCGGCGTCGAGTTGTTCAGAGCACGCGCCGGCCGTCGCCGCGAACAGCACGGCGGCGAGCGTCAGGAACGCGCGACGGGGGGAAAGTCTGATCATGCGTCTCGCAGCGACGAAGACTCAAAGGCATACGGCAGCAGATCCGCCAGGGGCCATTCGGCCTCGGCGCCGCCGCGGGTCACGCTGATGACCTGGCAGGTCGGCGCGAATTCATGCAACACCTGGCGGCAGATCCCGCACGGCGGCGTGGGCGTGCTCGCCTCGGTGGCCACCACGACGTGCGTGAATGCGCGCACCCCGCGCACCACCGCAGCGCCGATCGCCGCGCGCTCGGCGCAGGTGCCGGCCGGGTACGACGCGTTCTCGACGTTGCACCCGACGATGATGTCGCCCTCCGGCGTGAGCAGCGCGGCCCCGACCCGGAACTTCGAGTACGGCGCGTACGCCTGCTCCATGGCGGCCAGGGCAGCCGCGCGCAGCGCGGCGAGCGTGCGGGCGTCTGGCATCAGCCGAGCATCACCGGAAGGAACGACGTGCCGCGCCCGCGGAATTCAAGACCCATCCAGTCGGCCACCGTCGCGCCGAGGTCGGAGAAGGTCGGTCGCAAGCCGAGCGCGACGGGACGCACCCGCGGACCGAACACCAGCACGGGAACATTCTCCCGGGCATGGTCGGTCGACGGAGTCGTCGGATCGTTGCCATGGTCAGCGGTTATGAACAGCAGGTCATCCTCACGAAGGGCGTGCGTCAAGTCGGGCAAGGCGGCATCAAATTCCCGCAACGCTCCATAGAACCCCGGAGCGTCGTTTCGGTGCCCGAAGGACTGGTCGAAATCTACTAGGTTGGCGAAGCAGAACCCATCGCTATGGCCCAACCAGTCGAGAATCCGCCGGATGCCCTCGGCATTGGAGGCCGTATGCCCCCCCTCCAGCCCCCGCCGGGCGAAGAGATCGTCCACCTTCCCGACCCCGGTGCGCGAAATGCCGGCGACGGCCAGGGCATCGAGGAGCGTGGGGTCGGGCGACTCCACGGAGAAGTCGCGCCGGTTCCTGGTGCGCTCCCAGGCGCCGTCCCGGCCGACAAAGGGGCGCGCGATCACCCGCGACACGTTATGTGGCGGGACCAGCATGGCCCGGGCGCGGGCACAGGCCTCGTGCAACTCCGCGAGCGGCACGATGTGCTCGTGCGCCGCCACCTGGAAGACGGAGTCGGCGGAAGTGTAGACGATCCAGGCCCCGGTGCGCACATGTTCGGCGCCAAACTGGTCGAGCATGGCCGTTCCGCTGCCCACGACATTTCCGAGGCAGGGGCGGCCGGTGCGCCGCGAGAACTCGTCGATGACGTCCTGCGGGAAGCCTTGCGGGTACGTGGGAAACGGCCTGGCCAGATGCACCCCCGCCAGCTCCCAGTGTCCGGTGGTGCTGTCCTTGCCCTTGGACATCGGGCACAGAACGCCGTGCGCCGCAGTGGGCGCGGCAACGACCGACAGCCCGGCAATCGGGGCGAGGTTGCCAAGCCCCGCGCGCTCGAGGTTCGGCAGGTCGAACCCGCCCACGGCGCGCGCGGTGTTGGCGAGGGTATGCGATCCCTCGTCTCCATACTCATCGGCATCGGCCGCCTCGCCGATGCCGACACCGTCCAGCACGAGAATGCAGGCGCGGCGGCTCACGGCACCTGCTCGTGATAGCGGCGCGGCAGGCGCTGCCGCAGTCCGGTCAGCACCTCGTAGGGCGACATGAAATCGGCGAACTCGGCCACCTGCTCCACCGTGATGACGTCGTCACCGTCCCGGCCGACGAGCGTGACGATGTCACCGGTTCGGCACGCGATGTCGCTGACGTCAATCATGGTCATGTCCATCGTCACGACGCCGGCAATGCAGGTGCGCGCGCCGTTGAGGAGCGCCGGTCCCTTGTTCCCCAGCGCCCGCCGATAGCCGTCGGCGTACCCGATGCCGAGCGTCGCCACGCGGCGAGGTCCGACGGACCGCCAGGTCGCGAGATAGCTCACCGTATCGCCATCCTGCAGGTCGTGCGTCTCGAGGACGCGGGCGCGCACGTGCGCCACGGGTTCGGGATAGAGTGGCGCGCCGTCACCCGATCCGACGCCGTACAGGAAGACCCCCGGGCGCGCGAACGACCAGGGTGACGTGCCGCGGCGCACGATACCGGCGCTGTTCTGTGCGTGCAGCAGCGCTGGCGGTGCCGGGAGCGCGGCGAGCGCCTCGCGGAATCGCGCCTCCTGGCGCTCCCACGATCCGTCATTCCGCTCGGCCGAATGGAAATGCGTGAAGGCGCCGGCGGGCGGATGCGCCCGGACGAGATCCGTCACCTGGCCCACCTGGTCCCAGCGAATGCCGGCGCGGTGCATGCCGGTCTCGATGGCCAGGTGCCACGTCCCGCCGCCGCTCTCCACCCAGGCGGAGATCGCCGCGGGATCACCCAGCGTGACGGTGGCCCGCGCGGCGCGCGCCGCCGCGAAGTCCGACGGCAGCAAGGGCGAGAAGACGTAGATCGGGCGGTCAATCCCGGCGTCGCGCAGCTCCTCGACCTCGCGCACGGTCGCCACGCCGAACCCGTGGGGGTCGAGGCGCTCGAGGGCCCGGGCGCAGGCCACGGCGCCGAGGCCGTAGGCGTCCGCTTTTACCATGGGGACGAGCGGGACGCCGGCATGCCGCTGCAATGCGGTCCCGTTGCGCACCAGCGCCCCGAGGTCGACGTCGACCCAGGCGCGCGTCGTTTCCGCCGCTGTAGATTGCGTGTTCATTGGAACCTGAAAAGTTAGCGGCCGTGAGGGTGGCGATGCAAGAAAAGAAGACGCTCGACGACGCGCTGGCCATCATGCGGGACCTGCGCACCCGCGACGCCTGGGACCGGGCGCAGACGCACGCCTCGCTGCGCCCTTACCTCAACGAGGAGATGCACGAACTCGACGACGCGCTGATGGCCGGCGACGACGCGGCGACGTGCAGCGAACTGGGCGACGTGCTGCTGCAGGTGCTCTTCCACTCGATCATCGCCGAGGAGCGGGGCGCGTTTGACGTGGGCGACGTCGCGGGCTCTTTAGTGGCGAAGATGGTGAAGCGGCATCCGTGGCTGTACGGGCAGAGAGACAACAGAGAGACAACAGAGAGACAACAGAGAGACAACAGGGACCTCGCGGACGACTCGAAGCGCGAACCGTGGGAGCAGATGAAGGCGCGGGGGCGCAAGTCGCTGGCGGAGGGGCTGCCGCAGGGACTGCCCAGCCTGCATCGTGCGCATCGCCTGCAGGAGCGGGCGGCCGGCGTCGGGTTCGACTGGCCTGATGCGAAGGGACCGTCGGACAAGGTGCGCGAGGAGCTGCAGGAGGTGGCGGAACTGATCGAGCGGGAGGGCCACGAGTTCCCGACGCATGGCGTGCCGAGCGGCGACCCTCGGCACGCGGCGCTCGAGGGCGAACTGGGCGACCTGCTCTTTGCCGTGGTGAACCTGTGCCGGAAATGCGGCGTGCACCCGGCCCTCGCGCTCGACAGCGCCAATGCCAAGTTCCAGCGCCGTTTTGAGGCGATCGAGGTGCTCGCGGCCGCGCGCGGTATCGACGTGCGCACCGCGGGGCTCTCCGTGCTCGACGCCATGTGGGACGAGGTGAAGCGCGGCGAGTAGGTCCGCACTGCGGCCATGCACTGAGCGGCGGCGCGCCCCGGGGGGGCGCGCCGCCCCGCGGTCGG